>DATNDO010000026.1:0-3418 GCA_035606955.1 Candidatus Angelobacter sp.
CACATCAATCGTGATTTGCCGCAGAAATTTCCCGTCGCCGTCGAAAACCTGAATGCGCCGGTTGCCGCGATCCGCCACGTAAACATTTCCGTTCGCGTCGACCGCGATGCTGTGCGGCGTATTGAATTGTCCCAGCCCGTCGCCCGGCTCGCCCCAGGACATCAGCCAATTTCCATCCTTGTCAACTTTCGCCACGCGCGAATTGATGTAGCCGTCGCTGATGTACGCGTTGCCCGCCGCGTCCCACGCCACGTCCGTCACCTGCCGGAACATTCCGTCGACGGGAGGCAGCGGCGGCTTTGGATGCGCGAGCGGGCCTGTGTGCTCGTCCGCGGCTTCCTGCTTGCGCCCGAACACCATCGCCACGCGGCCTTGGGGATCGAATTTGATCACCATGTCCGAGCCTTTGTCCGTCGCCCAAATGTTGTCGTGCGCGTCCACCTTCACCGTGTGCGCGAACGACCACGCGTACAAATTGTGCCCGATCTCGCGGTAAAAATATCCGTGCGAATCGAATTCGAGCAGTTGCGCCGCTGCCGCTCCATAAGCTGGTCCTGTCGTATTCCCGCGCGAGAAAACAAACACGTGACCCTTCGAATTCACCGCCACTCCGGACGCTTCGCCCAGATACATACCGGTGGGCAACTTCAGGAAGTTCGGCACCGACTGGTAGGGAATTTCCGGCACGCTCGCCTGTTGCGCGAACGCGCGCCCGCTTACCACGCAACCGGCTACCGCGCAGCACAACACAATCAAGCAACGCCTCATGAATGTCCTCCGAGCCGGCGATTCTTCGCCGCGAATGTTCGCAGCCTGCAGAGTATAGCCCAGGCCGCAAATAGTTCGCTGCGCCGAGGAATCATTGGGAAGGGAATTGACGAACAGGCGCGTGGACTCGCCGGAATGCGGTTCAGCTTGCGCGAAATTATTGTGAATGGATTTGGCGGCGACGCACGCGTTACAGCGTGTTACGTTTGCCGGGGGGAGGGATTTCGTCCTCGGGAACTTCCCGCGTTTTGATTTCGCCTTGGTCGGCGTCCGGAGCGTTCTCGATGCCGTCAATAATTCCCGCTTCGTAGTCCTGCCCGTCCTCGACAAGTTCGCGGACGCTCTCCGAATCCGCCGTTTCTACGTCGGTCAGTCCTTGAATGTCGCCCGATTGTCCGGCGCTGCCAGAACCCGGGCCTACGCTGATCACCGCAATGTCGTTGCCGACGGAACGAACGCCGCGCGAAAGCCGTTCTCGTCGCGCCGCTTTATTCTTGCGCGCCGCCTTTCTCGCGCTCGCCGCTGCGGTCTTACCAGTCGGTCGCTTCTTCGCGCCAACATTGCCACGCTTCGTTGCTTTCTTTTTGCGCGTCACAATTTTCTTACGCGCACTTTTCGCGCGAACTGTTTTCTTCTTGCGCTTCAGTTTTTTCTTGGCCATGCGCAGAGTGTACCACTCGCCCGCAACGCGAACAATCGCCAGCGCGCTTTTCAGGTGAGCTTATCGTGACGGGGCGAGCAGCAGGGAACTAGCGTTGATTTTCTTTTGCGCTTTTGTCAGACGAATCGTACAGCGAAGAAGACAGCGACGCCGTCACCGGATACGATTTCGCGCCGTCGGAAATTCGCGTGACCAGCAACACATACCGGAACCCGTCCGGATGTTCGCGGCTGCGCAGCAGGACCAGCATGCCTGTCACTGCCGCGTCTGTGTGCGCGACGATCTCCGTGCCTGACGCGAGCGATGACACCAAAACTCCGCGAAACGGCGTGCCGTCGGCGTCGCGCGTCGAGTCAATGGTTTCGAGCATTTTGACGCGCATTACGGTTCCGGCGGGGAATTCATCCATGGCGTCGGAATTTGATGCCTTCAGGCGGGTCTGCAACTGAAAATTCAGGACTGAACCTGCGTTGACGTGCACCTGACCGATGGAAGACGGCGCGCTCCATGCGGGCAACGAGAACAAACTTACGGCGAACAGCACTGTGGCGAGGCGTTTCATAGGGCTGGGCTCCCAAATAAAATGCCAACGCTTTACTTAATATCGCAGCGTTGGCGCCCCGTCAAGTTTTCGCGCGAACTCGATTTCCTGACTTGCTCCTGTTCGCGCGGCCAGTGGAATCAATGCGGCGTGCGATTGCGCCCCAGCGTGAAAACGATTCCCGTCGAGATCCACAAGTTATTTTGGTGCGTCGTTAAAAATGAAGTGCGGTAGTAATCCGCGTCAAACAGACGCACCGACCAGTGCGGCGAGATGTGGTAGTCCAGGCCGCCACCCGCTTTGAACGAGAATCCGTTCTCCGAAAATCGCGCGCCGCCCGGACCCTTAACATTCAAATCCAGCCGCGAGCCGCCCACCAGAAATTCGCCAAAGGCGACGAACGTGTGGGAATGGAATGGCCGATAAAAAATACGCGGCCCGAAATGATTGCCATAAATATTCGTGGTCGCGCCCGTCAGGGAACCATACTGCGCGCTCGCGTCCGCCTGCAGCTGGAGCCACGGCAGAAGGTTGACGCCCACGCTGCCGAAAAATCCATTCATGTTCGGGTAGCCGCTCCCGCCGTTGTTGAATTGCGTGCGCGCGAATCCGCCAGCGAATTCCACGGTCACGCCCTGCTTCAAACCTCTCACCGGCTGTTGTGCGCTTGCCGGAATCATCATCAGCAGCAGCGCGAAACATAATACGAACCCTTTCATCGTCAGCCTTTCGCGGTTCAGGAAACTGGGCCATGAACCAGCAGATGAAATTGTCAGGCGCGCGGTTGTCTCGCCGCGCTCTTTTCTTGTTGCTCTGGGAATCTGATTGCAACGGCCGGGGGAATACTAGAGTGACAACTTTCGCGTAAACTTTCAATGCCGCTTTTACACCCGGTTTCGATGCGCATACTCCGCGCCGGGTTAGCAGCTGTGCTAAGATTTCGCCCAGCCGATGCCCGAAACCTTCAAAGAGGCGACCGCCTTGCGGCTTCGTCCCGCGCGAACGCTCTCCAAGCGCGTGGTGCAGATTCTGGACCGCCTCGAAAAACATTACGGCCCGCCGAAGCGTCCGTATCCGACGGATCCCTACGAGATGATCCTGCACCGCAACGCAGGCTATCCGCAATCCGACGAGCGTTGCGACAAAGGTTTTCAGGCGCTCAAAAAACAAATCGGCCTCGCGCCAAAAAAAATCCTCGCCGCATCCGACGAAGCTCTGCGCGATGCGGCGCGCCCGGGCGGCATGATGCCGGAGCTGCGCGCGCAACGTTTTCGCGACATCGCCGCGCGCGTCCTGGAAGAATTCGGCGGCAACATGCGCGCCGTGATGAAGCGTCCGCTGCCCGACGCGAAAAGGGCGCTGAAGAAATTCCCCACGGTCGCCGACGCCACCGCGGACAAGATTCTGCTCTTCAGCAAGACCGCGCCCGTCGCGGCTGTCCCGTCGAA
>DATNDO010000175.1:0-4089 GCA_035606955.1 Candidatus Angelobacter sp.
CGCGCGACCACTGCCGCGTGGCTCGTCTTGCCTCCCGTGGCCGTCAAAATTCCCTGCGCTGCGTTCATTCCGCCCACGTCCTCGGGACTTGTTTCCCGGCGCACAAGAATCACCTTTTCTCCGCGCAGCGCCCACTCTTCCGCTTCGTGCGCGGTGAACACTGCTTTGCCGGTCGCAGCTCCCGGCACGGCATTCACGCCGGTCGCTATCTTGCGTTTCGTCAACTCATCTCTTGTCGCTGTGGGCGCAATTACGGGATAAAACAACCGCTCGACGTCCTCCGGCTGAATTCTTTGCAGCGCTTCTTCGCGGGAGATTAATCCTTCATTCGCCATGTCCATCGCCACCTGGAACGTGGCTCCCGGCGAACGTTTCCCGGTACGCGTTTGCAGCATGTACAGCTTTCCATCCTCCACCGTGAATTCCAGATCCTGCATATCGCGATAATGGTGTTCAAGCTTCTGCCGCACACCCTCAAGTTGTTTATAAACTTTCGGCATGAGCTTCGCCATTTCGCTCAAATGCATCGGCGTCCGGATTCCCGCGACGACGTCTTCGCCCTGCGCGTCAATCAGGAAATCGCCAAAGAAAATCTTCTCCCCCGTCGAGGGGTCGCGCGTGAAGCAAACGCCCGTGCCGGAGTTTTCGCCGCGGTTTCCGAAGACCATCTGCACTACGTTTACGGCCGTACCCAACAGGCCCGTGATTTTTTCCACGCGACGGTAGGTCACCGCTTTCTCACCCATCCACGATTCGAACACTGCGCCAATCGCTCCCCACAGTTGTTCCTGCGGATCTTCCGGAAAATCCTTGCCTGTTTTGCCGCGGAAATATTTTTTGTACTCACCAACCAGGTCCCGCCAGCCTTCAGCGGGAACTTGCGTGTCGTCCTTTACCTTAAAGCGAACCTTTAAGTCGCGCAGCTTCTCTTCCAACTCATCTTTCGGCAGTCCAATCACAACCGACGAGTACATCTGAACGAAACGGCGGAAGGCATCGTAAGCAAAGCGCTCGTTGCCCGTTACTGTTGCGAGGCCAACCACCGAACGCGAATTGAGTCCGAGGTTCAGAATCGTCTCCATCATTCCCGGCATGGAGCGCGCCGAGCCAGATCGCACGCTCACGAGAAGCGGATCCTTCGCGTCGCCCAATTTCTTGCCCGTCGTTTTCTCCAAGCGCGCGAGGTTGGCGTTCACCTGCGCTGCCAATTCCTTAGGATACTTTCGGCCGTGCTTGAGGTAGTAATCGCAAGTCTCGGTGGAGATCGTGAATCCCGCGGGAACCGGCAGTCCGATCCGCGTCATCTCCGCAAGACCGGCACCTTTGCCGCCGAGAACGTCTTTCATCTGTCCATTGCCTTCTGCTTTTCCTGCTCCAAAGTAATAAACGTATTTCACTAGTCCTCACCTTTTACTCGAAGTTTATTTCACTGAAAATTTCAGAAAAAATGTCGACGCGCCGACAGAGATTTCGGCCGACAAATGGATTTGCAGAATTAAATTTCTACTTTAACATTTGCTCTTCACTTCTCTTCCGCAACCATTTCCGAAAAATCTGCGATGGTCGAAAATTCTCGCAACAAACCCCCGAGCAATGCCAATCGATTTTTCCGCACTGCCGCATCCTCGTCCATCACCATTACATCATCGAAGAATCGGTCGACGGTCGGACGCAATTCTGAAATGGATTCCAATGCTTCCTTGTACCGCCCGGCTCGTTTGTGCGCCGCCGCGCGTTCCGCCAGCACCAGCGCCTCGCGATGAAGCTGCTTCTCGGCTTCTTCCCGAAATAGCTCCGACTTTACCGCGACGCCTTCCCCATCACCAGGGCCGGCCTTCTCGACTATTTTCCTGATGCGCTTGAAGGCTATCGCCAGCGGCGCGAAATTCTTCGAGTGGCGTATGCTCTTGAGCGCCATGATGCGGCTGCGCACGTCCAACAAATCATCTGAACTCGCTGCCATCGCGGCGTTCACTTCGTCGTACGCGAATCCCTGTTTCTCGCGCAGCAAATACTTCGCGCGCTCGCCGATAAACTCCAGCACCTTCTTCTCCAGCTCAGGCGCAACGGTGATTCCCGGCTTATGCGCGGCAAGTCCCTTCGAACTCGCTGAAATTGCCGCGGACAGTGAGAATGGCAATTTGCGCTCAAGTAAAATCTGAACCACGCCGGACGCGGCGCGACGCAATGCGAAAGCATCACTTGAACCCGATGGAATGATTCCCACCGCAAAACACGCCACGAGAGAATCCAGCTTGTCCGCAAGCGACACCGCGCAGCCCGTCAAATTTCGCGGAATGGAATCCTCCACGCCCACGGGTTTGTACTGGTCGTAAATCGCCCACGAAACGGCTTCGTCCTCTCCTTGCGCGCGCGCGTAGAGCCCGCCAACGACTCCCTGCAGCTCCGTGAACTCTCGCACCATGCCTGTTGCGAGATCGCATTTGGCCAACTCCGCAGCACGGTCGGCCGCACTCACATCCGCGCCGTGAATTCCTGAGTCGAACCACTGCCCAGAAATCCACCTCGCCAAATCGCGCACGCGATCCGTCTTGTCGCGGTAGCTTCCCAATCTCGATTCGAACGTGACGTGCGCCAGCTTCTCCAGGTAATCGCCGAGCTTTCGCTTCTGGTCCGATTCCCAGAAAAATTGCGCATCCGCCAGCCGCGCGCGCAGCACGCGCTCGTGTCCCGCGCGAACGAGTCCCGCGCGATCCTTATCAAGATTGATCACGGCGAGGAATTGAGGCTCCAGTTCCCCGTCGCGTCCCTCAACGGCAAAGTATTTCTGATGGTCGCGCATCACCGTAATCAATATTTCCGAGGGTATATCCAGATACGTGGGGTCGAATCCTCCGGCGATCACCGAAGGATACTCGTTCAGGTAGACGACCAAGTCCAAAAGCCCTGCGTCTTCGTGCGTGCGCCATTTCTTTTTTGCGGTCAGGGCGCGAATTTCCTTCTCGATTTTCTTGCGCCGTTCCGCGGGCTCCGCAATCACGAAGTTGCGCCGGAGTTTCGCTTGATAATCTTTCTTGCTCGTGACGCGAATTTTCGACTTTCCAAGGAAACGATGCCCCTCCGTCGTGTCCCCAGCCGCGATCCCTTCATATTCCACCTTAACAATCTGTCCGGCCAACAATGCAACGATCCATCGCACTGGCCGGGTGAATCGCGCACCCTTCTTGCCGGTCCAATACATTGAGCGCGGAAAAGAAAGTTCGCGCATCGCCTGCGGCAAAATTTCCGCGAGAATGTCTTTCGCATTGCGCCCGTAAACAATCTGCTTTGCGGCCAAATATTCGCCGCGTGCCGTTTGCGCAAGATAAAGTTTCGCTAGAGGTATTCCCTGCTTCTCGGAAAAACTTTCTGCGGCGCGTGTCGGCTGGCCGACATTGTCAAACGCAACCGATTTCGGCGGTCCGAGAATTTCTTTCTCTTGATCCGGTTGATGCAGCAGCACTGCGTCCGAACTCGCGCCCAATCTTCTCGGCGCTCCCCACGTTCGAATCGCCCCAATCGAAATTCCGTTCGCGATAAAATGCTTTTCAAGTATTTGTTGAAGTTCGATGCAGGCTTTCGGAATCAGTCCGGCCGGAATCTCTTCGCATCCAATTTCAAAAAGGAATTCGCCGCGCTCTTTCATCGCCGCCCCTGCCCCGTTGCTTGTGGCAATCCGCCGATGGGTTGCGCCGCTTCATTCCATCCGTTCGTCGCGCAGTACTCCGCCGCGACGCGGCAACAGAGCGCGCGTACCCGGCCAATCAGCGCCGCGCGTTCCGTGGTTGAAATGGCTCCGCGCGAATCCAGCACATTAAATAGGTGCGAGCACTTCAAGCAGAAATCATACGCCGCCAGAATCGGCGCGTGTTTTTTAGCGTCGCTTTCGGCGTGTATGCCCCCATGCGTGCCCTTGGTCCCGAGGATTGCTTTGGCTTCCTTCTCGCACAAGTCGAACATCTCGCGAGTACGCCCCGGATCGGCCCATTCAAAACTGTACGCAGAAAATTGCTGTTCCTCCACCAACCGTATGTCGCCATAGGTGACGTCGTCGGACCACCGCAACTTGAATACGCTGTCAACGTTCTG
>DATNDO010000185.1:0-33643 GCA_035606955.1 Candidatus Angelobacter sp.
GGCCGCGCGTTCCGCGAGCCTGCCGATGGTGGCTGGCGCGGCGCGTCAGAGTATAAAGACATCGTCGCTGCCGGAAAGTATTTGCAGAATCTTCCGATTGTTGACCGCGACGAAATCGGCTTATGGGGCGGCTCGTATGGCGGGTTCTTGACGGCCATGGGTCTGGCTCGCGACTCGGATATTTTCAAAGCGGGCGTGGACATGCACGGTGTGCACGACTGGTCCGCATTTCTGTCGCGTGGTGAGCGGCAGAGCGAAGGCGCGCCGGATGTGAAAGAGGCAACGAAGCTCGCATTCGACTCCTCGCCAGATTCTTCCGTTGCCACGTGGAAATCACCTGTACTGCTGATTCAGGGCGACGATGACCGCAACGTGCCGTTCAGCCAAATGGTGGATTTAGTGCAACGGCTTCGCGCCCAACACGTTCCATTCGAGCAGATTGTTTTCCCGGACGAAATTCACGGTTTCCTGATGTGGAAGACGTGGATTCGCGCCTATGCTGCCACGGCAGATTTTTTCGAGCGCGTTCTGGTAAAGGGAGAGACGATTCCGCCGAGCCGGTAAGGCAATCGCGGCGGTCCAATCGTGTTATGTCGGAACGGGAGTCCGGTGTTCGAGGTTATTGCTGCTCTTCGGCGGCTTGGCGCTCGGCTACGATTTTCTTCGCATTGTCGTAGAGAGCTTTCGCTTGCGGGATCAAGTCTTCGGCCTTCAGGACTTGCGCGTCGTTGTCCACGGCTACCTTGTAGCCCGCGGGAATGCCCAGAGTGTACGTGAACGCCTCGCGCTTGATGTGATTCTTAATCCAGTCCAGATTGGCGCTAATCAATTCAGGCGTGTACTTGATGTGTTGCTTATCCAGGAATCCGAAAAATTCCTTCATCACTGCGTCATCCACCGTGAAATCCTTGGTGACCGTGGGATGCGTGCCCATGAAGTAGCGCGTGAAATCACCGACGCCGATGGGTTGCGATGTAACGAAGAAAGGATCGGCTGGGAAAAACACACCGCGCCCGTAAAGAAGCTGCTGAAAAGGATCCAGCTTCGGAGCCGCGTCCGGTATGTCGGGAGTGATCCCGCCGCCGCCGTAGACCTTCCGCCCGCTGTCCGTCAGCTTGACTTCAGGCTCCTTATTCGGCTGGCGATTATATTCATAATCGTAGAGCGATACGTCTTTGTAGTCGCGCTGAATCAGGCGTCCGCTGGGAGTGTAGTAACGGGCGGTTGTCAGCAGCAGCATGGTGTTGTCGCTAAGCGGAAATTGCGTTTGCACCAGGCCTTTGCCGAAGCTGCGTTCCCCGGCCACAAGCCCGCGGTCATGGTCCTGCAGCGCGCCCGCTACGATCTCCGAGGCCGAAGCGCTCCCGCCGTTGACCAGCACAACCACCGGAATATCGTTGCCGTTGTTGCCGCGCAAGGCATAGTAGCGGCGCTCGGAAGAATTGCGCCCCTTGTGCGAAACAACCAGCTGATCCTTGGACAAAAACAAGTCAGACATCCCCACGGCCTGCATCAGCAATCCTCCTGGGTTGCCGCGAAGATCAAGAATCAAACCGTCGAGATGCGAGTAATCGAGCTTCTTCAAGGCTGCTTTGAGGTCGCTGTCAGTGGTCTCCGAGCTGAAGCCGGTCACGTGAACGTACCCTACGCCCGGTTTGAGCAACGTCGAGTACTCAACGGAGGACTGTGGTATTTCGTCCCGCATCACGTTTACGACGATCGGTTTCGGCGATCCTTCGCGGCTCAGCGTAATCGTCACCACCGTGCCTTTGGGACCTTTCAGTATGTCCGCGACTTGAACCGTTGTGAATCCGGTGCAGTCTTTGCCATCCACCTTCATAATAAAATCGCCGGGTTTGATTCCGGCCCTGTCGGCGGGTGCTCCGGGAAACGGGGAAACGACTTCGATGTGGTTTCCGTTGGGTACGATACGCATCCCCACTCCGTAGTAATTGCCGCGCTGCTCTTCCAGCATCAGCGCCCATTGCTTGGGATCAAAGAAATTCGAGTGCGGGTCAAGGACGTGAAGCATCCCCGGTATCGCGCCATCGTATACGATTTTGTCGGTGTCAATGGGTTCGGCGTAATTCTGCTGAACGATGGAAAGTACTCGAGCGAACGACTGCACCGATTCCTGCAGATCCGTGGCCCCCGCGGCCGTCGCCTTGAGCGACGGACCGTAAAGTCCGCCTAAAATGGCTGCAATAATCAGGATTATCGCCAAAAGAAAAGCCCCGCGTTTGTATGATTGCATGCGTCCCTCGATGCTTCTCACGGCAGTATAGCACACATTTTCAGGCGGTTTGACACGCCTCTCAGCCTCTTCTATGATGCAAATGAAGGCGGTCGCGCACCCCAAAAATGCTGAGTATGCCCCATCTGGTGATTATTTTTTTGGTGGCCCTGCTTGTGTTTGGCCCCGAAAAGCTTCCTGAACTGGCCCGCACCTTCGGAAAAGCGATGGCCGAATTCAGACGCGCCACGGGCGACCTGCGCGCCGGATTTGAAGAGCACATGCGCGAACTCGAGCGGGAAACGCGCATTTCGGAAGCGGCGAAGCAGCAAGCTAACCCCCCACCTAGATCGCCTGCGGCCGAGACAGCTACGCAAGCCGGCACTCTGCCGGAGGCTAATGCAATCAACGAAAAGCCCGTTCCTGCGCTGCCGGACTTCGCGCAAACCGTCGCGCCCGCCGAGCCGGAGTCTGCCGCCTCCAGCCCTGCTTCCGCTCCAACAACCCACGAGGCCGTCTCTGAGAAGGCGAGCGATGGCCACGCCTAGCCAGCCCGCGCTGCCTCAATCCAATCGCGGAACCGAAGAAGACACCAGCGACAAAATGTCGCTGATTGAACATCTGATCGAATTGCGCAAGCGCCTGCTTTATGCCGCGCTCGCCATCGCCATCGGATTTGTCATCGGGTTTTCCGTCGCAAAATGGATCATCAACTTCGTCGCGCAGCCGATGGTGCATGCGCTCCAGCAAGCGCATTATCCCGACAAGCTGATTTTTACTGGTCCCGCCGAGTACGTGAATCTTCTGATCAAAGTGGGCTTCTATCTGGGTCTGGTAATCGCGTTGCCCGTGATCCTTCATCAAATCTGGCTTTTCGTCGCGCCCGGCCTCTATAAGCACGAACGCAAGGCCGTGCTTTCCTTCATTCTCTCGTCCGTTTTTCTCTTTCTCTGCGGCATCGGTTTCGCGTATTTCATTTTGTTGCCGTTCGTCCTGAAGTTCCTCATCACTTTCCAGGGACCGCAGGGTCCGTTCCAGCCGCTCATCAGCATCAGCGAGTATTTCGACTTGATTCTCATAGTGATGGTTGGGCTCGGCGCAATCTTCGAGCTTCCCGTATTGATTTTCGTGCTTTCGATTTTTGGCATTGTCACGCCGCAATGGCTCTGGAAGAATCTGCGATACGCCATTTTGGTCATCACCATCGTGGCTGCGATCGTTACGCCCACGCCGGATGCAACCACGATGCTGGTGTTCATGGCGCCCATGCTCGCGCTTTATTTTCTTGGGATTGGCGTGTCGTACATGGTTTTTCGCAAAAAGCGAAAGCGTGAAATCGCCGAGCAAAACGCGCAATGAAGCAGCAGAATCGAAAAGGGGCGGTGAAAACGATGGAGAAAGCGGAGCCCCCAAAGGAGCACAAATGTTAGGCGGCTTACGAATATCTTTGGCGATCGTAGCGCTGGCATGCGCCATGGGATGCAGCGCCGCAGGAAATAAATCAAACGTCGGTGCGTCAGGTAGCGTCGCAGCCGCCGGCCCGGTCACGGCTCCTCAGGACAAGGCCCCCGCGCGGCAGCAAACGGGTGGTTTCGACGGCCAACGCGCTTACGATTACACGGCGAAGCTCGTCAGTTTTGGGCCGCGCCCATCAGGCTCGGACGCTATCAAAAAAACGCAAGATTATATTTCCGGTGAGCTGCGCGCCGACGGATGCCAAATCGACGACGACAATTTTAATGCGCAGACTCCCGTCGGCAACATCGCGATGAAAAATATCGTGGCGAAGGTGCCCGGCAACAGCAAAGACGTCATTCTGCTGCTCACGCACTACGACACCAAGCGCGTGGACAATTTCGTCGGCGCGGAAGACGGCGGCTCATCCACAGGCCTCATGCTGGAAATGGCGCGGCTTCTATGCGGCAAGAAACAGCCGGTGGCAATTTGGATGGCGTTCCTCGATGGAGAGGAAGCGGTGAATCCGCAGTGGGGCGACGACGATCACACCTATGGCAGCCGTCAAATGGCCGCGAACCTTGAACTGACTGGTCAGTCCAAGAACGTTAAGGCCGTAATCCTCGTGGACATGATCGGTCAAAAGGGTCTGCGCATTCCAAAAGAAAGCACGTCCACCGCCTGGCTCACCGATCTGATATGGTCAACCGCTGCAAAGCTCGGCTATCAAGATATTTTTGTCTCGGAATCCGGGCCTGTCGATGATGACCACGATCCATTTCTGGCCAAAGGAATTTCGTCCGTCGACATTATCGACCTGAACGATTACATCAATGAAGGCTACTGGCACACCGCGCAGGACACCATGGACAAAATCAGCCCCAAGAGTCTCGCGATCGTCGGCCATGTGGTTTTAGCGAGCGTCGACGAGCTCGAAAAGAAATTCTCGCGATGATGCTCGACGAAAAGAGCGCAACCTTGTTACGGTTGTCATGACTGCCGCCGAAACGGTGATGTTATAACCATATTTTCCAATGAAAACAATTCATGTACGCACGCAGTCGTCAGGTTATCCCGTGGTTTGCGGCCGCGCTTCGCTCGCGCGCCTTGGCAATCTCATCGATGACTTGCGAGAAGGCGGAGAAGTGTTTGTGTTGTCGTCGCCCCGCGTGTGGAAATTTTGGGGCCGCGCGGTGGAGCGTCAACTTGTGGACGTGCGTCGCGACCGGGTTATTTTATTCGACGACCGGGAAGCCGCGAAACGCCTCGCTACGGTCGAGGAGATTTGCCGCAAGCTCGTGCGCGCCCGCGCCGACCGCAAAGCGTTGCTTGTCGCTGTGGGCGGCGGCGTCGTCGGAGATGTCGCTGGCTTCGCGGCAGCAAGCTATCTGCGCGGCGTCCGAATTGTCCATGTGCCCACCACGGTTGTTGCCCAGGCCGACAGCGGCATTGGCGGAAAGACTGGCGTCGATTTACCGGAAGGCAAGAACCTCATCGGCGCCTTTTACCCGCCTCTATTGGTGCTTGCCGACCCGTCGGTCTTGCGCACGTTGCCGGCACGTCAATTCCGCTCGGGCCTCTATGAAGTAATCAAATATGCCGTGATTGACGATAGAGAACTTTTCGCATTTCTCGAGCGCAAGTTCGATGCATTATTGCGAATGGATATGCGCACGCTCGAATGGGTGATCGAACGTTGCATTCGGGCAAAAGCGCGTGTCGTGAGCCAAGATGAGCGCGAGGCGGGCCTGCGTCAAATTCTGAATTTCGGCCACACTATCGGCCATGCACTCGAATCGCTCACGGAATACAAACTATTTCTTCACGGCGAAGCGGTCGCGTGGGGAATGTTGGGCGCAACGCTGATTGCTGTGGGCATGAATCGTCTACGTGAAAGAGACGCCAGCCTCATTACTTCGCTCGTTGCGCGGTGTGGCCCTTTGCCGCGATTGCCTCGCATTTCGTCTGCCGCACTGTCGCGCGCAATTGCGTCAGACAAGAAAGTGCGTTCCGGTCGTGTCCGCTGGGTGCTCCCGAAACGAATTGGCGCTGTCGACATCGGCGTCGATGTTCCCGAAAAGCTTCTCGGAATGGCATGGCGCGAGCTGCCCGCATTTTTCGCACGCGCGCGCCGGAGTGGGCGAGCGTGAATCGCGTCGCCAATTCTGTCGACTCTCCGAACGGCGCAATTGTGTCCGGGACGCGCCCTCAAGGTGCTCACGATGAGCGCGAAGCGCAGCGCCGCGTCCGCGATATGTTCAGCAACATAGCGCCGCGCTACGATTTCCTCAATCATTTCTTGTCCGGCTCGTTCGACAAGCTATGGCGCAGACGCACGGCAAAGAGATTCGCCCACATTTTGCATTTGCCGAACGCCCGAGTGCTGGATTTGTGTTGCGGCACGGGCGATTTGCTGTTTGCTCTCGAGCGCCAGGCAGAGAATTCCCGCAAAGAAGCTCAACCCGCACCGCGCCGTTTCTTCGGCGCCGATTTTGCGTTGCCAATGTTGACGCTCGCCCAATCCAAGAAAAAGGCCGCGGATGAAAATTGTCGCGTCGGTTTTCTGGCAGGCGACGCACTCGCCCTGCCGTTTCCCGACGCGAGTTTCGATCTCGTCACCACGGCATTCGGTTTTCGAAACTTGGTCAACTACGAACGCGGCTTGCGCGAAATCGCTCGCGTCCTGCGCCCCGGCGGGGAACTGGGAATTCTAGAATTCTGCGCGCCGAAGAGTGGAGTCCTCGCCGCCCTATATAAATTCTATTTCACCAGGATTCTGCCCAAAGTCGGAGGTGCGATCTCTGGGAGCGGTGAAGCGTATTCTTATCTTCCGCAGTCCGTGCAAAACTTCCCGCAGCCGAAAATCCTCGCGGAATGGCTCGAGGCTGCCGGATTTGAGAATGTGCAGTATGAACGATGGACCTGCGGCATCGTGGCGCTCCACCGCGGAACGAAAAGCAGCTGAAAGCTAAAGTCGAAAGTCTTTTAGCTGTCGACTCTGAGCTCTCGAGCGCTCCTTCAATTTTCCAGCCCCAGCGTCCGAATCTTGTGCAACAGCGTTTTGTACGACACGCCGAGTTGCTCCGCGGCTCGCGATTTGTTCCATTTCGATTCGCGCAGCGCCGCTTCGATCTTGAACCGCTCCACGTGCTGCACCGCGCGCTGCGCCACTTCTTCCAACGGACCATCCCAAAGAAACTTGTCATCCAGCATCCCGTCGGGCATTTCCTTTGCGGCAGGCCGCGGTAAAGGCAATTGTAAGTCTTCCGCGCTGATTTCATTTTTGTCCGCCAGAATTGCCGCCCGTTCGATGCTGTTTTGCAGCTCGCGCACGTTTCCCGGCCATTGATGGCCACGCAAGCGCGCGCGCGACGCATCGGTGAATTCCAGCGCGGGCTTGCGGAATTCGCGGCGGAAGCGTTCTAGAAAATGCTCGGCCAGCAGAATCACATCATCGCCGCGCTCGCGCAATGGCGGAATCGTGATGGGCACCGACGAGATGCGGAAATATAGATCCTCGCGAAACGTTTTCGCCTCCACAGCTTCCTGGAGATTCTTGTTCGTCGCCACCAGAATGCGCACATCCACGTCGATCTCTTGCGTGCCGCCAACGCGCTCGAAGCGCCGCTCCTCCAGAACGCGCAGCAACTTGCTCTGAATCGCGAGTGGCAACTCGCCAATCTCGTCCAGAAAAATCGTTCCGCGATGCGCTAGCTCGAGTTTGCCGATTTTGCGCGCGCCCGCACCGGTATACGCTCCGCGTTCGTGGCCGAACAGCTCGTTTTCAACCAGCCCTTCCGGAATCGCGGCGCAGTTCAGCGCCACAAACGCGCAATCTTTTCGCCGGCTCAAATGATGTAGCGCTCGCGCGAACAGTTCTTTCCCTGTACCGCTTTCTCCGAGTAACAGCACAGTCGAGTCCGTCGGCGCAACGCGTTGGACCATCTGGCTCGCCGCTTGCATCGACGGATGTTCCCCAACAATACGCGGAAAGCCATAACGCTCCGCATATTCCTCGCGCAGAAGCAAATTCTCGCGGAGCAATTCCTGCTGCCGCGCCGCCCGCGCAAGCAGCAATTTCAAATGCTCCAAATCAACTGGCTTCTGTATGAAATCAAACGCGCCATCCTTCATCGCCGTCACAGCATCTTCGACGGAGCCGTAAGCGGTAATAAGGATTACGGGAATCATCGGATCGGCGCGCCGCGCTTCGCGAAGCACATCCAAGCCGGACGCGCCGGGAAGTTTCAGGTCGGTAAGGACGGTGAGGTAGCGCTTGTTGCGGACTTTATCGATGGCCGAAGTGCCGTCGGGAGCTTCATCGACCGTGTAGCCGGCTTTCTCCAGAGCCTTGCGCAGCATCGCGCGCAGCTCAGGTTTATCCTCGACGAGGAGGATTGCTTCCATTGCGCCGCGCTACTCTCTCGCCCAGCCAAGGTCGCCGCCTGCTTTGCGCAGTTCACTCTCGAGCGTCGTGATGGCCTGCTGGTCGGCGTCAATATCCTTTTTTTTATCGTCGATGGCTTTTTGCTTCTTGATGATGTCGCTGCGATCCACCGACTGCATTAGCGCCTTGGTCGGATCAGGATAATATTGAACCTGTAGCTGATCTGATTCGCGTTGTAGGAGGGAAAGTTCAGTCTGATCCTGCGCCAGTTTTTGCCGCGCATCCGCAAATTTCTTGCGCCATGTGGCCTCATCGTTGTTGGCCGAAGGACTCGACTGGCTGGCGCCGGCGGTTTTATCCGACGAACCGGATGGTTTGCTCGACGCTTCGCTCGCCGTGCTGCCCACCACGGACACCGCTCCCGGTGTAGCCGGAATATTGTCGTTGGTAAAGACGGCTGACGCCTTCGGCGCATTCTTTTGCGCTTCGCGGTTTTTGCGCGCGGCTTCGACCAGCGGATCAGGTTTCGCCGCCCGCTGGGTTTCGGAAGTCTGCGTCTTCGATGGCGCGGACGCCTGTGATTGACCCGATTGCTGAGTTGGTTGTGCCACGGAGATGTGCGGTGAAACGAAAAACACGATAATTGCCGCCAGCCAGATTCCTTTTCGCATAGCCTTCACCTCATTTCTGCTCAGCATTTCGTCACCTGCTCCAGGCCGCATCGCCACCGGCTTGGCGCAAAGCCTCTTCCAGGTCGTCAATCGCCCGTTGATCCGCTGAGATCCGCTTTTCCTGGGCGAGCATCGCCTGCTGCATTACCAGCGAATCCGTTTCGTTGAAATATTTTTTCATTACGTCAAGTTTGTCCTTGTCTTCGCGAAGCTTTGAACGGGCCGCGGCAAATTTCTGGCGCCATACCTTTTCCTCGTTTTTCGTGTCCCCCGCCTCAAGGGTTCGGGTGTTCGCGGAGGAATCAGCCGAGGCATGTGCATCGCCAACGACGGAGATCGCCGTGGCGGATGTCGGTATATTCTCATTGGTGAATACCACCGGTGGCGCGGGTGTAACTTTCTTGGCTTGACGCGCTTTGCGCGCGGCCTCGACCACCGGGTCAGCCTTTGCTGGCACCGCCGCCGATGCCGAGCCCGATTTCTGAGTCTCCGCTTGTCCGCCGGCTTGCGATTGCCCCGTGGACTGCGCCTGCGACGCCTGTTGCGCCACAGAGGCGTACGGTACGCTGAAAAACACCGCAACGGCTGTCAGCCAGATTCCTTTCCGCATAGCATCACCTCGGAAGCCCAATACGGAAGCCTATTCCCTTTAGTTTAGATGCAGCCGCGGCCACAGGCAATTGAACAGGTGCCAGGCGCTACCGCAAAGGTAACCATAAGTCGAATTCAGCCCCTCCTCCCGCGCGATTGCGCACCTCTACCCGGCCCCCGTGCTGCAAAGCTATCTTCTGCACCAAAGCGAGGCCCAGGCCAGTCCCTGCCGACTTCGTTGTGAAGAAAGGCACGAATATCTTATCGAGATCCCCAGGCGGAACCCCCGGCCCGTTATCGCGCACCGCAATGCATTGCCAGCGTTGCCCGGCATGACCCTCCTGGCCGCCCGCGATTATCACCTCGCCCGCATGCCCGTTGGACGACGCAGCTTCCGACGCATTGCGAGCCAGGTTTAGCAGCGCTTGCCGCAACAGCCCTGCGTCGCCGGAAACGGTCCCAAAAACGCCCTCGGTGCGAATTGTCGCCCCTGGAACCGCGGCGCCAATCTCATCCGCGACTTGTTCCACCACCTCAGCCAACTCAAAGTCCTCCTGCGCCAATTCAAGAGGCCGCGCGAACCGCAGAAACTCCGTTACCACATGCGTGAGCGATTTTGTCTGATCCAGAATTTTTTCTGCGCTTTCACCGATTTCCGACGATGCCGCTTCGCTGCGAATCATTTGTGCGTAGCCTGAAATCGTCGCAAGCGCATTCTTGAATTCGTGCGCGATTCCGGCCGACATTTCGCCCAACGCCGCCAAATTCTCCTTCCAGCGCATCTGTTTCTGCAGCGTGGCCAGTTCGGTCAAATCGCTCATCAGGCATAGCGCCCCCGCGATTTTCTGTGTCGGTACCGCACCGGGCCCTTCGACCAGCGTATTGCGCGCTGTCCGGTAGATCGGCGAAATCGTGACGCCCAACTGGCGAAGCTCTCCGGAACGCGTCGTGTGCGGCACTTCGCCACGCTGAAAAGTTTGCCCGTCTCGCAGGCACGCCGTCAGCATTTCGGTTAGCGTCGAATCCTGCCCCAGAATTTCCGTGTATCGCCGGTATTGCAGTCCGCGAATATCCAGATTTTTTTCCGCGGCCGGATTTGCGGAGCTGATAATCCCTGTCGCGTTCACCAGCAGGAGGCCGGCGGGCATGTTGCGCGTCACCGCCTCGCTCAACCGCTCCGTTTCTTGCGCGCGCTCTTTTTCGACTTGATGTAGGCGGGCCAACCCCTGTTCCTGCTCGCGCAGACGTGCAATCACGCCTTGCATCGAAGCCGTCATGAATGCCGATGGATTTTCGGAATTCACGCGAAAGGAGTCCTTCGGCTCTTGCGAGTTTCGCCCACCCTCGCGCATTGACCGCCGGATGAATAAGAACGCGCCAATCACCACTGCAAAAATCAGCGCAACTAACGCGAGCGTGACGATGATCTCAAAGTTGAAGTCTTGATGTGCTGGCGCGATGCCCATTGCGCGTTCCTACCGCATCACGAACAACGATTGGTACCACGTCACCACCGGCGTGCCAAAAAATACCACCAGCAGCGCAGCCGCTCCCAGAAACGTGCCGAAAGGCAGTTCGTAGTCAGAGCCTTTCCGTGAAGACAAAATGAAAATCGCCCCTAGAATCGCGCCGAGCACGGAGCCGAGCAGAATCGTGAGAATTGTGCGCCGCAGCCCCAGAAACACTCCAGCCATCAGCATCATTTTCACGTCGCCGAAGCCCATCCCTTCGCGCCCTCGCAACCGGAAATATCCCTCGCCAACAAGCCACAGCACGCCGCCGCCAACAATCCCGCCAATCAGAGCATCCGAGAAAGAAAGGACTGGCATCGGTGGAGGGAACTCGAAAATGCGCTTCGCAATCCACAGCGCCGCGCCATCGTTGGGACGCACGAAAAAGCTAACAATCAACCCTATCGCGAGCCCCGTGAAATTCACCGTGTCCGGTAGCAGTCGTTCGCGCCAGTCAGTAAAAATCAATACGACCAAAATGGCGCAGAATGCGGTCCACTTTATCGTCTCCACGGAATTGCCGAAGACCGCGTAGCAGGCCAGAAAAAGCAGCCCGGTGAGCAACTCCACAGCCGGATAAACAGGCGAGATGTGCATCTTGCACGCGCGGCATTTGCCCGCAAGAAAAAAATAGCTCAGCACGGGGATGTTATCGTAGGGCCTGATGGACTTTCCGCACCTGGGACACCGCGATGCCGGCCGCACCACGGATTTGCCCTGCGGCAGCCGGCTGATACACACGTTCAAAAAGCTGCCAATAATCAGCCCAAAAATGAAGACAAACGCCGCGATGAATTGAGTCGGGAGCACGATTTCACTGTGCCACAAGGCCACACGAGCCTCAATAACGCACGCAAAACGCGTGCCCGATGCCTAACACGCCGCCTCAGCCAAGATGCGCCAGTTCATTTGCGAAAAAAAACAAATCGTGTCATTCCGAGGACCTACGCGACGAGCCTGCCTGCCGCAGGCAGGGAATCTGCTTTTGGTTTGTCGCCTTACGTCGGCTATATTTCTAGGTTTCCGCAAATGCCCTGGCTCGAACAAACAATACGGCGCTATGAACACCGCCGCTGGGCTGCCGAGCCCAACCGGCCCGCATTGCCCTTTGCCTGGGGATTGGAGCATATCGGCGGCCGCGCCGACGAAAAGGACCCTCGAGAATTTCTGAATTGCTTCGTCGACGAGACGCTGGCGAATAGTGACGCCTGGTTCGCCTGCGAAACGCCGTCGGATTATCAACTCGAAGCCAAAGCGGACGGCGTCCCGTGGAGCGGCATCCTCACGTTCACCAGTGCCGTCCACTCTCCATGGGAAGAAAATAATCGCGTCCAGGCGCGATTTTTTCCCGCGAATGCAACGGGTCCCGCCGTAGTAGTTTTGCCGCAGTGGAATGCCGATTACAGCGCGCACGTCGACATTTGCCGCTGGCTGAACCGTCTCGGAATCACGGCTCTGCGGCTCAGCCTGCCTTATCACGACCACCGCGCCGTGCCCGGCCATCCGAAAGCCGACCACATCGTCGGACCAAACATCGGGCTGACGCTGCAAGCCAATCGTCAGGCCGTTTGCGACGCGCGCTGCTGCTTGCGATGGCTCGCTCAGCGCGGTTACGGTCCTCTCGGCATTTTGGGCACCAGCCTCGGTTCATGCATCTCCTGCATTACGGCCTCGCACGAACCGCTCATCCGCGCGGCCGCGCTGCTGCACGTTTCATCCTATTTCGGCGACGTGGTTGCCACCGGCCTCACCACAATTCACGTCTGGGAATCGCTGCGCACGAAAGTCTCGCAGGACGAAATCCGCCGCTACTGGGCGCCTATCAGTCCGATTCCGTATCTGGCGAAATTGCGTGGAACAGGCCAAAAACTCCTGGCCATCAGCGGGCGCTACGATCCCACTTTTCAAGATGAGTTTTCGGAGGATTTTTTCTTAACCGCGCGTGCCAACGAAGTTTCGTGCAAGTCCCTGCGATTGCCTTGCGGGCACTATTCGCTCGGCGAAGCCCCATTCAAATGGATCGCGGGCTGGCGCTTCGGCAGATTCCTGCAGAAAAATCTTGGGTAAGCGGCGTTCCGGTTTTCACCGAAGTATATTTTGAAACTCGCCTTTCGCGACAAGTTGCGCCACCGCCGCAATATCCGGCGCGAGAGCGCGGTCTTTGTCAACGACACGCGAAACAGAACGCACCAGCGCGTAAGCCTTTCGCGCCTCAATGCCCGTTTGCAGCGGGGCTTGGAAGTCGATTCCTTGGCAGGCGGCAAGCAGTTCGATGGTGATGACGTTGCGCAGCGCGTCGAGCATCCGTTGCAGCCGCCGCGACGCGCTCATTCCCATCGACACGTAATCTTCCTGATCGCCCGATGTGGGAATCGAATCGACGGAATGCGGAGTCGCCAGCGCCTTCAATTCGCTCGCAAGCGACGCAGCCACCACCTGCGCGATCATGAATCCTGAATTCAATCCCGGGTCCGCTGTCAAAAATGCGGGCAGCAGGCTTGTGTGAGGGTTCGTCATGTGCTCGACGCGGCGCTCACAGATTCCCGCGAGCGTCGCCAGGGCGATGGCGATTTGGTCCGCCGCCATGGCCAACGGCTGCCCATGGAAATTTCCTCCGCTCAGCACTTCTCCCGAGTCGGCAAATACCAGCGGATTGTCCGTTGCGCTGTTGAGCTCGATTGATAATGTGGTCCGCGCTTGCGAAAGCGAATCGCGCACTGCGCCGTGAACTTGCGGCGTGCAGCGCAGGCTGTATGCGTCCTGAACACGCGTATCTGTCTGGGCGGAACGATGCGACTCGCGAATTTCGCTCCCGCGATTCAGCCGCGTCAAGTTCCGCGCGGTTGCTGTCTGCCCGGGATATGGCCGAATTCGCGAAATGCGCTCGTCGAAGGCCGCGGGGCTTCCGCGCAGAGCATCCAGCGAAAGAGCGGCGGCCACGTCGGCTGTGTCGATCAGAATTTCCGCGTCACGAATCGCGAGCGCCAGCAGCGCAAGCATCCCTTGCGTGCCGTTCAGCAACGCCAGGCCTTCTTTCGCTTCGAGCTTCAGCGGAATAATGTCTGCCTGCTTCAATGCATCGCCGCCGGGTAACGTTGCGCCCTTGTAAATGGCTTCGCCTTCGCCGATAGCGACGAGCGCCAAATGCGCCAGCGGCGCCAGGTCGCCCGAAGCCCCTACCGATCCCTGCGACGGAATCACCGGCAGCACGCCGCGATTGAGCATCGCGAGCAGCGTTTCCACCACCACCGGACGAACGCCGCTGAACCCTTTCGCCAGCGCGTTTGCGCGCAGCAAAATCATCGCGCGCGTTTCATCTTCCGCAAGCGGCGCGCCCACACCACACGCATGACTGCGCACCAGATTCAATTGCAACTCGCGAATCTGCTCTGGCTGGATGCGCACGGTCGCGAGAGCGCCGAAGCCCGTGTTGATTCCGTAAGCGGCGACGTCCCCCGTGGAGAGCCGTTCGACCACTGCCTGCGACGCGTCCATCCGCGCCACTGCTTCCGGTGCCAGCGTCACTTCGAAGCCCTCCAGCACAACTTGATACAGTTGTCCCAGCGTTAAGTCGTTGCCGGAAAGCGCGAGCGATTTCTTCATGATTTGTGCGCGGTTCCTGCGGCGACGGAATCGCCCGCATGTGTCAACGGGAAATACTGGCGGTACTTTTCCGGCAAACTCTTTGGTCTGCCATGCCGGTCGCAAATCACGTGGAGAGTCTCCCCCGTTGCGATCACTGTGCCGTAAGCCTCGTTGAAAACCTCATACGCAAAAGTGATCGTGCGGCGCCGCGATTGCGTCACGGTAGTACGAATGCGCAGCACGTCGTCGAACTTCGCCGGATGCTTGTACGTGCAACTCGCTTTCGCCACCACCACGAAACTGTCATCCTCGATTTCCATTTTCTTGTAGCTGAATCCCAATTGCCGCATCAGTTCCACGCGCGCCACCTCGAACCACACGAAGAAATTCGCGTAGTAGACCACTCCCATCTGGTCGGTTTCGGCGTAGCGCACGCGAACAGTCGTTTCGCCCGCGACGGTCATTGGCCCCGCCATTCAGGCTTGCGCTTTTCCAAAAAAGACGCCAAACCTTCGCGGAAATCCACCGTACGCCGAATTTCGGCGCTTTCGCGTATCGCGACAGCCAGATCGCGCTCAATTTCTTTTTCATTCGAGCGCAAAATAATGCGCTTTGTCAGCCGCAAGCTTGTCGGACTTGAAGCAATCAGCGATTGCGCTAGCTCCCGCGCCGACTCCATCAGTTTTTCTTGTGGCACTAACTGCGTCACCAGCCCCAGACGGTGCGCCTCGGCCGCATCGAATATTTTCCCGGTGAGCAAAAGCTCCCGCGTAATCTTCTCTCCCGCCTGCCGCAAAAGAAAAACAGAAACCACGGCCGGCAGAAAGCCGATGCGAACCTCCGTATAACCGAATTTCGCTTCCGGCACGGCGAGCGTAAAGTCGGCCAGCGTCGCCAGTCCCGTTCCACCTGCAATGGCGGCACCATTGACCGCCGCGATCAGCGGTTTCGGAAAGCTGTAAACGCGATGGAACATCTTGCCCATCCGCTCCGCGTCGGCCACGTGCTGTTCGTAGGTCTGCGACGCGAGCTCGCGCAGTGCTTCCAGATCCATCCCCGCGCAAAACGCCTTTCCCGCGCCAGTAAGAATCACAACGCGCGCCGGCCCGCGTTCCGCTTCATCCAACACGCCGAGCAGGTCATCAATCATGGCAGGCGAAATCGCATTGCGCTTGTCGGGACGATTCAGCGTGATCGTTCCGATTTCACCGTCGAGATCGAATTTAAGAGTTGTGTAGCTCATGAATTGTTTTCAGTTGGGCTTCGGCGCATCCACTTCGTGCGCATAGGTTTCGCGAATCCGCCCCGTCAGAGCGCACGCCACGGCCAGCGATTTTGCGTCAATCCCAGTCGACACGCCGCGAGCAGCCAGCGTCGTCAGCACAGTTTCCGTCGGAATATTCCCGATCAGATCGTCTCCCGCGAACGGGCATCCGCCGAGCCCGGTCAGCGCGCCGTCGAATCGTCGGCAGCCTGCTTCATAGGCGGCCAGAATTTTTTCAGCAGCGGCGTCCGGACGGCTGTGCAGATGCACTCCAAGCTCGACTCCCGCAACGCAACTTTTCGCCGCGCGATAAATCGACGCCACATCATCGGGCGACGCCTTGCCAACTGTGTCGGCGAGCGAAACCGTGCGCACGCCGACGTCCTTCAGCCACACCAGCGCATCCTCGACGATCTCCGGACCCCACGGCTCATCGTAAGGATTCCCAAACGCCATCGAGATATAAACCACAAGATTGCGTCCCGCCTCCTTCGTCCGTCGGTGCAGCTTTTCCACTAACGCGCGCGATTCAGCGCGAGACATATTCGCATTTGCGCGTCGAAAATACGCCGAGATCGAGTAAGGGTAGCCAATCGTCGTTACCCCAGGAGTGGCAAGCGCCCGTTCCAGTCCCTTTTCATTCACCACGATTCCGATAATTTCCGGCGGTGTCATGTCGGCAGGGAACTGTTTCGCCAGCTCGGCCATCACCTGCTCGCTGTCTGCCATCTGTGGGACGTATTTCGGCGACACAAAACTCACCGCATCCAGGTGGCGAAAACCCAGCGCGATCAGCCGCCCCAAGTATTCGATTTTCGCCTGCGTGGGAATGATCTGCGGCAGCCCCTGCCACGCATCCCGCGGACATTCGATGATCGTCACGGCGTCCATTTACGTTTGCAGTACTCCCGTCTTGAATTCCGCCACCACTGGATTCAACGACGACGCTTCGAGCGCCTCAATAATCGCATCGCGCGTGTGCGCGGGATCGATAATCGCGTCCACCCACAACCGCGCAGCAGCGTAGCGCGGGTCCGTCTGATGCTCATACGTCGAGCGGATCGACTCGAAAAGTTCCTTCTTGTCCTTCTCTGTGATTTTCTTTCCCTCGCGTTCCATCTGCTTGATTTTGATTTCCACCAACGTTCCCGCCGCCGATTCTCCGGCCATCACCGCGTAGCGCGCCGTCGGCCACGCAAAAATAAACCGTGGGTCGTACGCTTTTCCGCACATCGCGTAATGCCCCGCGCCAAAGCTGCCGCCGCAAATCACGGAAATCTTCGGCACCACGCTGTTCGCCACCGCGTTCACCATTTTCGCGCCCGCCCGGATGATCCCGCTCCATTCCGCTTCTTTGCCCACCATGAACCCGTTCACGTCGTGCAGAAAAATCAGCGGAATCAGATTCTGATTGCAGTCCAGAATGAACCGTGCCGCCTTGTCCGCCGATTCCGTGTAGATAACGCCGCCGAATTCCATGCGCCGCTCCCCCGTGCCCGCCGCCGCGATTTGCACGTGGATTTTCTGATTCGCCACGATTCCCACGGCCCACCCGCCAATTCGGGCGAACCCGCAGAGAACCGTTTGCCCGTATTCAGCGCGATATTCTTCCCAGCGACTGCCGTCGACAATTCGCGCAATGATCTCGCGCATGTCGTACTGCTTCGCCGGATCCGAAGAAAAAATCCCGTAAATTTCTTCATCGGGATACATGGGCGGCTCGGCCTTCTGATGATCGAAGGGCGCGCGTTGCCGGTGGCCCATTTTGTCCACCAGCGCGCGAATACGCGCAATGCACGAATCGTCGTCCGGCTCGCGAAAATCCACCGTCCCGCTGATCTGCGAGTGCATTTTTGCGCCGCCCAATTCTTCCGCGGAAGTTTTTTGCCCGATCGCCGCCTGCACCAATGCGGGACCTGCGAGAAACAGCCCGCTGCCCTCCGTCATCAGTATGTGATCGCACATCACGGGAAGATACGCGCCGCCCGCAACGCACATGCCCATGATGGCGGTCAACTGAGGAATTCCCATCGCGGACATTACGGCATTGTTGCGAAACACGCGCCCAAAATCGTCCGCGTCGGGGAAAACGTCCTCTTGCAGCGGAAGAAAAACTCCGGCCGAGTCCACCAGGTAAATTGTCGGAATGTGATTTTCGATAGCGATATTCTGCGCGCGAATCACTTTCTTTGCCGTCATCGGGAAAAACGCTCCGGCTTTCACCGTGGCGTCGTTCGCGATGATCATCATCTGCCGCCCGGCAACGCGCGCCAAGCCCGTAATTGTCCCGGCAGCAGGCGCGCCGCCCCATTCCTCGTACATTTCATAGGCGGCGTAGAGTCCCAGCTCAAAAAAACGGCTGCCCGGATCGATAAGCTTTTCAATGCGTTCGCGTGCCGTCAGCCGATTTTTCTTGTGTTGCGATTCGATGGCTTTCGCGCCGCCGCCCTGGCGAATCTTCTCCTCTTCATTCTTGATCTCGGTTAGTTGGTCGATAATCGCGCGCCTGTTTTTCTCGAACTCGGCAGATTTGGTTTTGGCGCGAGATTCAATCAAGGAGTTGTTCACGCGGCGTCAGACTTTCTGTGTACTCGGGGCGAAGCGATTGCGAATGAACTCGACGATATTCTGCGTGGACGTGCCGGGCAAAAAAACCTCCGCGATGCCGTTTTTCTTCAACGCGGCAATGTCCGACTCGGGAATAATTCCCCCGATCACCACGGTCACATCCGTCATGCCCTTTTCGCGCAGCAGATCCATCAGGCGCGGGCAAAGCGCGTTGTGCGCGCCCGAAAGTATCGAGAGACCGATGACGTCCACGTCTTCTTGCGCCGCCGCCGACGCAATCATCTCCGGCGTCTGCCGCAGCCCCGTGTAAATCACTTCCATGCCGGCGTCGCGTAGCGCGCGCGCAATGATTTTCGCGCCGCGGTCGTGCCCGTCCAGCCCCGGCTTGGCAATCAGCACCCGTATCTTTTTGTCAGTCATTCGCGCTGAAAGGATACTTCAATTCGCGGCGATTTGTGTAGCGCAGAAGAGTTCGAGTGCACAAAAATCATTTGGGAAGCGCATTCAGAAAACTTTCGAGCACGGTATTGAAATGCTCCGGATCGTCCATAAACAGCGCGTGGCCGTCGCCGCGAAAAACTTCTAACCGCGAGCCCTTCACGCTCTGCTGAATTTTCGCCTGCGCCTCGGCGGACATGTACGGCGAGTCGGCGTAGCAAAATAGCGCGGGCTTATCGATCTTCGCCGCCGTTGCGCGGTAGTCTGCGGCATCTTTCCCCACAAGCAACGCCACAGCGTCGCTCGTCGGTGTGCGCATGCACGCTGCAATGACGCGGTTAATATAATCGGCCGGATGCGGCTTCTTGAAACACAAATGTCGAACGAACGCCTCTGTGTTTTTCTGACGGTCGTCAAGAATTTGTCCGATGAAAAGCAAATCGGGGTTGCCTTCGCCCGGCGCGAGGCCGCCGAAGTTGTCGTCGACGAACACAAGTCCGGCGACGTCTCTCGTGCCAAACTGGTCGACGTAAGCCGCCAGTTCAGTAACGGCCATCGACCAACCGACCAGCACCACCGGAGCAAGATGCAGTTGGTCGACGACTGCCTTGATGTCGCGAGCGCGCACCGCCGGGCAAAGCCCTTCGCCTGTTTCTGAAGATTCGCCCTGGCTGCGCGGGTCCATGGCAACCACGCGATAATTCTTCGAGAAAAAATCAATCTGCTTTTGCCAGATCCACGCCGGCATGGTCCAGCCCGGCACGAAGAGCAGCGTTGGGCCCGCCGTGGGCGCTACTTGCGCTTCGCCCATCGGCCTGCCGCTGACTTTCACATGCCATTGCAAATGTGGAGTGCCCGCGATGAGGTAGTGAATATTCACGCCGTCGCGCGTGGTAATAAAACCGTTACCAACTTTCAGCTCAGGGGAAGAGCCGGCGATTACAGTTGCCGGAAGAGAAAGGAGAGCAAGAAGAATCGTGGCCACACGGAAATATCTGGAACGCTGGCAATTTGTGGACTCACAGCTTACCGGGTGCCACATGGTCTAAGTGATGGCGACTTCTTCGTAGATGCCAAAAACATCTCGCAGCGCGTCGCAAATTTCACCGAGGGTCGCGTAGGCTTTCACCGCGTCGTAAATATGCGGCATCAGATTTTCTTCGCCCTCCGCAGCCTTGCGCAACGCCTTCAGGCGGCGGTCAACTTCCGCGCTGGATCGTTCCGCGCGCAATTTGCGGAGTCGCTCCGCCTGGCCGTGCGCGACGCTTTCGTCGATTTGCAAAGTATCGATCGCCTTTTCTTCCGCGACGAAATCATTCACGCCCACAATAATCTTCTCTTTGCGGTCCACTTCCACTTGATAGCGATACGACGCCTCGGAAATCTCCCGCTGCGGATACGCGCGTTCAATCGCATTCACCATGCCGCCCAGCGCGTCAATTTTCTCGATGTAATCCCACGCGCCGCGCTCCACTTCTCCTGTCAGCGTTTCCACGAAATACGATCCGCCCAGAGGATCGACCGTATTCGTTACGCCGCTTTCGTGCGCGATAATTTGCTGCGTGCGCAGAGCGACCGTCGCTGCGAATTCGGTCGGCAGCGCCCACGCTTCGTCGAGCGAATTCGTGTGCAGCGATTGCGTCCCGCCCAGTACAGCCGCCAACGCCTGCAGAGCCGTGCGGACCACATTGTTGTAAGGTTGCTGTGCCGTCAGCGAACAACCCGCCGTTTGCGTGTGGAACCGCAGCGCCCACGAACGCGCATTCTTCGCCCCAAAGCGTTCGCGCATCGTTTTGTACCAGATGCGCCGCGCCGCGCGGTATTTCGCGATCTCCTCGAAGAAATCGTTATGCGCGTTGAAGAAAAACGAAAGACGCGGCGCGAAATCGTCAACTTCCAGCCCGCGGCGAATCGCCCAGTCCACATATTCGATGCCGTCGCGCAGCGTGAACGCCAATTCCTGAATCGCCGTCGAGCCCGCTTCTCGAATGTGATAGCCGCTGATCGAAATCGCATTGAACTTCGGCGTTTGCTTCGCGCCAAATTCAAAAGTATCGATCACCAAACGCATCGACGGCCCCGGCGGATAGATGTATTCCTTCTGCGCGATGTATTCCTTGAGAATGTCGTTTTGCAGCGTGCCGGAAATTTTCTTCCAGTCCGCGCCCTGCTTTTCCGCCACAGCAAGGTACATCGCCCAAATAATCGCTGCGGGCGAATTGATCGTCATGGAAGTGCTCACGTCCGCCAGCGGAATCTTGTCGAAAAGCACTTCCATATCCGCCAGCGAACTGATGGCCACTCCGCATTTGCCGACTTCGCCTTCCGAGAGCGGGTGGTCCGAGTCATAACCCATCAACGTGGGAAGGTCGAACGCCACCGAAAGCCCCGTCTGCCCCTGTGCCAGCAGATAGCGAAAGCGTTTGTTTGTATCTTTCGCGGCGCCGAATCCCGCGAATTGCCGCATCGTCCACAGGCGTCCACGATACATCGTGGAATGGATTCCGCGCGTGTAGGGCGGCTCTCCCGGGAATCCAAGGTCCTTCTCAGGCGACCATCCATCCAGATCCGCCGGCGTGTACAGGCGCCGAATCGGGTAGTCGGAAATTGTTGTGAATTCTTTCGCGCGCTCAGGCGATTTCTTGAGCGTCGGCTCCAAAACATTCTTTTCCCACTCGATCTCAGCTGCCGATGGCGTACGGGACGGTTCGGGCTCCGCGCTCGTCGTTAGCGACGAAGTTCGCTCTTCTTTCGGCATTTGGCATCTCCCGGCCGGACCGCGCGGCCTCTAATCCGCTTGCGAAGCTCTGATTTGATTGTAGGGCAAGGCTAATAAGTGGGCAAGTGCAGCTCGCGAAGAACGTCCAGCGCTGGCGAAAAAAAAGGCCCGGATTTGCGAACCTCCGGGCCTTCCTTGCATCGCTAATTTATCGCCGCTACTTGTGCAACCCCAGTCCGAAAACATCTTCGCCCGCCAGGCGGCCTCCGATTGTGCCGGGAATAAGCGGCTGCTGGGCTTCCAGATCGATGGCCCGGTGTCTCGCGTCCGCGATGGTGATGTTATTCGTAGTCAGAGTGCGCCCCATTGCCAAGTTGAAATTGACGAGCGCAATTTGCAGATTCGCTTTTGCCAGCAGCTCGTTGCCTTTGGCCGCCGTCAAGTCTCGAGAGCGCAGAATCACGTTGTAGCTCGTTGATGCACCGAGAGAATATTTCTTCTGTTCGTCATCGAGCGTTTGCTGCGCAAGCTGGGTCGCTTTCTCGGTGGCCACCACCTGCGCGGCATCCTGCTGAATGGCAATCAGCGCGTTTCGTACGCCGACGACGATGGTGTTCTTTTCTTGCTGGTATACCGTTTGGTATTGCCGCTCGTTGAGCAGAGCGCGAGCGTGGTCGGCTTGCGCCGAGCGGTTCCGCAGCGGCAAGCTCAAATTCAAGCTGGCCGAATAGCTCGGGAACTGATTCTGAAAAATCGCAGAATATGCATTCCCAATGCCTCCGGGAACAATCGTCGTCGTGGTGTTAAACGTGTTTCCCACGCCCACGAACTCACCCGCAATGGGGTTGCCGCTGGCATCGACAATGGGAACATTCAAATTCGGAACAAAAGTGAGCGGCGTCGAGGAATTGATCCTCGAGATGCCTCCCAGTCCGGAGCTCTGATAGTTTGCGGAAAGAGTAAGCGCGGGGAGCAACTCGTTCCGCGTGGCTTTGATTTCCACATTGTCATTCGTTAACTGGAGCTGCTCCACTTTCAATTCAGGTCGGTTTGCCCACGCTTCCTTTACGGCGTCCGGCAGAGCGATAGTCGGCACCGCCGCCAATTCCTCGATCGGCGTGGTCGGGATCACTTCGACGTCCTGAAAAGCCGGGTCCAAAAGGTTTTTGGTAATCAACTGGAGCAACAAGGTTTGCTGTTGCAGCAAATTGGTTTGTGCCTGGATGACCAGTTGGTTGTCGGTCGCGATTTCCGATTCCGCGGTCAATACGTCCAAGGGCGCGAGCGTGCCAATTTCAAGCTGGCGTTTATTGTCCTCGTACAATTTCTGTGATGTCGCCAGCGCCGCTTTTTGCACGTCCACGTTTTGGCGTGCATAGACGAGCTGCCAATACTGATTTTCAACCTGCGTCACCGAGTTGATGACCTGCTCCTCGAAAGTTAGGTTGTCCTCTTTTAGAGTGTTCTTCGTCTCGACGATGAAGCGCGTCACCGTGAGTAGGCCGAACCCTCTTAACAGGGGCTGCTGAATGCTGGCGAAAAGTTGAGACGAGACGGACGGGTTGAAAAAGTTGGCGGACGAGGACGAAGAACTGCGCGTATTGTCCAAACCAAAAGAGAACGATGTCCCGGTGTGCAGTTCCTGCGAATAGCCGATGTTCAACTGAGTCTGGTGGCTCTTAAGAGCAACCAGGGAGTTGGTGCCGGTGCCGGTCCCGGAAATAAAGGGATTGTTCACCGGAGTCGTGTTGTCCGCAATAGATGCGGTCGCGCCGATCACCGGATCAAAAGTGCCACCACCGCCGGAGCCAAGTACGAATGATCCGGTGGGTGTTCCGCCGCCTTCAGCTCGAAGAACGTCGGTTTCACCAAACCAGGGCAAGTAACGCTGAACGCGGATATCAAGATTGTTTTGGAGTGCCAGAGAGATCGCATCCTGCAGGCTCAGTTCCAGTTTTCCGTCGTGGATCAAGCTGTAAATCGCCGGCGTGTTCGTCAAATCGGGAGGAGGCACATTAATTGAGAAATACGGCGCGAGAATATTCGGAAACCATTGCCTCCCCTTCGTATAGTCCGGGCCCGAACGGAGATTCGGATAGGGCAGCACGGCCGGAGTCTGTTGCGCTGCGGGCGTCTGTGTTTGCGTCGTCGTCGTTTGGGCCTGCGGCGGCGTGGTTTGCTGAGACTGCGCTTGCGCGAGGCGGGGATACCCGACCGCGAGCGCCGCGGCCAGATAGAGAGCAACGGCGGTCCGAATAATCCTTCCAGTCATATCGTTATCTTCCCCCTGATTTCAGAATTGCGGTTTAAGTCCTAGTATGGTGAAACGTGCGAGAGCGGCGATATGTTTCAACTGATTGCGCGCTGCAACGTGGAGGCCAATCCTATCCGTTTGCAATCAGGCAAATAAGGCTGGGATGGTTTCGCACAATGTTCAGAATCGGACACTAACAGGCTACAACCGAACACATGAACCGACGAGTCTAGCATCTCTCTTGCCGCATTGACAACGAAGGCCGGGCTGACCTAGGCTAGCCGGGCGTCATAGATCTGGGAGGCCGGCTCACATGCACGCGGATGAAGTGATGCAACTCTTCGAGCGGGTTGGAGCCGTGCGGCACGGACATTTTGAGCTGTCGAGCGGCCGCCATAGCGCCACGTATGTCCAATGCGCCCTTGTGCTTCAGTATCCCGAGTCCGCCGAAAAACTCGGCCGCGCGCTCGCTGAGAAGTTCAAGGGCGTGCAGATAGACTGCGTTGCTTCGCCCGCCCTCGGCGGAGTCCTCGTTGGGCACGAAGTCGCGCGCGGGCTTGGCGTTCGCGCCGTCTTCGTGGAAAGAGACATTTCTGGACGCATGGCCCTCCGCCGGGGGTTCGCTTTCCAGCCGAATGAGCGTGTCCTGGTTGTGGAGGACGTCTGGACCACTGGCGGTTCTACGCGCGAAACGATTGCAGTTGTCGAGCAAGCCGGAGGACTCGTCGTCGCCGCGGGAGCTTTGATCGACCGCAGCGGCAATCAGCTCGAACTCAATGTGCCCACCAAGTCGTTGATCGATTTGGATATTCCCAGCTACGAAGCCTTTGAATGCCCCCTTTGCCGCTCGGGTCAGGAAATCGCTAAACCTGGCAGCCACTTTGTCCGCTCAGAAAGGTAGCCGTTCTACAGTAAAATAGTTATTGCATTGCAAAGACACTCGTATGAAAATACCCGCCTGAATTCCGCGTTGCTCTACTTAGAGGGTAGGTGCCGCGCATAATCTGAGCTTCCGCCGTTGCGGCTCGTGTCCGTATTCTTAAATACGGTGCTGCCGCACTGGCGTGAGCCGTCCTCTCCTTACTTGTTGGCGAGCTCGCAGCGCCCGCCGTTGAGGTTGGGAACATGGCTATCGTTAAAGTGCCGCATCTCGGCAGAACGTTCATCATGCCCGCTCAGATCGAGATCTTCCTCGCGGGCGTCGGCGTCGAATACCATCGTTGGCTCAGCTCGGAACCTCTTTCGCCCCGCGCGAGTCCGGCGCAAATATTGAACGCCTACAGGTCCCATCTCGAGAACTACAAAAACGCGCTTGGCTTCGAGGCCTACGATGTCATTGACCTTACTCCGGAAACTCCAGGAATTGACGACATGCTCGGGCAGTGCAGCAAAGAGCATTGGCACAACCAGGAAGAGGCCCGCTTGATCGTAGCCGGCCGCGGAGTTTGCAATATCCATCCCGCGGGGCGCGCGGTCGTCATCGTTGAACTCGAACCTGGCGACTTTCTTTCCGTAGGCCGCGGCATCCGGCACTGGTTTGAGCTTTGCGCCGAGCGGCGTCTCCGCGCTGTGCGCTTTCTCGACGCACAGCAGGAAACATCGTACACGCAAAGCGGTATCGAAAACGAATACGAGCCCGTGTGCCTCGGTCCGGCCTATTTCGCCTATCGTCAACTCTAGCAGCCGCAGGCCGCCGAGGTCTTGTCATCCCGAGCCGTCATGCCGCTGCTTGTTCCCTCCAATTCGTTTAGTTTCCTTCTGAATTGTTTGGCCGTGCGATAATTTGCTCCGCATGCGTAACATCAAGTTGACCCTCGCCTATAACGGCGCGGCATTCCATGGCTGGCAGATCCAGCCCGGCGTTCCCACCATCCAGGGCGCGGTCACGGATGTGCTCCGAAAAATCACTCAGGAACAAATAATCATTCACGGCGCCAGCCGGACGGACACGGGCGTCCACGCGCTGGGCCAGGTCGCAAGTTTCAAAACGCAATCGCAGCTCGCCCCGGAAGAATTGCAGCGTGCCCTCAACGCTCTTCTGCCGCCCGCGATTCGCGTCGTCGCGGCTGAAGAAATGGGCTCCGATTTCCACGCTCGCTGGCAGGCTCTCGAGAAAACCTACCATTACCGCATCTTTCGCGGACCTGTAGTCTCGCCGTTCGAATTCCAGCGCGTCTCGCATTATCCATATCCTCTCGACGAGTCCGCCATGATTGCAGCCGCGAGACTCTTTGAAGGCGAGCACGATTTCACATCTTTCGCCGCATCAAGCGGCTCGGAAGACACGGACAAAGACCGTTCCCCGATCCGCGTGATTCTTCGCTCTGTCCTCACTCCGCATCCGGATAAGCAGGAACTCGTCTACGAAGTCACCGGTCGCTCGTTTCTTCGTTACATGGTGCGAAAAATCGTGGGCACTCTGCTTGACGTTGGCCGTGGCAAACTCTCCGCTGCCGACATCACGGCATTATTCGAATCGCGCGACCGCTCCCTCTCCGGTCCCACCGCGGAACCCGCCGGGCTTTATCTTGTCGCGCTCAAGTATCCAGAGCCGTGGAAAATCGGTTAGAATCCGCCCATCGGTGATTTGTTTGTGTGCCGCCTTGCGGCGACGGAGAAGTGATGGATTTAAGCGAACTAATCTACGACTGGAACACTGTCAAAGGTCGCGAGATTCCGCTCGGCCGCAGGGTCATGTTGGACGACGAGACTCTGCGCGACGGCCTGCAAAATCCCTCCGTGCGCGATCCGAGCATCGAAGAAAAAATCCACATCTTGCATTTGATGGAAGGCCTCGGCATCGACACGGTAAATATCGGTCTCCCGGGTGCTGGTCCCCGCGCCTTCAACGACACGGAAGCCCTTGCCCAAGAAATCGTTCGCTGCCGCATGAAAATCCGGCCCAATTGCGCCGCGCGCACCCACGTCAACGACATTCGCCCCATCGCCGAAATTTCCCAAAAAACTGGCATCGCCATTGAGGCTGCCACATTTCTTGGCTCGAGTCCCATCCGCCGTCTTGTCGAAGACTGGACCGTTGACCACCTTCAACGCACCACCGAAGACGCCGTAAAGTTCGCCATCGCGCAGGATTTGCCCGTGATGTACGTCACCGAAGACACGACGCGCGCTGACGCCGCCACCGTGAAAACCCTCTACACGACCGCGATTCGCTGTGGCGCACGCGCCATCGTGCTCTGCGACACAGTGGGTCACGCAGAGCCGCGCGGCGCTTTCAATCTTATCCAATTCGCGATCGAAGAAGTCGTTAAACCATCCGGCGAAAAAATTCGCGTCGACTGGCACGGCCACAACGATCGCGGCCTCTCCATCGCGAATTCTTTGGCCGCCATCGCCGCCGGAGCTGATCAAGTCCACGCAGCCGCGAATTCTCTCGGCGAGCGCGTCGGTAACACACCCATGGAACTCATGCTCGTGAATCTTCGTTTGATGGGCTTGATCGACCGCGACCTCTCCAAGCTGAAGAAATATTCAGACGCCGTTTCGCTCGCCACTCATACTGTCGTGCCTCCGAATTATCCCGTCGTTGGCCGCGACGCTTTTCGCACCGCCACCGGCGTGCATGCCGCCGCAATTATCAAGGCCTACCGCAAGAACGACGTCATGCTAGCCGACTCCGTTTACAGCGGCGTGCCGTCGCATCTTTTCGGCTTGCAGCAGATAATCGAAATCGGCCCCATGAGCGGCCGCTCCAATGTCACGTACTGGCTCGAGAAGCGCGAAATTCCGGCGACCGACGAACTCGTCGACCGCATTTTTCAGGCCGCGAAAAAGGCCGAGCGCGTCATGACTGACGAAGAAATCCTGGCGCTCTGTGGAACCAATGAGCACTCCAATCCTGCGACAAAGCGCTGAAGTGAATTCATATCCAATTTCCGCAAAAGCGTCTCGCTCGCCCGCGAACGCTGCCTCGATAAAGTCCGTGAAACTTTTTTTCTTGTTCGGTATCCTGTTGGTCATGGGGACGTTGACCGCGCGCGCTGCAAATCCAATTGATACTCTCGTGCAAGACAAGCGCGTGGCTCTCGCCATGTCGTGGCTGGATAAGAATCTCGATTGGGTCACGGAACAGCAAATCGCCATCACGGAAATCCCCGCGCCGGAGTTTCACGAAGGGCCCCGAGCTGCCTACGTCGCGAAAGTTCTCGCCGCCTGCGGCCTCGATGTGCGCACCGATTCCGTCGGCAACGTAATTGGCGAACGCAATGGTTCGTCCGGCAATAGTAAAGATGTGGTCCTCGTCGTCGCGCACCTCGACACTGTTTTTCCCGCGGATACCGATGTTCGCGTCAAGCATGTCAACGGCCGCCTCGAAGCTCCCGGAATTTCTGACGATGGTGCGGGTCTTGCCGCCCTCGTCGCCATTGCGCGAGCCATAAACGAAGCCCAGGTTAAAGCGCAAACAAGAATTGTCTTCGCCGCCGATGTGGGAGAAGAAGGGGAAGGGAATTTGCGCGGCATTCGCGAATTGATGGACACGTACAAAGGCAGCGTTCGCGCTGTGATTGCGCTCGACGGCGCTGCAACCGATTACGTCACTACCATCGGCCTCGCCTCTCGACGTCTCGACATGCAAATCACCGGCCCGGGAGGTCACAGCTGGTCCGATTTCGGCGCGCCCAATCCCATCACGGCTCTCGCGCGCGGCATTGTGCAATTTTCCCGCACGCGTGTTCCGCAAGAGCCGCGGACCACTTTCAATTTCGGCGTCATCGATGGCGGCAACTCCGTGAACTCGATTCCCGCGGAAGCTAGCGTGAAAGTGGATTTGCGTTCCGAAGACGACGCGGAATTGTCGCGCCTCGAAAGCGAGCTGCGTAAAGCATTCGGAAGCGCCATCGACGAAGAAATGGCCGCCGCCGAACCGGGGAACGAAGCCCTCAAACTCAAAGTGACGGTCATCGGAGTGCGCCCCGGCGGAAAATTGGCCGCGGATTCGCCGCTTCTCACGGCCGCCGAAAACGTGGACCGCTATCTTGGCAATCGTTCGCGCCTCGAACGTTCTTCCACCGACGCGAATCTCCCTCTCTCGCAAGGCGTGCCCGCAATCGCTATCGGTGCTGGAGGGCAGGGCGGCGGTTCGCATTCCCTCGACGAGTGGTACGATCCCGCTGGACGCGAGCTCGGTTTGAAGCGCGCCATGTTGACTCTGCTTGCCATCGCAGGAGCCCAACCCTGAAATCGCCGGTTTCTTTCGCGAAAGTATCAGTCGTCGCGTGCGTGACGGTTCTGCTTGCCTTGGCCGCTGTACTCTTTGCTGCGCCAGCCACATTGCATCGCACGCTCACTAAGAAGGGGAGGGGAATGTCTCCAAACGAGCACGCCCCGAAAACGTCCGCCACCTTGGCGCTCATCGACGGCGATATTTATACCGTTGCCTCGCTGGCTCATGCACAGGCCATCGCGATTCAAGGCGAAAAAATTGTTGCAGTTGGCACCAACGACGACGTGCGCACGTGGATCGGTCCGCACACGCACGTAATCGACTTGCACGGACGTTTCGCCATGCCCGGATTCAACGACGCGCACACGCATCTAGCCAGCGCCGGCATGGGAATGCTTACCGTGAATTTAGAAGGCGCAAAATCGCTCGCCGAATTTCAGCAGCGTATTCGCGCCGCGCTCAAGAATTATAAGCCCGGTGAATGGATCACAGGTCGCGGATGGGACCACACTCTTTGGCCCGAGAAGCGTTTCCCGACGCGCTGGGACCTTGACGCCGTTTCCAAAGATCATCCCATGATTTTTGGCCGTGTGGACGGCCACGTCGCAGTCGCCAATTCGTTGGCGCTTAAGCTCTCTGGCGTCACGAAGGACACTCCTGATCCCTCCGCAGGCCACATCATTCGCGAGCCTAAAACTGGCGAGCCAACCGGCATGCTCGAAGAAGACGCCGCCATGAGTCTCGTTTACCGTCACGTTCCACCCGCCACCCACGAACTGCGCCGCCGCGGAATTGAACTTGCGCTCGCTGATGCCGTTTCCCACGGCGTCACTTCGATTCAGGATTATTCCACCTGGCAGGATTTCCTGGTTTATCGCGAATTGAAAAACGAAGGCAAATTGCCTCTGCGAATCACCGAATGGCTGACCTTCACCGAGCCGCTCGCTAAGCTCGAAGAAGAGCGGCGCGAAGGCACCGCAACCGATCCGTGGCTGAAAACCGGTGCGCTCAAAGCCTTCATGGACGGATCGCTCGGCTCCCGCACCGCAGCCATGCTCGCGCCGTACTCCGACGATCCATCCACCTCCGGAATTCTCCGCATCCAGCCCAAAGAATTGAACGCCATGTCAATCGAGCGCGACAAAGCGGGCTTCCAGCTCAATTTTCACGCCATCGGAGACAAAGCGAATCGTGTTGCCCTCGACGCTTTTGCCGCCGTGCTCGCGGCAAACGGACCTCGCGACCGTCGCGATCGCATCGAGCACGCGCAGATCGTCGCGCCCGACGATTTTGCCCGCTTCGGCGACTTGCACGTAATCGCCTCCATGCAGCCGGTTCATTTGCTCGATGACGAACGTTGGGCTGGCGCGCGCATCGGCCCCGAACGTTCCAAGGGTGCTTATGCCTGGAATTCCATGCGCAAACATGGCGTGCGTCTCGCCTTCGGCACCGACTATCCCGTCGAGGGAATCGACCCGTTGCGCGGACTTTACGCCTGCGTCACGCGCGAACTCCCCGAAGGCGGCCCTTCCGGCGGTTGGGAGCCTCAGGAAAAGCTTCCGATGCCCGATTGCATTTCCGATTACACCACCGGTTCGGCCTACGGTGAATTCGAGGAAAACACGAAAGGCCAAATCAAGCCGGGCATGCTGGCCGACATCGTCATCTATCCCGTCGACATCACCCGCATTTCTCCCGCTCAGCTTCTCCACACATCCACCGACATCACCATCACCGGCGGCCGCATCGTTTACGAACGCCACTGAGCGCCGCATTTCATGACCCGCACAATTTCGCGCCGCGTTCAGGCTGACCTGGCCTTGGCGTTGTGTTCGCTCATCTGGGGCGCCACGTTCCTTGTCGTAAAGGACGCACTCGCGTTTTCCTCCGTGTTCGTCTTCAACGCGCTTCGCTTCTCTCTCGCGGCAATCGTCATGGCCGTTGTCTACTGGCGCGCGCTGCGCAAATTGCCCCGTGCTACGCTCGCTGCGGGCGCGCTGATGGGTTTCTTCATGTTCGCCGGATACGCGTTTCAGACCCTGGGCCTGAAACTCACCACGCCGTCGAAGGCCGGATTCATCACCGGCGCAAGCGTCGTCATGGTGCCCGTGCTGCTTGCAGTATTTTGGAAGCGCCGCGTGAATCGCTGGGTCTGGGCCGGCGCGATTGTCGCCTTGGTTGGGTTGTATTACTTGACCGTGCCGCGAGCGGGCTTTGCCAGGTTAAACATTGGCGATCTTCTCGTGCTGATCTGCGCGTTGATGTTCGCGCTATACATCATCGTCGTGGGACGTTACAGCGTTCAGCATTCTGTCCCGGCGCTCAGCGTCTTGCAAGTAATCATGACGGCTCTCTTGACGCTCGCCTGTTTGCCCCTGCTCGCACTCACGCGATGGGAACCGCCGCGCCTCCTGTGGTCTCCAACTCTTGTCTGGGCGATCCTAATCACTGCCATCGGCGCCACCGCCCTTTGCTTTTCCATGCAAGTCTGGGCGCAGCAATATACGACGCCCACTCACACCGCGATTCTCCTGAGCCTCGAACCTGTCTTTGCCGCGCTCACGTCTGTAATCGTCGCGCACGAACACCTCGGCGCACGCGAATTATCCGGCGCCGCTCTCGTCTTCATCGGGATTTTGCTTGCGGAACTAAAAGGCCCGGCGCAATCCGCTGCCGACTCCCCCGGTCCCGTCTCCGAAGGAAGCGCGCTCCGGTAGCGCAGAATCTCGCCTTTGGAGATTCTGCGGCTTTTCTTCACACACATCGATTCGGTTCGCGTCATTCCGAGGTTCGGCGCGATCTCGGCCGCTTGTAACTCACGTCCGGTTCGCACCGATTCCGTGCGAACCGGACGTGAGGCCTTTGTCGTTGTCTTTGTTTTGGCGAGCACCTGCTAGTGGATCGGCGTGCGCAGTTCCAGCGGATGCGGCAATTCCACATCGAAGGAAATATTTTCGTTCGTCAACGCCACCTCTATCCGTTCCGCCGGACCTATATCCCGCATATCCCAACCCGTGCTCGGCACCGTCGGCCCCGGAATCGGATTAGCCGTTTGATAATATTTTCCATGAAGCTGAAATTGCGCGCTCGTAATCTCGTAGACCTGCTTCGTCTTCGCATCCAGAATCAGGTACCGATTGTCCATCTCCACCAGCACGCGCTCTTTCTTCTTTTCATCCTGATACACATTCCATGCTTTCGGCGGCTTGCGTCCAGTAATCCTAAGAATGGCATCGCCAATCGGTTTCCAGTTGATCTTGTCTCCCTCGCGCGCGCCCGCGTGCGGCGCCACCATCGCTAGCGCCAAAATCATCATCGATATTGAAAAGCAATGGAGAACTCGTGTCTTCATTCGCATCGGTTCATTTCCGGCCGTCATTAATAGACGCTCGACTCCCTTTTACGTCCCGTGTAATCAATATAGACCGTCTTCAGCTCCGTGTAAAAATCCAGCGCCACGTGCCCCACCTCGCGGTGGCCCACTCCGGTATCTTTGATTCCGCCAAAGGGCAAATGCGCCTCGCCTCCCACGGTCGGTGAATTGACGTGTGTGATCCCCGTCTCGATGCGATCGATGAACTCGAAAACCTTGCTCGCATCGCTGCTGTAGATCGCGCTCGCCAACCCATACCGCACCGAATTCGCCGCGTCCAACGCTTCGTCGAAATTCTTCACGCGAATCACGCTCAACACAGGACCAAAGACCTCCTCCTGTGCGATTCGGCTGTGCGTCGCCACATGATCGAATATCGTCGGCGCAACAAAATACCCTTTGTCGTATCCGCGCCCCGTCAACCGCTCGCCGCCCAACAGCAGCTTGCCTTCTTTCTTTCCGATCTCGATATATTTCAGCACCGTGTTCATCTGCTTCTCGTCCACCGACGGCCCCATATCGACGCCAGGTTCCAGGCCATTGCCCACCGTGAACTTTTTCGTGCGCTCCGCCAGCATCGCCGCAAAGTTGTTCGCCACGCTCTCCTCAATGACCACGCGGCTCGTCGCCGTGCAGCGCTGCCCGGTCGAAGCGAACGCTCCCGAAACCACAGACTCCACCGCCAGCGGCAAATCCGCATCGGCCAGAATCACCACCGGATTCTTCCCGCCCATCTCGCATTGCACTTTTTGCATTCGACGCGCGCCGCTGGCATAAATCTGGCAGCCAATCTCCGTCGAGCCTGTGAAAGAAATCGCGCGCACGTCCGGATTCTGCACCAGCTCGTCGCCCACTTCTTCGCCCGCGCCCAGCACCAGATTCAAAACGCCCGCGGGCAGCCCCGCCTGCTCGAAAATCTCCGTCATGCGAATCGCGCACAACGGCGTTAGCTCCGCCGGCTTCAGCACGCACGTGTTTCCCGCCACCAGCGCTGGAGCAACTTTCCACACCGGGATCGCTAACGGAAAATTCCACGGCGTGATCGCGCCAATCACTCCGATCGGCGATTTCACCGTGTACGAAAAATTCTTCGGCAACTCGCTCGGATAGCTTTCGCCGTTCAGCCGTCGCGCTTCTCCCGCCATGAACTCCAGAATATTGATGCTCCTCTGCACTTCGCCCAGCGAATCTTTCAGCGCCTTGCCTTCCTCCAGCGTCAGCATTCGCGCCAATTCTTCTTTTTGCTCTTCCATGATGCGCACGGCTTTGAAGAGAATCTTCCCGCGATTTGGCGCCGGCGTATCTCGCCAGGCGGGGAACGCAGCCTTCGCCGCGGCAATGGCCTGGCGCATTTCTTCGCGGCTCGACAGCGGCACGCGCGCCACCACTTCATCCGTGTTCGCCGGATT
>DATNDO010000187.1:0-11635 GCA_035606955.1 Candidatus Angelobacter sp.
CCGCCCGAGCATGCGAAGCTGCAGGTCGAGCCGACTGTGATCGCGCCGCCAAACATCCGGATGCCGACTCCGAATCTGCCGAACAATGGCGACCCGCTTTCCAATTTGGTGAATGATTCGATGGGCAACGGCGGAGGTACAGGCATTGGCAGTGGCAATGGCGCCGGCGTTGGCCCAGGCAGTCAGTACGGAATTGGCGGCGGCACTCCAAACGCGGGCGAAAATGGTTATGGAACGCCTATATGCCTCTACTGCCCCAATCCGAAATATTCGGACGCAGGGTTCAAGCTAAAAATTCAGGGCGTGGTGGTTCTTGACGTTATCATCGGAACTGACGGTCGCGCGCACAACATCCATGTCTCCAAGGGCCTTGGCTATGGCCTTGACGAAGAAGCAGTCACGGCTGTACGAGACATTTATCGCTTCAAGCCGTCGACCGGCCCCGATGGACAACCCGCTGCAGTGCATATGCTGTTCGAAATAGAATTCCGCCTGTACTGATTTTTCCTGCCGAGTTATTCGCAGGTCCTCATCCTTCAATGCGCTTCCTTGCAGTTACGAGTGCGCACAGGCTTGAAAGGCCAGCCGTTTCACACAGGCGCATTCTGCTACGATGTGCAACATGAGATTCGCTTATCGGCCAATTTTGCTGGTTGTAATGTGTGTTTTGTTTGCGAGTTTGCCGGCTGCGGCGCAGTCGGGATCAATCGCGTTCACGGCACGCATCACGCCGTCCACGGGCGTGGCCGAACCGGTGAGAGGCTTGCCATTCTACCTGCTGAGCAAAAGCTTCGCGGACATTCAGCGCGAGGCAGATGCTTCCGTGCCAAAACTCGATTTCGATCGCTTCGTTGACAGTTTGACTCTTTCGAAGGAACTGAAAACGTGGATGAAGAAAAACCACACTGCGACGATCACCGGGGACGACTTCCGAAAGAACCTGAAAGCAGATGAGATCATTAATATACCCGAGTTCTGGAAAGCGTACTTCGACGAAAATGCTTCGGGCGCGGGCTCCGGTTTCCCTCCGCGCAAATACAAAGAGAGCGACCGCACGAAGAATCCGGAGAAATATCAGCGTGAAGTTGACGAATACCACGCCAAGGTCCGGAAATATTTGGCCGCCAATCCAGATAGTAAAGAAGTGATGGACGCCGACCTGGAATCCATTAACCCAGGACCTCGGTGGGCGGACATGGGAGCCGCACGCGCCAGAAAAGTGAACACAAGGGCCCTTGATTTGGCACAATCGCGTTACGCGGTCGGCCAGACGCAAACAGACGTGAATGGGCGTGGCGAATTCAACCGTATCCCGTCCGGAACGTATTGGATTACATCCCTCGAAATAGAGGCCGAGGTCGGTGACACTCGAGAAAAGTGGGACGCTGCCGTTTCCGTGCGTGCGGGCGCCACAACGCAGATGGTTCTCTCGAACTTCAACGCCGTGCCCGTGACCGACCGCTTGCGGAAAAGCAACGCCAATTGACGGCCACGCATTGACAAGAGAATTTTGGCGCACGAGCGCCCGCGTTTCCCGCTCCACAGCTATCCGCTACGGTCATTCTTTCGCATTCTTCTTCACAGGCTGCCGAAATCGAACATTGAATTTGGCGGCCGCTCTTTTCATTCGCTACGTTCGCACGTAAACTTCCGCTGTGGCTTCCCGTGGATTGTGGATCGGCTTCGCCGCCGGATTACTGCTGCTGGTAGTTGTCGATCTGATTGCCTTTGGGCGCAAGCCGCGGACGATTTCGCTGCGAAGAGCCGCGGCGTGGAGCGCGCTGTGGATTGGCGTTTCGCTCGCGTTTGATCTGTGGATCCGGCACTACGCGGGAGCGAGGCCGGCGATTGAGTTTTTATCCGGATACCTGGTTGAAAAATCGCTGAGCGTCGACAACCTTTTCGTTTTTATCCTGATCTTTCAATATTTTTCGATCGAGCCGGCGCGGCAGCATCGCGTGCTCGTCTGGGGCATCTTCGGAGCGCTGACGCTGCGGGGACTGTTGATTGCGGCCGGAGCGGTGTTTATCAACGCGTTTTCGTGGTCACTGTATATCCTGGGCGCGTTTCTTGTTTATGTAGCGCTGCATTTGCTGTTCAGAAAATCGAAGACAGTCCGCATGGAAGCGAATCCCGTGCTTCGTTGGCTGGGCAAAATCGTTCCCACCGCACAGCAAGACACCAGTGCAAGCTTTTTCGTCCGAGGGAACGGCCGTTGGCTGGTGACACCGATGCTGCTGGCAGTTGTGGCGGTTGAAAGCGCAGATGTGCTTTTCGCGCTAGATTCGATTCCCGCGGTATTCGGAATCACGCGCGATCCGTTTATCGTCTTTTCTTCGAACGCTTGCGCTATTCTCGGCCTGCGCGCGTTGTATTTTGTTGTCGCGAAATGGATCACACAGCTGAGATATCTCGATACGGGAGTTTCGCTGGTTTTGCTTTTCATTGGCTTGAAAATGCTGGCTGCCCATTGGGTGGACGTTCCTTCGGGAATATCGCTCGGCGTGATTGCGTTCTTGTTGGCAGCGGCAACTGTGGCGTCGCTGCTGAACAAGCGCGGAGCCGTCGAGCCCGATGCGAAGAGTGCGAGTTCGGGGAGAAATGCATGAATTTCCACGATGCCTCCGTCGCAGAATTAGTGCGGTGCTTGACCTCACCTGAAGACGACGTGCGCACTAGCGGTGCGAAGGAGTTTTATCGCCGCGGATGTGAGTTAGCGGAACAGGCAATTGCGAACTGGCGGCGAGATTCAGAAATTGGCGCGCTGATCTCCAAACACGCCACCGTGGGTATCGCCGTTACACCGGAGCATTTTGCAGCCACTCGCACCGCGCTGGGGAATCCGGATCTTGCGGATGTTCCGCCGGAACAGGACGCTCAGGAATTCGAATGGAACGTCGGCGAAGGTGTAGAGCTGGACATTCTAACGACGCGCGAGCCGGATGGCGCAGGAGCGATTGCGCGTTTCCTCGCGAAATTCGGCGAAGGCATACAGCAGGTTGAGTTTCCGACGCCTGACATCGAGCGGGCCACGGAGATAATTCGCTCGCGTTTGGGCGTCGCCGCGATTTATTCCGCGACGCGCGCGGGTGCTGACGGTACGCGCGTTAATTTCTTCCTAGCGAGCACAGCGGGCGGTAAGAAAGTGCTCATTGAACTAGTTGAAGCTTCCAGAAGGCCTTGAAATTCCACGGGCTAACACTCTGTAATTATTTTCCGTCCGGGACAACCAAACAGCGCTCTCCTGCGTATATATAGTTGGCGCTTTGGGTTTGTGTCAGTAGATGCCATCAATCTAGAAAAACGAGGCCGTGGAATTACCTTTGTGAGGGATTCCGGGTCTACCCGCATCGTCATATATAAGGCCAAAAACTGAGCGAGAGGTGAGTAATGCCCTACGTAGATGAAATCGAACAGGCAGCGGCGAATCCCGAGCTGCGCGGAATTTACGAACAAATTGAGAAGAGGTTTGGGTTCGTGCCACATTTCTTCAAAGCGCTCGGCCCCATGCCCGAGGCCATCAAGGCTCAGCTGGAAATGAACGCGGCAATCATGGGCGACGGGGCGCTGTCTACGCTGGTCAAGGAACAGATAGGCGTGGTCGTAAGCGGCATCAACTCGTCGTCATATTGCATCGCTATTCATATGGAAGTTCTGCGTCAATTTGGAATTGATAAACCAGTGTCGAGAAAGCTCGTGACCGATTATATGAACGCGCCGGTGGATGACAAAACGAAAGCCCTTTTCCGCTTTGCGGACAAACTGACGCGGAAACCGCTCGACGTTGACCAGCCGGATGCTGACGAGGTGTTGCGCGCGGGATGGAGCCAGGCAGCGCTGCGCGAGACAGTGTTGACCGTGGCTTTCTTTAATTACGTCAACCGCGTGTCATTCGGGTTGGGACTGGTGACGGATTTCTAGCGGGAACGATTTCCGCAAACACCGACATACCAGTTTTGTCAGCGTTTGTCGCCGCTTTGCTCAATCAATTTCGACACGAGCGCGGTCCATCCCGTCTGATGGCTTGCGCCCAGCCCTGCTCCATTGTCTCCATGGAAATACTCATAGAACAAAATCAAACCGCGCCAGTGGGGATCGTCCTGAAAAAGCTTGGTTGCTCCGTAAACAGGACGACGGCCGTCCTGGCCGCGCAGAAAAATGCGCACCAGCCTCCGGGAGATTTCAGCGGCGACGTCCCAGAGAGTTGCTTGCCGGCCTGAACCGTAGGGACATTCGACCTTGAGCTGGTCGCCATAATAATAGTGGTAGCGCTGAAGCGCCTCGATCAACAGAAAATTCAACGGGAACCAAACGGGCCCGCGCCAATTCGAATTTCCGCCGAAGAGCGCCGTTGTCGATTCAGCCGGCTCGTAATCCACGCGATGCTCCTCACCGTCCAGGGTCAAGACGAACGGATGCTCCTTGTGATACTTCGAGAGCGAACGAATACCGTAAGGTGACAGGAATTCGCTTTCGTCGAGCATGAAGCGCAGGACGCGGAGCATTTTTTTCTTGTTGGTGATGGAGAAAAGCAGGCGCGCTCCTTTGTCGGTGCGCTGCGACATGTCGATATGCTCGGGAACACCCGGATGGTGAAGCATGAACCAGTTCATACGGCGTTGAAAATCGGGTAGGCGCGCCAAGTCTTCTGGTTCGAATGTTTCGACCGCGAAAAGCGGAATTAATCCCACCATGGAGCGCACCTGGATTGGAATTTGCGCTCCACTAGAGAGATGGCAAACGTCGTAGTAAAAACCATCTTCCTCGTGCCAAAGTCCGACGTTTTCGCTTCCGATATTGTTCATCGCGTCCGCAATGTAAACGAAATGCTCGAAGAATTTGCTGGCGAGGTCCTCGTAGGCGGGGTCGTCGTGAGCCAACTCCATGGCCATGGACATCATGTTCAGGCAGAACAGAGCCATCCAGCTGGTTCCGTCGGATTGGTCGACGTAGCCGCCGCCGGGCAGAGGCATGGAGCGGTCGAAGACACCAATGTTGTCAAGGCCAAGAAAGCCGCCTTCAAAAACGTTCATGCCGAGAGGGTCTTTGCGATTCACCCACCAGGTGAAATTGAGAAGGAGCTTTTGAAACACGCGCTCGAGAAACGTGCGGTCCAATTTCCCGCGAACGCGCCCTTCAATTTTATAAACGCGCCACGCCGCCCACGCATGCACGGGAGGATTCGCATTCGAGAAATTCCATTCGTACGCGGGAATCTGGCCGTTGGGGTGCATGTACCATTCGCGGAGCAAAAGAATGAGTTGATCTTTCGCAAAGTCAGGATCGATCGGCGCCATGGCGACGCAATGAAAAGACAAATCCCACGCGGCGTACCAAGGATATTCCCATTTGTCGGGCATTGAGATGACGTCGGCGTTGTAGACGTGCACCCATTGGTGATTTCGCCCCGTCAGACGCTCCGGAGGCGGTGGAGGCTGCGTGGGATCGCCCAGAAGCCATCTTCGAACTTCGTAGTGATAGGACTGCTTGCCCCAGAGCAAGCCGGCGAATGCTTGGCGTTGCGCCAGGCGAGCATCGTCGCTCATTTCCTGTTCCGAGCGACCCGCGTAAAATTCGTCCGCCTCTTTAATGCGCTCATTGAATGTCGCTTCAAACTCCGCACCGAAAAAATCGGCGGCCGTTGACTTATCTTTGCCGGGCTGCAGCAGCGGAGATTGATCCGTCAACCGTAGACGAATGGAAATGCTGGCGCCCGGCTTGAGTTGAATCGGATAGTGCGCGGCCATTTTTGTTCCTGTCTGCGCCGGATTCACGGCGTCCTTCTTGCCGTGAACGATGTAATCGTGGATGCCGTCTTTCACGTACGGAGTCTGATTCTTGTGGTTGAACAGAAGCTCGGTATTCGTTTCGTTTTCCACGAAGAGAAGTTCGGGCGCGCCTTCGGCAATTAGCCAACGAGTGCCGTAATCGGACTGATGAAACTCAATGATGGCGGTGCCGGCGGACGACGAAATTCGCTTCGCGCCGGCCTGCCTCACCGCGCCTCCCCACGCCCAAGTATTGCGGAACCACAAACTGGGCAGCAGATGAAGGGGCGCAACATCAGGACCGCGGTTGATGGCGCTGATGCGGATCAAAATGTCTTCGGCGGAAGCTTTTGCATATTCCACGAACACGTCGAAATAACGGTTCTCGTTAAAAATTCCGGTATCAATCAGCTCGAACTCAGGGTCTTCGCGCGTTCGCTGACGATTTTCCGCAATGAGCTGCTCGTATGGAAAAGCGGCCTGCGGATATTTGTAGAGGCACTTGAGGTAAGAACTGGTGGGAGTCGCGTCGAGATAAAAATAATATTCTTTGACGTCTTCGCCATGGTTCCCTTCTCTGTTGTTCAGCCCGAAGAGGCGCTCTTTCAAAATGGCGTCGCGTTCATTCCACAGCGCCAGAGCGAAGCAGATGCGCTGATGGCGGTCGCAGAATCCGGCGATTCCGTCCTCACCCCAACGATAGACGCGCGAGCGGGCATGTTCGTGCGGAAAATATTCCCAAGCGTCGCCGTTGGGGCTGTAATCCTCGCGTACAGTTCCCCACTGGCGCTCGGAAAGATACGGCCCCCACCGTTTCCAATGGACTTTGCGCTGCTGGGATTCTTCGAGTCTCTGCTGTTCGCGCTTCATCAACGATTCCTAGAAAATGCGAGCCGCCTATCGTAACGCAATCCACTGCGCGACGACCATCGCTGTGTGAGTGGAGTTGCTCTGAGCCGCAGCGCCGGATGAAATGAGAAACGGGGGGCGCTACCAGGTTGGCAAGTCGCGACTGCCAAGCATGACCTCGGCGGCCCAGCTACCCAGATAAACCGAGAGGGCCACGCCGTGGCCCGAATATGCGCCAAGCACGATGGCGTGCGGGCTTTTCGGATGGCGCGCGAATATCGGACGCCAGTCGTTGGCAAATAGAATTGGCCCGCCCCAGCGGTGAGTAAATTGCACAGATCGGAGCGCGGGATGGAGTTTGCGAATACCGTCTTCGATGCTCGCAAAGAGTTCGGCGGAAGGTCCAGTTGCAATATCGAGCGTATCCATATCTCTCCAATGGCGCAAGTGAATCAAACCGCTTCCGAAAATGATGCCATTGCTGCTGAGAAGCCTGCCCCACAGGTACGGCAGATCCACTGTATAAAAAGAACGCCGCGAAGCCAGGCCGAGCTTCTCGATTTGAGAGTCGGTGAGCGGCGCCGTCGCGACGGCAAGCGTAAATTTCGGCTCGGCGCGGTTCCCTAGAGAATTCAACTCGAGTGATATCGCATTCGTCGCGAGCAGAACTCGCCGCGCTCGAACTTGCTGCCCGCGAATATCGAGACGGAGCGGGTCGTCGAAGGCGATGTTTTCGACGCGCGAATCCTCAAAAATGAGCGCGCCCGAAAGAGCGGCAGCGCGGGCAAGTCCGCTCACCAGTTTTCCAGGATCGGCGCTGCCACCCGGGACTTCATCCACCACGCGGAGTTTGCCGGAGTCTGTCCAGTCGATAGGAGAATCGGCGCGGGCGTTGTCGCGCCCTAACTCCCACGCGCCCGGAAGAGATAAATCGCAATCGACGCCGAGATCAGTGAGCACTTTGGAGAAGCCGTTCAACACATCACCGAGGCCCGGCAGATCGCCAGCGGCGCTCTCGGCCAGCGTCATTCCGCCGGTGCGCCCGCTTGCCCCGGCTCCGATCGATTCAGCCTCAAAAAGCGCGACACTTTTTTGCGGTTCAAGGCGACGCAACCAAGCCGCGGCCGGCAGGCCAGTGAACCCTCCTCCAATAATCGCGAAATCGACTTCTTGCGGCATTGGGCGCTGAGCAGAATGGAAATCAACGGTCCAGGGAGGCGCGCCCCAGCGTTTCGAGTTTGAAGATTTGGTCAAGATTCCGCCGAACAGAAGGACTGCGAGTCAAAATATTGAATCCCTACTTGAACGATGAGGTGACTTCGACTTTTCCTCCTGACGACCTTGACCGTGTTTCTCATCGTGATCGCGAAGAAGGTCGATTCCAAAATGAGGGTAGTCATATGTGCCATTCATGTAAACGGGAATCACGGCACCGGTCGCTTTTTTTTTGAAAAATGGGTCGAGAGGCTTTAGCAAGACGGATTTTATGCCGCCTCCGAGCGTCTTCGAGAAATCCACGTCCGTTTTCAACTTGCCATGAAAGTCTATGCGGTCGTTCAGTAAGTTGAATGTGCCGAACATTCGAGCATCGGCGCCTGGAACGACAAACGAAACTTCCGTAAAGTGCGCGGTTCCCTCGCGCAGAACAACATGACCCTTGAGGCTGGTGCTTACCTTCTCCGAACTTGGATTTTTGGGATCGGTTTTTTCACCGCGCGCACGCTGACTTAACTTGTTGACGTCCGCCTGCGTGCTTGGCTTTTCAAACGTGCCTTCGTCAACTTGGAAGTCAGCGTTAGCCATAACTTCGCGGAGAAAAGGTTGACCCAGCGGTGGCACGGTGACTTGCGCCCGGAAATTCCCGATGCCATCCATGGGCGGGTGCGTTTCGGTGGAAAATAGGCGCAGAACGTCTTGAATGCGCCCGCGGTCAATCGCGAAGTCGAGGGAGGTCGTTTTACCTTTTTGGCCTGTCTTCCCAGCAATGCTGCCGTGCGCGACGATTTTAGTTCGCACCAGCAAGGCATCCACTTGTTGCAGCAAGACGTCGCCATTCATCGCGTCTACAGTCAAGTGGAACTCGCTTGCGAGAGGCTCTCGATTGTCGGTCTTCGTCAATTTGAAATCAGGAATGTCCACTTTGCCTTTTACTTCGATACGTCCCAGAGTTCCCTGAAAATCCTGGTCCGACGAAAGCGTTCCCGCGATTCCGCTGAATGCGCCGAGGTTTGCGTTCCGAAAAGTAGCTGTGCCGGAAAGAGGAGTTTGAGCAGCATCGTTTGAATTCCACGGGCCAAAGCTGCCCGTTGAAACGATTTCTCCCGGAGGCAGCGCGTTTGTCAGTGTTGCGCGATAATTCATGGCGGTGGTGGCGCTGACAGATTTTACAGTCAAAAAATGGATCTCAAACTTCAGGGGCGAGCTATCGCCGCGCCTGCCAATCTCAAGAGTCGCACCATTCGCGTCGATTTCACCGACACGCATCTTTGTCGAACTGTTCTGGTTTTGTATGGGTTTCGTGCCGGTGCCACGCGACGGAATTCGAACATACAATCCGTTGAGGACGATTCGCGCGATGTAGCCGGGCCGGAGGAAAAGATCCGCATAGCGGGTCTGAATGGCGATTCTCTGGATCGTGGCGAGTGGTGGAACGTCCGTAGGACTTGACCAGCGCCTAAAAACGACGTTTTCTGCAACGCATCCCGGAAAAGGCACGTAAGTAATCCGGAACTTTGTAAAAGTTATTGATCCCGAAACACTCTCCCCGAGAGATTGCCTCATGCGGGCCTGCGTAAACGGCCACCGGACAAGGAGGATGACCAATGGGATACCCACAATAATTACGGCTGCGGTCGCGGCGATCACGACCCATCGAAAATGATGACCCGGGAGTCTGTGTCTATGCTGTTGTGCCATGCGGTTTCATCGGGCGGAACTGCCTTTAGCCGCGGCCATAAAACAAACCGCATAGATATGATGTTTATTTGTGCGATGCGGTCACGGAAGAAGATTTGTCGAACGCCGAGCGAGGCACAATTCGAGCAGCGCCCACCCAAGAATCCGGCGGCAACTCACCTAGCCTTGCAATAGATTGCAAGGGGAAGCTGAGAAGATGGCTGGGAGGCCTGGACTCGAACCAGGATAATCAGATCCAGAATCTGATGTACTGCCAATTGTACGACCTCCCATCCGGCCAATCACAAAAATAGGGCCGTGGGCACGGCCCCGCATACTACTGTATTAACGAATGCTGCGTTCGTCAACCGCTCTAAGAATCAAACGAAGAGAATCCGCGTGATCTTCTGAACCAGCGGTCAGTCACCTGTTCGCGGGGCCAGTGTCCCGAAAAAAAAGTCCAGTACTATTGCCTTGACTCGTCACCCTCGCGAAAATCACCTTTGAGGGCATAGCACAATGGCCAGTACTACGACGGAACTCCCCATTTCCACCTCATCGAAATCCAAAGCAGGCAGCGATGCGCTGGAAGCCGAGGCGATTGGACTGGAGGTCGCCGTTCGCGTCCACGGATCACAAGTGGCCGCGGTGGTGCTCGAATCGACAGAGCACGTGGAGCCGTTCGAAGAAGACACCACGACAATGATTGTGTTTCCGCGCGGCGCCGTGGTGAAATTGCGCGCTCGCGTGCGCACGGGCCACGCGATGGTCTTAACGAACCTGCTGACGAAGCAAACCGCGCTGTGCCGCATCATTCAAGTCAACACGGCGCCGAACATCGCTCATTACGTCAAGCTCGAATTCGCCCAACCCGTACCAGGATTCTGGGGCGTTCATTTCCCGTCTGACCCGCTGCCTTCGGCGCGGACTGTGGAAGCTCCCAAGGCCGTTTCGGCGCCCGCACAGCCAGCGCTGTTGGCGACTCCGGTTGCGCCCGTTATTCAGAAGCCGGCGCGCGTGGAAGCACAACCTGCCCCGGTCGAGCCGTTGGTTCGTGAAACGATAAAGCCCACTCCGGCGAGAGAGCTCAACCTTTCTGTTCCGACTACAGAATATGGTAATGAGCGACCCGGAGAAACAGAGGATCTGGTTCCGTTGGCTTCAGGGTCTCCGTCTGCCGACCGCAAAGCCCTCAGCGCATCCAGAGTGCCTGCCGTGGTGCCGCCGAAGCCCAAACGTGACAGCAGCCCTGCCGCGGAACAGCCTATTTTCGATTTGCTTACCACGCAGGAAGAAATCTTTTCGCGCGAAGTGGCCGCTACGCACACGGGCGAAGAACAGCGGGAATCAACGCGTCAGGCTGGAGCAAGAGCGTCGCACAACACAATTGCCGCCATCAATTACGCGTCTCTGCTGCAGCCAGCGTCAACGGCCAAGCCCAAGTCGCCAGCATTGATGTTTGCTGGTGCCGTTGTGGTGGTATTGGCGGTGGTCGCAGCAGGCGCTATGTATCTGCGCCATAACCCCAAGGCCACGGTGCAAACACCCGCGCCGGTAGCCGTAACTTCACCTTCACCGTCGCCTTCTTCGTCGTCTCCTTCGTCTTTGGTGCAAGAGCCGGCGGTGCAGGATGCAGTCGTCACGACAGATCCACCTGTCCCGGCAACCTCCTCCTCGACGACGCCGTCGCAGGCCCAGCAAAATACCGACGTTCCCGCGCCAGTTTCGACAACTCACCGGAGCTCGATTACAGCGGGGTCCGAGCACGCTTCGCAGAAAAGCACAGCAGCAACAAGCCGGCCAGCCATTTCTATTTCCACCGGCATGGCTAATATTTACGCGGGCGATTTGAAGGCACATGCAGAAATCAAGCCGCGCAGTGCGGCTCACATGACCGCTCCCGTTCCAGATGTGGGCGCCGCAAGCTCCAAGGAAGTTCCCGTAATGCCCAACGGGAATTTGGGATCGCTTGTTTCCGGTATCGGGAGCCCAAGTCTAGTCGCACCAGCCCCTCCCAAGCCCGATGTTGTCCAAGGTGGCCACGTTCAGCTTCCCAAACTCATATCGTCCGTCGCCCCTGTATATCCGCAGCTTGCGGCGGCGAATCACGTGGAAGGCGAAGT
>DATNDO010000033.1:0-8101 GCA_035606955.1 Candidatus Angelobacter sp.
GGAAATTGAAAATGTCAAGACTGTTGAATCGTTTGAGGATTCAGCTACAGGGTGTATGGAGGAAGTTCTCAGCCTTCGAGTGCGCCGCTGGCTCCGGCAGGCAATTCAATCGAATATTTCGTTCGCGCCTTTTCCTTATGCTGCTCAAGCGCAAGCTCGATCAGTCGGCTGATCAACTCGCTGTAGGGAATTCCGCTCGCTTCCCACATTTTCGGATACATGCTGATGCTCGTGAACCCAGGAATCGTATTCACTTCGTTCAAATATATTTTTCCCGTTCCGCGTTCCAAAAAAAAATCGACGCGAGCCATTCCCATGCATTCGATTGCGCGGAACGCCCGCACTGCGTATTCCTGGAATTGAGTTACCTGTTTCTTATTCAGCTTCGCTGGAATCTCCAACCGCGTCCCTGTTTCCAGATACTTCGCGGCGTAGTCATAAAACTCCCGATGCGGAATAATTTCGCCGGGAATGGACGCTTTCGGCTCGTCATTCCCCAAAACCGAAACCTCAATCTCGCGCCCTCGAATCGCCCGCTCCACCACAATCTTCTGTGCAAATTCCGCCGCAAGATCCATCGCAGCGGGCAATTCTGCCGCCGTGCTCACGCGCGTCATGCCCACCGAAGATCCCAGCGTGGCCGGCTTGACGAACAGCGGAAAGCCGAATTTCTTTTTCACGGCTACCAGCACTGCGCCGCGTTTCGTTTCCCATTCGTGGCGCGAAATCGCCAGCGCCGGTACCACCGGTATGCGCGCCTCGCGAAAGATGCGCTTCTGCAAGTCCTTGTCCATCCCAACCGCCGAACCCAGAACGCCGGCGCCGACGTAAGGCACTCCCGCAAGTTCAAGCAGGCCCTGCACCGTGCCGTCTTCGCCAAACGTTCCGTGCAGCACCGGAAAAATCACGTCGATCTTCACGCTCGGTTGCGCCGACCCGCCCCCCAGCGACACGAGCGCCGACGAACTAGGGTCCGGCGGCAGCACCACGCGCTCGCCCGTTTTCAGCACTTCGGGCAACAATTTCTGCACCGCGCTCGTTCCCACCAGCCAACGCCCGTCCTTCGTGATCCCGATGGGCACGGCCTCGTACTTTTCGGTGTCCAACGCCCGTATCACCGAGGCTGCCGAAGCCAATGAAACTTCATGCTCCCCAGAACGTCCGCCAAACAGAATCCCGATTCGCAGTCTCTTGTTGTTAACCATTGGTATTGGTCAAAACGTTCAAATCACCACACGCGCGAAAACCCGAAGAGTCGTCACAAAATCTTTTTTCCCAGCCCCGACAGCACCAGCTCCACACCGAGGATCGCCGTCTTATTGTGCAGATCGATCACCGGATTGATTTCCACCAGCTCAAACGATACCAGCGCGCGGCTGTCCGCAATCATTTCGAGCGCCAGATGCGCTTCGCGATACGTCACGCCGCCCCGCACTGGAGTGCCCACGCCCGGCGCCTCCGACGGATCGAGAAAATCCATATCCAGGCTCACGGCCACGCCATTCGTGTCGTCGGTCGCGAATCGCAAAGCCTCCGCCATCACGTCGCGCATCCCGCGCTCGTCGATTTCGCGCATCGTGAAAACGTGTACGCCCGATTCTTTCACCAGCTTGCGTTCCTTCGCGTCCAATTCGCGAATTCCCACCATCGCAATATTTCTCGGTTCCACTTTGGGCTTGAATCCGCAAATCTCCGTCAGCTCCGGCGCGCCATATCCCATGATTGACGCAAGCGGCATTCCATGAACGTTTCCTGAAGGGCTCGTCTCTGGCGTATTCATGTCGCCATGCGCGTCCAGCCAGATGAAACCGATGCGTTTGGATTGCTTGCGAAAGAACGAAGACACGCCCGCCACTGAACCCGCCGCAATCGAATGATCGCCCCCCAGCACCATCGGCAGCATTTCATCGCCAAGAGTTTTCTCCACCGTTTCCGCCAGGCCTTGGCAAGTCTCCGCGATTTCCTTCAGATACTTCGCGCGTTTGTCGCCATAGTGCTGCTCTTCCGGCTGCTTCACCGGAATATTGCCAACGTCTTCGACCTGATAGCCGAGCTGCTTGAGCCGCGCCTGAAGTCCCGCTACGCGCAGCGCGGACGGACCCATGTCCACGCCGCGGCGGTTCTGGCCCAGGTCCATCGGCACACCGAGAATGCGAATTTTTTGCGCCATGCGATGCTTGTCCTCCTGAAGAAACAGGCAGGCGAAGCAGCCCTAAGGATATACACGATAAAGCATGCGGGGAAAGGGGATGACTTCGCGAATGTGCTCCGTTCCGCAAATCCACGCAACGGTACGTTCCAGGCCCAATCCAAAGCCTGCGTGCGGTACGCTGCCGTAACGCCGCAAATCGAGATACCACTGAAACGATTCTTCCGGTAGATTGTTCTTCCGCAGTCGCTCCACCACCGTTTCGTAACTCGACAGACGTTCGCCGCCTCCGATAATTTCGCCGTAGCCTTCCGGCGCGATCATATCGAAGCTCAGCGACAATTCTGGCCGCGCTTCGTCCGTCGCCATATAAAAAGCCTTCATCGCCGCGGGATAGCGGTGAATAATCACCGGCTTGTCGAATTCCTTCGAAATAATGGTCTCTTCGTCGCCGCCAAAATCGTCGCCCCACTTTGCCGAGTTCCCGTTTTTCTGCAGGACTTTTATCGCTTCGTCATACATGATCCGTGGAAACGGCGGCTTGATGTTTTCCAGCTTGCTCACATCGCGCTTCACCATTTCCAATTCCCGCGCGCGATTCTTCACCACCGATTGCACCACCGCGCTCACAAGCCCTTCGCCGAGCACCATCATGTCTTCCAGGTGTGCGTACGCCGCTTCGGGCTCCAGCATCCAGAATTCCGTCAGATGCCTTCGTGTCTTCGATTTTTCCGCGCGAAATGTCGGTCCAAAGCAATAAACTTTCCCCAGTGCCGCCGCCGTCGCCTCCACGTAAAGCTGTCCTGACTGCGTCAAATACGCTTTCTGGTCGTCGATGTAATCCACTTCGAAGAGCGTCGTCGTACCTTCGCACGCGGCCGGCGTAAAAATCGGCGCGTCGGTCAGCGTGTAGTCCTGGCTGTCCATGAAGTTCCGCGCCGCGCGTTCCGCTTCCGCGCGAATCCGCAAAATCGCCGCCTGCCGCGGCGTGCGAATCCACAAATGCCGCTGGTCGAGCAGAAAATCGACGCCGTGTTCCTTGAGCTGAATCGGATATGGCATCGACTCCGGCACGCGTTGTACAACCTCGACGCCACTTACGTGCAACTCAAATCCTCCCGGCGCGCGTGCCTCCGCTCGCACCGTGCCCGTCACAATCACGCTCGATTCCTGAGTCAGCCCTTTCGCCGCGTTGAACGCTTCTGCATGCTCCTTCTGCGAAATCACGCCCTGAATAATTCCCGTGCCGTCGCGAAAAATCGGGAACAGGAGTTTTCCAGACTCGCGCAAATTGTAAAGCCATCCGCGAATCGTCACCTCCGCGCCCACATGCTGGCCCACGTGCTCGATGCTCACCACCGGCATAAACACTCGCCCTTTCTGATGTTTCACGAAGATGATTTCTGATGTAACGGCTCTCTAGCCCTTATGCGCAGCCGCCCGCTTCGCCGCCAAACCCTGTTCCAGCTTTTCAAACGCCGCGGTCGCATCGGCCAGCGACGGTGCGCTCGCTGATTGCTCGCGAAGTTCCAGCACCATCGGCAGCGGGTTCGGCGCCACCGCTAAAATTCCCAACGTTGCATCCCAATCAATCTTGCCGTTGTACGGAACCAGATGCTCGTCCTTTTCGCCGTGATTGTCGTGGACGTGCGCCTCCACCACCAAATCCTTCATCGCCTCGAAGCTGATCTCGATCCCATCTTCCATATTCGCATGCCCGATGTCGAAGCAGAATTTCAAATCCAGTCGCGTGTCTTTGACGAAATGGCGCAAGCTCGATGGCGCTCCCAATTCACCCGGCGTGTTCTCCAGCAATATCGAAACGCCACGCTGTTTCGCGAAAATCGTCAAATGCTCCAGCGAATTAAATGCCGCGTCGAGTTTTCGGTGGTCATGCGCTTCGCGCCCGCCCCCGATATGCTGCACAAGGTATTTGAACGGAATCTGTTCGGCGATTTCGAGCGTGCGCTTCACCTCGTCCACGGCATCCACGCGCCGCACGCGCTCCGGATCCGAAATTGAAATGGGAATCCCGCTTTCGCGCTTTCCCGGCAGCAGGTCGCGTTCCGTCGGCGAATGCAGCGAATGAATCGTCAGCCCGTGCTCCCGAACCCATTCAGCGACCGTTCGAATCGTTTCAATCGAGCGGTAATTCACGTGCACCGGCGTGCAGTAGATTTCGACTTGCGATATTCCCGCCTGCGCGATTTCCGCCAGCAATACGGAAGTCAGCGGCTGGGTCGAGTACCGGTAGGTGGAGAAGACGCGCTGCATGGTTTGGAAGTTGTGTGTTTCCGCGGCCCGCAACACTCCGCGGACAATTCGGCGCGCTTAACAGCAGTGCACCGACTCTCTATGGTCTGTGGAAAACTCGCTCGCGTCAATACCCGCGTGCCGCGCCCTGCCGACGGGGGTCAGGCGCGCCCAGTCGCTCGCCCGTCTTCGGGTCAATCCCAATCGCTTCCACTTCGCCGATCCATCCGCGGCGCGCCGCCAGATGATACCCGTGCTGCTGCAAATCGTTTGCGATGGCATCCGGAAACGGCGGCTCAATCAGCACCACGTCGGGCATCCACTGTTGGTGAAAACGCGGCGCGTTGATCGCCGCCTGCGCGTCCATTCCCAACCACGCCCAGTTCAGAACACTCAGCAGCGTCGCCGAAATAATTCGCGGGCCGCCCGGCGAGCCCGTCACAAAACTCAATTTTCCATCGCGCAGCACAATCGTCGGCACCATCGAACTCAGCGGTCGGTGTCCCGGCTGGATCGCATTCGCTTCCGATTGCAGCAGCCCAAACATGTTCGGCGTTCCGGGCTGGCTCGTGAAATCATCCATTTCGTCATTCAGCAAAAATCCATCCGTTGACGTCACCGCCGATCCGTAACTATCGTTCAGCGTGTACGTATTCCCCACCGCGTTTCCCTGCGCATCGACTACCGAAAAATGCGTCGTGTGTCCCGATTTTCTTGCAGCCGCTTCCATCCACGCTGCCGCCGCTTCGGGTGAAAGCTTCTCGATCGCGCTTCCCGCCGGAGTTCCTTCCGAATGATCGAACGGCGCGGGATTCCCTGCGCCAATCTGTTTGCTCGAAGTCGCCTCTTTCGCATCAATCGTCGCGCGCCGCTCGGCCGCATACTTTTCGCTCAGCAGCCCCGCAACCGGCACATGCGTGAAATCCGAATCGCCCAAAAAAGTCGCGCGATCCGCGAACACGCGCCGCATCGCCTCCACCACTAAGTGCACCGACTGCGCGTCGTCCCATGATTTCAGCTTGTACGGCTCCAGAATATTCAGCGCTTCCAGAATCGCTATCCCGCCCGAACTCGGAGGCGGGCTGCTGATGATCGTCCATTTCGCACCTCGCGCCGTATACGTTCCTTCGAGCGGCTCGCGCAGAAGCACGTGATATTTCGCCAGGTCCTGCATCGTAATCAAACCGCCATCCTGCGCCATCTGCGAGGTCAAATTCTGCGCCGTTTTTCCCGCATAAAATTCCTGCGGCCCATTTTTTGCGATGCGTTCCAGCGTCGCCGCCAGTTCCGGCTGGCGGAAAACTTCTCCTGCGGAATAAAGTGTTCCATCCTTCAGGAAGATTTTCTTGCTCTCTGGAAATTGTCCCAGCCGATCCGCCGACCCGCGCAGTGACCCCGCCAGTTTGTCGCCCAACGGGAATCCGTCCTTCGCCAGCCGAATCGCCGGAGCCATATCTTCGGCGAGCGTCAGTTTCCCGTAATGCTTTTGCGCGAACGCCAGCCCAGCCACCGTTCCCGGCACGCCAATCGCCAGATACCCTGTCGTCGATCTGCCGGGTACGACTTTTCCGTCCGCGCCCACATACATATTTCGCGTGGCGCGTCCCGGCGCCTCTTCGCGATAGTCGACGAATCTCGCGCGCCCGTCCGCCATCCGCACCAGCATGAATCCGCCGCCGCCGATGTTTCCCGCCTCAGGCTCGACCACCGCCAGCGCAAATCCCACTGCCACCGCCGCGTCCACGGCGTTTCCGCCCTTCTTCAAAATCTCGACGCCAGCCTCCGAACCCAGCGCCTCGTCGCTCACAACCATTGCGTGCGCCCCGCGTACCGCTGCTGGCGGCCACGCCGGATGTGTCGTTTCTCCCGCCGACGAGTATTCCCGCGGCGTCGGCTGTTGTGGTTTGGCCTGCGCGCACACCATCGCAGCGCAGCAGAAGAGGTTCACAGCAACAAAAGCAGCTTGCAGTTTGATTCGCATCGGAGCCTCGAATCTATTCGATTCGCCAAAGCCCGTCAAGACATGCTATGTGCGGTGAGAGAACAGCAGCGGCTAAATATGCTGATGTGCAACAACGTGGAGCGCTAGCCTCAGACCCCTTCGTGCAGGAATTCCACGCGTGCGTCAGGGGGCATGAGTCCGGCCGCTTTAGCACGTGACACTAACTCGTCCACGGCCTTGCGCCCTTCTTCCCCAAAGTTCAGCGTCCAGCGATTCACGTACATGCCCACGAATTTATCCGCCAGCGCCGGATCCATGTCGCGCGCAAATTGCAGCGCGTAATTCAGCGCTTCTTCGCGATGATCCAAAGCATAACCCACGCTCTCGCGAATCGCGCGCGCCACTTGTCGCGCCACGTCGGTGCTCAACGAACGTCGAATCGCATTCGCGCCGAGCGGCAGCGGCAACCCCGTCTGCTCCTGCCACCACACGCCAAGATCCACCACGCGGTGCAGCCCCGCCGCTGCGTAGAGCAGTTGCCCCTCGTGAATCAGCAACCCCGCTTCCACTTCCTTCGCGCTCACTGCATCCAAAATTTTGTCGAACGGCATCGTCACCGTCTCGACGCCCGCCTCAAAAAGTTTCAGCACCAAATACGAAGTCGTCCGCGTCCCGGGAATCGCCACCTTGCAGCCCTTCAATTCGTTCTTCTTCATTGCTCGCGACGAAACCACAATCGGTCCATAGCCTTCGCCAAAGCTCGCGCCGCAATCGAGCAAAATATATTTGTCCGCCAGGAACGGATACGCGTAAACGCTCACCGCCGTCACGTCGTATTTCTCTTCCTGCGCCGCTTGATTCAGCGTCTCGATATCGGAGAGCACGTGCGTGAATTTAATTCCCGGCACGCGCAGCTTGCCCGTCGCCAGCGCGTAGAACATGAACGCGTCGTCGCTATCCGGCGAATGCGCAATGCGAATCTCTGAAGTTTGCGTTGTTGCAGTTCGTGCGGCCATAGGGTTCGCTTCTCCGGTAGCCATTACGCGCACTCCTCCGGCCTTCGTTGCGGCTGTTCGGCGGCATTCACAGAGCCACTGAGGCTCTTCTGCGGTATCTCGTGGAGTGAATTCCGGCCGGCTGGGGGCGCCGTTTTAGACGCCACAGCATAACACAAAATTCCCTGTGCGGGCTTGGGTCAAACTGCTAGCCGGGATGGGTTCGCTGTCAGTCGATGTGGAACAGAAATCCGACCGACGACCCGACCAACTCCACTCGCTGTGGAGGCAAAGCACTCGATCCCAGGTAGTCTCGGCCGTAGCTCAGATTCATTCGAAAACTGACTCGCGGGATGATGTAAACATCAATTCCCCCAACGAATTTCATCGCAAATCCAGTTTCCGTCTCTGCGCGCGACACGTCGATGAAAGGCCCATCTGCTTTGAATGAAGCTGTCGCGTGAGCGACGCCAAGAAGCGCATCGCCAAAGGGAGTCCACCGAGTACGATTCCGCAATGTGAACTCGGGTCCGCCGAGAAAAATAAATAATCTCGGATTGATTGCAATGTCTTGTGTGAACGTGGGACACGGCGGAGTCCCGCAGATTTGCTGAACCGTGTAGGCGATCTCGCCGCTGCTGAAATGCGCGGAAACGTCGCCCATCACGCCGAGGTATCGGGTGAAATTGCGGATTGCACCGCCCTCAAATCCCCGGTCAGCATTGTCAAAGTCCCTGTGGATAGCCTCAAAGTCCGTTCCGA
>DATNDO010000190.1:0-4433 GCA_035606955.1 Candidatus Angelobacter sp.
GCAGCGGGAATTTCCGCGACGGTGTGGGCTAACGCAACGCCGCAATCAGTGCTTCAGCGAGCGGCTCTTCCTCTTCGACGAAAACCGTGCGCAGGTCGATCACCAGCCGATCTTCTTCGATTCGTGCAATCACTGGCGTCCCGCTTGCCGGTCGGCGGAGCCGCTCTTCGAGCGCGACAGCGGAATAACGATGGCTGGCGATAGCGATCAAACTCGTCAGCAATTTCTGATCCGGCGTTGAGCCTCCTCCAATCACGGAGGAGCCTTCGCGAATTTCGAGTGTCGCGTCCTTCGGCAATGCATCGCGCAAGCGCGCCGCAAACGCGCTCGCTCGCTGCTCGATTTCATGCGCGGTCATGCGAATCATCCGTAGCGCCGGAATCTCTTCCCACGCGCCGCGCCGGTAAGCGCGCAGCGTCATTTCCAAGACGGCAATCGTCAATTTGTCCACGCGCAGAGCGCGAAACAGCGGATTGCGCCGGATTCGTTCCACAACGTCTTTCTTGCCCGCGATGATTCCCGCCTGGGGGCCTCCCAGCAATTTATCGCCGCTGAATGTAACAATATCCACGCCCGCATCGAAGCTCGTGCCTGCAATGGGTTCATCGATTCCCACACTGGAAAGATCGATCAAGCAGCCCGAACCTAGGTCCTCAACCACCGGAATCCCCAGGCGTTTGCCAACCGCCACAAGTTCCTCGAGCTTTGGCCTTTTTGTGAAGCCAACGATGCGGAAATTCGACGGATGCACGCGAAGAAGCAGACGTGTTCGCTCGTTCACAGCACGCTCGTAATCCGCTATTCGCGTCCGATTTGTCGTACCCACCTCGCGCAGTTCGACTCCGCTCTGCGTCATGATGTCAGGGATGCGGAAACCATCGCCGATTTCAATCAACTCTCCGCGCGAGACAATCACCTCAGCGCCTTTTGCCAGAGTGTTCAGAGTCAGGAAGACCGCCGCGGCGTTGTTGTTCACCACGATTGCCGACTCCGCGCCCACCAGATCTGCCAGCAGCTCATTGGTGTGAACGTCGCGCTTCCCGCGCGTTCCTTCAGCGAGGTCATACTCCAGGTTGGAATAGCGCGTGGCTGTCGCGGCAAGGTGCTCCGCAGCTGATTTCCCGATAGGCGCGCGGCCGAGATTCGTGTGCAGAACCACGCCCGTCGCATTGATCACGCTTCGCAGTGATGCCGCCAGCTCTGCTTCAATCCGCGTAACGATTTGAGTGTCGATATTCGAAACGTTCACAGATACTGTTTCGACCGCCGCCTGTTCGCGCAGATCAGCGAGTACACGTCTGGTAATTTCGATTGTGAATTCGCGGCCAGCTCGTCGGCTCAATTCAGCAATCTTGGGCCGGTTCAACAGTTCGTCAACAGAAGGAATTTGCCGCAGAATGGCAGCTCGATCCTCCCGCACACCCGAAGAAGATGAGGAAGTCATATTCCAGTCATTTCAACATACGCTCCGCCGGGAAGCAACCGGACGCGTATTGATACCCTTCCGACACCGGCTTCCAAGCAAGCGTTGACGTCGTGACGATGTTGATTCTAGGATGATGAGGAGCCTTCCTTTCACTCATATTTCGCGCTTATTGCAAAGCTATGGCCACCACACCGGAAGAAGACCTCGTCCAACTCGAAAAGGACATTCGTGCCCTGAAGATCGAGTACGAACAGTTCTTCGGCGGTGGCCGCAAACGTCCGCCGGCGGACACGCAATGGCGCGTGGAGTCCCTCATCAAACGCTATAGCGATCGCGGCGCTCAAATGAGCTATTCGCAGCGATTTCGTTACACCAACATCGCGCAAACGTTCGCGAAATATTGCGAAATTTGGCGAAAGAAGATTAAAGAACGGGAGGAAGGCACGACGCATCGCCATTTCGGCGCCGCGGCCAAAGCGATTGAAGCCCAGCGCGCCTCGTCGGCAGGCCACGCAGAGCCGAAGCGCCCGGCCAAAGGCGAGCCTGCGTCACCCTTTGCGATGTCTTTTTCCGACCCGGAGCGCGAAACCAAGAAAATCGAGCAGCTTTACCAAAAACTAGTCGAGGTCCGCACGGCCACGGGCGAAAAAGGCGGAACGCCAAGCTTCGAGGATTTCGGGAAGTTTGTCCGGCAGAAAACTCGTGAACTTAGGGGCAAGAAGCGCAATACCGAAGTCGAATACACCGTCAGTGTCGAGGACGGTCGCGTGAAACTGAAGGCCCGCGTCAGCAGCTGATTTTATTCACCTTCCTCTTTTCCATTCCTGCGCAACCGCATACACTGGTATGCCTTTTTCATCGTGGAGGGAAGTGTGGCAATTGAACGGGCCCTGATTAGTGTGTTTGATAAAACCGGCGTCGTCGAATTTGCGCGCCAGCTTTCGCAACTGAAGATCGAAATTGTTTCGACGGGGGGTACGGCGCGGCTTTTGCGCGAAGCGGGCATCGCAGTGCGAGATGTTTCAGAGTTGACCGGCTGGCCCGAAATGCTAGGTGGGCGCGTCAAAACTCTTCATCCCAAGGTTCACGGGGGCATTCTATTCCGACGTGGCAGCGCCGATGACCGTAAACAAGCAGCTCAACACGCGATTTCCCCGATTGATATGGTCGTCGTGAATCTCTACCCTTTTTCCGCGACCGCAAGCAAGAGCGGTGTTACCGCAGAGGAGTTGATCGAAAACATCGACATCGGTGGACCCACGATGATTCGTTCCGCCGCCAAGAATTTCGAAAGCGTCGCCGTGGTCACCGATTCGGCCGATTATCCTCGCGTGCTTGAAGAGTTGGCTTCTGCTCGAGAAATAAGCCTCGGAACGCGCCTCGAACTCGCGCGCAAGGCTTTTGCTCTTACGGCGCGCTATGATGGGGCAATCGCAACTCAGCTCGAACGCCTGACGGCCGCTCGCGAGCTTCATCTAGCGGCGTCGCCGGAGCTACTGCCCTTACGCTTGCACTATGCCTTCGAGCGTCAGCAATCCATGCGCTACGGCGAAAATCCGCATCAGCAAGCGGCACTGTATGTTCCGGCGGGCCGTCCGCATCACGGATTTGCGACTGCCGGCCAGCTTCAGGGGAAAGAGCTCTCCTACAACAATCTGGTGGACCTCGACGCCGCGTGGTCGCTCGCCCAGGAGTTTTCCTCCCCCGCGGCAATCATCATCAAGCACAACAATCCTTGCGGCGCTGCGGAACACAGCAATCTGGCGGAAGCATACCGGCGAGCGCTGGCATGCGATCCCGTTTCTGCCTTTGGCGGAGTGATGGCGTTCAATCGTTCTCTCGACGTGGAGACAGCTGAAGAGGTCGCAAAGCTCTTCGCCGAATGCATTGTTGCGCCGAGTTACGATGCGGCAGCGCGGGAAAAACTTGTCGCGAAGAAAAATCTGCGTTTGCTGGAAATGCCCGCCAAGAAATCTCCCGTAGAGCTCGAACTCAAACGCATTGACGGCGCCCTGCTGGTGCAAGAGCCCGACAATCGCGTCTTGAACGAATCCGAGCTGAAGGTTGTCACCGAACGCGCTCCAAGCGATGCCGAGCGCCATACCATGCGGTTCGCGTGGAAGGTTTGCAAGCATGTAAAGTCCAACGCAATTGTTTTCGCTCGCGACGGCCAAACAGTGGGAGTCGGCGCCGGTCAGATGAGTCGGGTGGATTCGGTCAAGATTGCAGTTATGAAAGCGCAGATGCCGCTTACTGGGAGTGTCGTCGCGTCCGATGCTTTTTTTCCGTTTCCTGACGGTGTGGAAGAAGCTGCGAAGGCGGGCGCGACGGCCGTGATTCAGCCGGGCGGTTCCGTTCGTGACCCGGAAGTCATCGCCGCGGCAAACCGCCTTGGGCTCGCCATGGTTTTCACAGGCATCCGGCATTTCCGCCACTGACGTAAAGCTGCCGGCTCGCATCCAATTTAATTGGTATCGCGCGAATAGCAACAATTCGCGGGGGAAGGCTTTGACCCTCGCGACGGCGTAGACCATAATGAAGGGGTATCCCGGAGCCCGCATGAAGATGCAACGAATCGGCACAATTCTCGCCATCGCGTTCTGTGCAACAGGCGCGGCCGCACAAACTGTTACGCCAGCGTCGCAAGCGTCCAAGTCTCCGGATACCTCTCTCTATTCGCAAACGGATCAATCGAAGCGCGCGCAAGCCTATGCCGATTTCATGTTGGGTCATCTAGCGGAGCAGCAGTTTGACGAAACCGGCAAATCCGAACTGGCCAGCCAGGCCATTGAATATTACCAGAAGGCGCACGCGCTCGATTCCGACGCGGCCATCACGGAACGCCTTGCCGAAGTCTATGCCGCCTCACAGCGCACCGACGAAGCGATTCGCCAGGCGAAGTCCGCCCTTGAGCAAGATCCAGATAATCTGGCGGCGCATCGTCTGCTCGCGCGCATTTATATCCACAACCTGGGCGACATGAACCCCGACAGCGGCCAGAAGGAAA
>DATNDO010000199.1:0-10667 GCA_035606955.1 Candidatus Angelobacter sp.
GAGAATTTCTTGGCCAGTTCGAGCGCCTCTACAATGACCACTTTTACAGGTGCCGTGCCGGAGCGCAGCTCGTAAATCGCCAGGCGCAAGATGCCGCGATCAATCTCGGGCATGCGTTCGATGCGCCAATTCTTTGAGAGCATTTCGATCGTGGTGTCGTTCGCTTCCGCCTGCGCCACGGCACCTTCGAAAAGCTGATTGGCGAAACGCCGCGTCGATTCCGCGGCAGGCGCGGATTTCCAGAAGGACTCCTCAACGCGCGCCGGCGATTTGTGGTTCATGTCCCATTGGAACAGCATCTGCAGAGCGCACTCGCGTGATTTTCGGCGAAGGGTCATCTTCCGTGGCGTGTTCCGCGAAGTCGCGTGCGTGATTTCGGCTGGCGAGACTTGTTGGACGCGCGGGCCGCATTGGGGGCCAGCTTGGGGAGCAAATTCGCCATTTCAATTGCGGCAAGTCCCGCGTCAAAACCTTTATTGCCGCTCTTGAGGCCGGCGCGATCGATGGCCTGTTCGAGTGTGTCGCATGTTAACACGCAGAATGCCATCGGCACGCCCGTGTCGAGTTGCGCGATTTGCACGCCGCGCGCGACTTCGGCGGACACATGTTCGAAGTGGGAAGTCTCCCCGCGTATAACGCAACCAATGCAGATGATGGCGCCGCAACGGCCCGATTGACCGAGTTTTTTTGCGGCAACGGGAATTTCGAGCGAACCCGGAACGCGAACGACTTCAATTTGCTTTTCCGTCGCGCCCGCGCGCTGGAGCGCATCAAGCGCGCCGACGAGAAGACGTTCGGTGATGAAGCTGTTGAAGCGGCTCACAACAATTCCGAAGCACAGGCCCGCGGCGGAAAGTTCGCCGTGAATCGATTTGGGCTGGAGCTTCCGGGACCTTTTTTCCGGCATGCGCTATTTTCCCTTGAACTGCGCCGGTCGTTTCTCGATGAACGCGCGTGTGCCTTCGCGCATGTCTTCGGTAGCGCAGCAAAGACCGAAGAGCGTAGCTTCGAGGAACAGGCCCTCTTCTTGCGGCATTTCCATTCCGTGCTCCACCGCTTCCATGGCGAACTTGACGGCGAGCGGCGCGTTAGCAGCGATTTTCTTTGCGATGGATTCGGCGGTGGGAATCAGTTCGGCTTGCTCGACTACGCGATTCACCAGGCCCACACGCAGAGCTTCGTCGGCGGAAATCATTTCTCCCGAGAGAATCAATTCGTGTGCGATCCCCTTGCCGCAGAGGCGCGCGAGCCGTTGCGAGCCGCCGTATCCCGGAATGATGCCGAGTTTCACTTCGGGCTGGCCAAGGCGCGCATTCTTGCTCGCGATGCGCATCGTGCATGAAAGCGCCAGCTCGCAACCGCCTCCCAATGCGAATCCATTGATTGCAGCAATCGAAGGCTTGCCCATGGTTTCGAGCCGGTGAAATATTTCCTGGCCGAAGAGCGAAAAGTCTTTCCCGTCGACGGGCGTGCGCTGGGCAAGTTCGTTGATGTCCGCGCCTGCGACAAACGATTTTTCGCCCGCGCCGGTAAGAATCAGCACACGCACCGACGAATCCTCGCGCGCGTGGTTCAACGCGTCGCCCAACTCCTCAACTGTTTTGCGATTCAGGGCGTTCAACACTTTCGGACGGTTGAACGTGATATAGGCGATCTGATCTTTTATCTCGAACAGCAGATTTTCATAGGCCATGGGCTGGACTCCGTCGCTCGATTTTGCGCATTACGTGACGCATTACGTGAGTTGTATGGCGCGCGGCTTGGCCGGGTCCGAGTAATCGTAAAAACCGCGGCCGGCCTTGCGTCCATTCCACCCGGCGAGAACCATGCGTTTCAGCAGCGGTGGCGGCGCGAAACGCGCTTCCTTGAATTCGTCGAACATGATGTTCGCGATGTAATACGTCGTGTCGTTGCCGACGAAATCCAGCAGCGTCAGCGGGCCCATGGGATACCCGCAGCCGAGCTTCATCGAATTGTCGATGTCTTCGATGGACGCGACTCCCCCTTCCAGCACGCGGACTGCATCGAGAAGATACGGCACCAGCAGCCGATTCACAATGAAGCCCGTGCGATCGGAGGTGCGCACCGGTACTTTTCCCACGCGGCCCGCGAACGCGACCGCATCCTCGTAAACTTTTGGATCCGTGGCGATGGTGCGAATCACTTCGACCAATTTCATCAACGGCACCGGATTAAAAAAATGCAGCCCGATGAAGCGGTCCGGTCGCGCGGTCATGAAAGCCATTTCCGTGATCGAAAGCGAAGACGTATTGCTTGCGAAAATCGTATTCTTGGGGCAAATCTTATCGAGCGCGGAGTAAAGCTCGCGCTTGTCCGGCAACTGCTCGATAATCGCTTCGACCACCAGATCGGAATCCTTCAAATCTTCGAGTTTCGTTGTTCCGCGCAAACGGCCTCGCGCCGCGTCGCGATCCGCTGACGAAAGCGTTCCCTTCTCTACAAACTTATTCAGGCTCTTCTCGATCGACGCCAGACCTTTATTCAACCGCTCCTCGCTGACTTCGCGAACCACAACCGTGCAGCCCGCCTGCGCCGCAATCTGCGCGATTCCCGATCCCATCAGGCCGCAGCCTACGACTCCCACTTTTTCAATAGCCATTCATTCTCCTTCTTGGAATTACAATTCTTCGCCATCCGGAAAGACTACGCCATCGATTCGACGATCATCGCGATTCCCTGCCCTCCACCGATGCACGCCGTCGCGAGGCCGTAACGCTGGTTGCGCCGCCGCAATTCGAGCAGCAGCGTAAGAACCAGCCGCGTGCCCGTTGCGCCGAGCGGATGGCCGAGGGCAATTGCCCCGCCGTTGACGTTCGTCTTATCGCGATTGAGACCGAGCACTTTTTCAACGGCTAGATACTGCGGCGAGAATGCTTCATTCACTTCGATTAAATCAATTTGATCGAGCGTCAACCCGGCGAGCTCCAGGGCTTTGCGCGTCGAGGGAACGGGACCGATGCCCATGAGCTTCGGCTCGACTCCGGCAGTGGCCCACGAAACAATCCTGCCAAGCGGTTTCCAGCCGCGATCCTTCGCGACCTTTGCGTGCGTCAAAACGACGGCCGCCGCGCCATCAACAATTCCACTGGCATTTCCGGCCGTAACGATTCCATCTTTGCGAAATGCGGGCGGGAGCGCCGAAAGAGTCTCCATCGTCGTCTCGGGGCGGCGATGATCGTCCTGCGACACCATATGCGCCCTCTTGCCTTTGCCGACTTCGACGGGAACAATTTCTTCTTTCATTCTGCACGCGCGAAACGCTGCCTCTGCCGCTTGCTGGCTGCGCAGAGCGTATTCGTCGGCTGCGCGACGCGTGATGCCGTGCTCGAGCGCCAGATTCTCCGCCGTATCGGACATGGTGCAACCGCTGATCGGATCGTAAAGACCGGACATCAACGAATCTTCGAGTTTGCCTTCACCGAGTCGGAAACCCGTGCGCGCTCCGCGAATCACGTGCGGGCACTGCGTCATGTTTTCCATTCCACCGGCGAGAACCGTTTTCGCTTCGCCAAGAAGAATGCGTTGCGCGGCCTGGCTAATCGATTCAACGCCGGAGCCGCAAAGCCGGTTCACGGTGACGGCGGGTGTTTCAATTTTGAGGCCCGTCTTCAATCCGACGTGACGTGCGCCATAAATTGCGTCCGCGCTCGTTTGCATCACGTTGCCAAACACCACGTGTTCGATCTCGTCGGGAGCGACGTTCGAGCGTTTGACCGCTTCCTTCGCGGCAGCCACGCCCAAATCAATGGCGGTGACTCCTGCAAATTCGCCGTTGTAGCGCGTCATCGGCGTGCGCGCTCCGGCGAGAATCACCACATCCGTGGGAAACATGATTCCTCCTCGATATACGGTTCTCTGTATGAATTAATTCGATTGCGGCGCGGCCAGCGTGACCACGGCATTGCCACCGCGATGCCTGACTTCGTCCAGTCCGACTTCCGCGCGATTGATCCATTCCGTCACACGGTCTTCGTTTTCGTCGGCAGCGCGCGCGCCGGCATCGGCCACCACTGCGCTCAAACTGACGGCGGCTCCCGCCCAAGAGGGCCGTACTTGCGCCGCAGCCTGTCTTAGTTTTTCCGCGAGCGGTTCCCCTTTTTCGCGCGACGTATCCGGCAACACAAACGCCAGCGACCATGCGGTGTACTTCACGCCCAGATCGCCCTGGCGGATCAGCGGTTCCAGCGCGCGCGCCACCTGGTTCATGTACGCTTCAAGGGCCGCATCGCCCTCCTGTCGCAATATTTCCGCGCCACGATCCAGTTGCAAGATCACCAGTGTGAGCGGCGTGCCCTGCACGCGCGAGCGCTTCGATTCTGCCAGCAAGCAATCAATGTAGGCTCCGCGTCCAAGCAATCCCGTTTTTTCATCCGCCACCGCGAGCGTGCGGACCAGCGAACGCAGACGCGTGTGATTCACCGAAATCATCACCTGGTCGCCGACGGCTTGCAGAAAATAACTTTCGTTCGGTTTCCATTGGCGCGAAGAGGCATCGCCAATAAACAGCACTCCTGCCGCCGCTTGCGTATCCTTATCCGTCAGCGCGACGCCCAGGACCGTCTCCACATCCAACTCCCGCAAATCGCGGAGCTGCTCGGAGGTGGTTGAGATGCCGCCGATCGCATCCTGGCGCGAATTCGAAAGCCCGGTAGCGATTTTCGCCAGCACACCGGCGCCCGCCGGCTTCAATCCGGTGGACGCATATTCCGCGGTCATCTGCGGCGTTTCGCCAGGCGCGCCGATCACCGCAAGGCAGCGGCGCACGGCGAGGTACTTGCCGATTTCGCGAACGGCCGTGCCGAGCACTTCGCGCGGAGTCACTTCCCGATACATTAAACGCGTGATTTCTGCGATCTCCGCCAAATCGCGATGGGTGTCGGCTGCCGAAGTAACACTCGGGGCAACCTGTACTGGCGCGGGAGGGGTCGCCGACTTGGCGCGCGTTTGCTGCGTTCCTTTGGGCCACCAGTTCGCGCGCTCATAGAGCATCCGCAAACGCTCGTTGCGCTCTTCGTGGCCGGGAAACTGCTCCGCGATTCGTTCCAGACGCTCCGTCGCTTTACCCTGCAGCGAGTACTGAAGGAAGATTTCAGCCTGAACGATCAGGTCGTCCAGGGCGCGTTGCGATTTTTCTTCCTCGGTCGCGGGAGCGCGCGCCGCATCGCCAATCCCGCCGGTTCCGAGCGAAGCCGATGACTGCGCGCTCCCCGAAGCTTTTGCCGCGCGAGCATTGATACTGCGTAGAAATGACGCGCTCGCCTTGCCCTCGAGCTTCGAAATGCGTTCGTGAATCCGATAATCGTAAGGATCGATTTCAACCAGGCGATCAAGGGCCTCGCACGCCGCCGGAATTTTGTTGCCGTCGATATCCAGATCAAACAACCGAACCAGCGCGTCGAAGTATTTCACTTCGCGATTCATGGCATCGTATAGTTTTGCTGAGAATTCCGCGAGCGCGAGCGACTTCGGATTCGCGTCCACCAGCTGATCGACGGACGAAGCGAAACTGTTCTCAGCGCGACCTGCAAACATCCATTCCTTCGTTTGCTCCAGCACGGCGATGGCTTTTTCGTCGGCGCCAGACTGCACATAGCGCGCGGCCAGTTCGAATAACTTGTCGAAACTGTCGGGCTTTTGTTTGCACACGGCAAAAAGCATCTCCCGCGCCATGTCGAGTTGGCCGGTTTGCAACAACGCCTCGCCGTACAGTGCCAGGAACGCCGTGTCGGAAGCGTCGGGCGGAGCAAAAGGCCGGAGCAGTTCCACGGCCTTTGCGGAGTCGCCTCGATGGAGCCGCGCATCCGCAAACAACAGTGCCACGCTGCGATCGGCGGGCGTCAACCGGTGAGCGTTCGAGAAAAGCGCAAGGGCGCGTTCAGCGTCACCCGCGGCTTGTGTCAATTGCGCCGCGCGCAGATATGCCCGGCCGCTTGTTTCGGCGTTTCCGAGTTTTTCGGCAAGCTCGGCAAGTCGTGTCTGGCGGTCCGGATTTTCAGGATCGAGCTGGGCAACCTTCTGAAGGCACTCGAACTCCGACTTCGAGTCCTTCTGATCCCGGAACTGTTGTGCCGCGGTGGAGTAAAACTCAATCGCTTCGGGAGTCTTGTTTTGCTTTTGCAGAACGAACGCATACCGGGCCAGCCGACTCGCTGGTTGCGGATAGGTTTTCAAGTGCCGCGTGAAAATGGCCGACGCGCGCGCTGTATCCCCAGATTCCACCAGCTTGTCAAACTGCATACCGAAAAAATGGCCGGCCTGAATCAGATCGCCCGTGCGCGCATACAGGTCCGCGAGCATCTGAACCGCTTCCGGCTGTCCCGACGAAATTTCGATGACCGACTGGTACTCCGCGATGGCATCCTGGAGTTTATTTTTCTCCAAGTGTTTGCGAGCCCGGTCGAGATGTTTGGCGACGTCCTGACTCATGTTTTTGGTGGCGTCTTCAGGGACGCAATGGGCTTCCGGGTAAACAATACTCTCGCCGGCGGAAACTCCTGAAACTGGAAAATCACCCCATGCAAGCGCTTAAACAATATACCGGACGCGCCCACGCGCTCAAAATGAGAATTTAGCTGCCGCCCCAATACCATGAGAGCACGCAACCGCGAGTCCCTCAAGAAAAGGCTTTTCGCGCGCATATGGCAATCAGCCATCGCGACTGCCGTTGCCGAATGCGCGCGCGGTTGTTAGGATACGCGACGCAATGATACCCATGCGCGAATTGCTCAATTGGCTGCGCGAACGCGAGCCCGCGATGGTGCGCCTGCTCGGCAAAATGGTCCAGATCGAGTCGCCGAGCCACGACAAGGCCGCCGTCGATCGCTTCGGTTCGATGATCGTGTCGGAGTGGAAACGACGCGGCGCTCGCACGCGATTGTTGCGCCAACGCAACTTTGGTGATCATGTTCACGCCGAGTTCTGGCTTGGACGCGGCCGCCCCGACGGCCAGTTCCTCGTCCTCGGCCATCTCGATACCGTTTATCCCGTCGGGACGCTCGCCCGGACGCCCTTCCGCGTGGCGCGAGGCCGCGCCTGGGGTCCCGGGACATTCGATATGAAGGGCGGCCACGCGATTGCCCTTTTCGCTGTCGATGCGCTGCGTGCATTACGCGTCCCCATGCGCAAGAAAATCGCTTTTCTCTGGACGTCCGATGAAGAGATTGGGAGCACTGTTTCGCGCGAAGCGATTGAAGCGGCCGCAAAGCAGAGCGATGCCGTTTTCGTTCTCGAGCCGGCCTTCGGCAGCGGCGGTCGGCTGAAAACCGAACGCAAAGGCGTCGGTGAAGTCGAACTGATCGTTACCGGCCGCAGCGCGCACGCGGGAATTGACCCCGAAAGAGGTGTCAACGCGGTGCACGAACTGGCGCTGCAAATCACGCGTCTTCTCAAGTTGAACGACCCGAAGCGCGGAATTACCGTGCAGGCGAACGTCATCGCCGGCGGAACGGCAAGTAATGTTGTCGCCGAACACGCGCGCGCGCTGATCGATGTGCGCCTTGCGCGCGCCGCTGATGCCCGAATCCTCAACCGCAAACTTCACGCGCTGCGGCCCATACTGCCTGGAGCGCGCATTGAAGTGCGCGGCGGCATCAATCGTCCGCCGATGGAACGCACGCCCAAGTCGCATGGCCTGTTTCTTCGCGCACAGGAACTGGCTCGTCAAATGAGCATCGGCCTCGGAGAAGCTTCGACTGGCGGCGGCTCGGACGGAAACTTCACCGCGGCTCTTGGAATTCCCACCCTCGACGGCCTGGGTGCCGTGGGAGATGGCGCTCACAGCCCGAGGGAACACGTTGTCATTCGCTCTCTGCCAGAGCGGGCCGCTATCCTCGCAGGACTGCTCGCCTCGCCGTAGACTTCTCACCCAACGCTCCTCCCTGTCCATGCGTACAAGTAGCGCGCTCTAGTACTCGATGTCGCCCTTCGGTCAACCCCTGTTTGATAACTTGGTTGACCCATCCATGCCCGGCCCGTACAATTTTTAGTAGGCTGCTAAGCGAAAACTAGCCCGGTTCGACAAAGGTCGAGCGGAACAGCCGCTGAAGCAACATTTGCGAAGGCCAGCCGTCTTACCAGACGACGGCTCGGAGGGCGAATGAGGGGCAGAAAAGGGATTTTCATCCTGGCAGCGGCTCTTTCGCTGTCGTTTTTGGCCGCTGCGGGTTGCGAAGATACCGCAAAGCACACTGTTCAGGTGCGCCAACCAGCTCCCACGCCCCAAGTGCGGACCTCGACGGTAGCCAACATTGGCGCACTTCCCTTTCCAGAGTACACTCCTGACCTGCAAGCGCTTGTGGTCGCCCCCCATCCGGCAGTTGACGCCTTAATTGAGCAAGTGCAGGCCACCTACGACGCAGGCCAGCAGGCATATCAGGCAGGCCAGCTCGACGTGGCGCGCAAGGATTTCAATACCGCCCTCGACCACCTGATGAAGAGCGGACTCGAAGCCACTGGCGATCAACGTTTGCAGGAACTCTTCAACCGCATCGTTGACACCATGCAGAACTATGAGATGGAGGCGGAACAGAAAGACGAAGCGGTTGCCGACGACGGTCAAGATGATATGGACAATGCCGACGCGACCGACGATACGCAAACGGCCGCGCAGCCTGAATCCACTGCTCCCATCGAAGAAATTGCCAACATGGAAAGCCTCCCGGCCACGGACCCGCGTCTTGCGGCGATGGCCGAAAAGGAGCTGATCAGCGTCGGGCACGACCTGCCGCTGACCGTTAATGCCTCCGTGCTTCAGTATTTGAGTTTTTTTGAGTCGCCGCGCGGCCGCGCAATCGCTGAACTTGGCCTGCAGCGCGCTGGCCGCTATCGCGCCATGATTGAATCGACGCTGAAAAAGGAAGGCGTGCCGCAGGACTTGATTTATCTTGCCCAAGCCGAATCGGCGTTCAAGCCGCGAGTTGTTTCCAGTATGGGTGCGCGCGGGATCTGGCAGTTCATGCCTTACACCGGAGAAGAGTACGGGCTCAGCCGCGATTACTGGGTCGACAAACGTGACGATCCCGTCGCCGCCACGCGCGCCGCCGCCGAGCATTTCCGCGATCTCTACCAAATGTTTGGCGACTGGTATTTAGTCATGGCTGCGTACAATTCGGGCCCGCTCAATGTGGCCCGCGCGGTCGAGCGCACCGGCTACGCCGATTTCTGGGAATTGCAGCGCCGCAACGCGTTGCCCGAACAAACCAAGAATTACGTGCCCATCATTTTGGCGCTCACCATGGTCGCCAAAGATCCATTGCTCTACGGCATCCACGTCGATCCGGATCCGCCGCTGAAGTTCGACACGGTCACGTTGAACCATTCGATCAGTCTCCGCCTTGTCGCGGACGCCACGGATTCGAGCCTTGACGACCTTCAGGCGCTGAACCCCCAACTCGTGCGCGGCATCACGCCGAATCAGCCCGGGTTTAACCTGCATGTCCCTGAGGGGATGGGCGCCGAACTGCAAAAGGAAATCGCGACCATTCCTGCGGACAAGCTCACGATCTGGCGCATCGCCAAACTGCAGTCCGGACAAACGCTGGGTGAAATTGCGCGGCAGTACCACGTAACGGTCGCGTCCCTCGAAAACGTGAATGTCATTGACGCGAACGATCCGCCGGCGGTTGGGACAGAATTAATTGTTCCCACAGTGCCGCCACGCGCGCGCCTGGTCCATTATCGGGTTCGTCGCGGAGACACGCTCGAGGGCATTGCTTCGCGCTTTGACGTCAGCGTCAGCGAACTTCAACGCTGGAATCACCTCCGCACGGAACGCACGCCGCGCGGACGATTGCTGCGCATTTACGAGAACACATATCCCGGCGCGACTCCGGTTTCCGCCGCCGTCTCGCGTCACACGCCTCCAAACCGCGCAGTGGCAGCAACGGTGCAGAAAACATCTCAGAAAACGTCTGGCAATCGGCCCGTTGAGCATCGCGTGCTTCCTGGCGAGACGTTGTGGTCCATTGCGCACACGTACGGCACAACCGTGGCGGCTTTAAAGCAGGAAAATCGATTTCTGGCGAGCCGCGAACTCAGGGCAGGCGACCGCCTAACCGTAGAACAACCGCAATAAGTCGCTATACTTCAGTATGTTACAATAGCCATCGATCTTGGGGCTAGCTGGCCCACCATGGGCAGCTCGATCAACCTCGAACCCGTGACTTTTGCGCCTTGACAAACTTCCGGCTCTGCGATTAAAACAAAGCCAGTGGGAAAGACAGCCGCCGAGCTCTTTACCCCGCGGAGGAAACATGTTTGACGCCAAGTTCCATGAAGAGGAAGAAGACAACGAGCTCCCCGGCTTTGAAGAAGAGGAAGAAGAGCAGGGCGAGATCGGTGGTGAGGAGCACGAGGAAACCGCCGAAGAAGTAGTCGAGATCGAAGTGGAAGCCGACGACGAAGAAGAGGAACGCCCCGTCGCTGCCGCTCGCACCACGCCCAGCCGCACTCCGGCGAAAGCTGCGTCGAAGCCAAAGGCTAAAAAGTCCGCCAAGGCCAAGAAGGCAAAGAAACCTGCAAAGAAGAAGAAAAAGTCCGCGCCGAAAAAGAAGGCCAAGGCGCGCCCGAAGAAAAAATCCCGCCGCAGATAGGCGCGACGTATAGCCTTTCGCTCTGGTAACGGCGATTTGTTTTTCGGATGCTGTTAC
>DATNDO010000206.1:0-4180 GCA_035606955.1 Candidatus Angelobacter sp.
GTACTCGCCGCTCACGTTATATGCTGCGACCGGCACATCGAACGCTTCGCGCACGCGATGAATAATGTCGAGATACGGCAGCGCGGGCTTCACCATAATCATGTCGGCGCCCTCTTCCAAATCGAGCGCCACTTCTTTCAGTGCTTCGCGCGCGTTCCCCGGATCCATTTGATAACTGCGGCGGTCGCCAAATTGGGGCGCCGATTGCGCTGCTTCGCGGAAAGGCCCGTAAAATCCGGAACAGTACTTCGCCGCATACGACAGAATCGCAACGTCGTCGAATTTTGCGGCATCGAGCTTTTCGCGAATCGCCGCGACGCGCCCATCCATCATGTCCGAAGGCGCGACAATATGTGCGCCCGCGCGCGCATGCGACAGCGCCATTTCCGCGAGTAACTCCACGGTGGGATCATTTAGAATTTGCTCATCCTTGATGACGCCGCAATGCCCGTGGTCCGTATATTCGCAGAGGCAAACGTCAGTAACCACCAGCAGTTCGGGCCGTGCTTTACGAATTGCCTCGACTGCGCGCTGCACCACACCGGATGCGATGTAACCTTCACTGCCTTTCGCATCCTTATGTTCCGGCAGGCCAAAAAGAATCACGGCCGGAATGCCCAGGTCCGCAACTTCGCTCGCTTCCTCGACAATCTTGTCAACCGATTGCTGGGCGATACCTGGCATCGAGCTCACATCGACGCGCACGCCCTTCCCAGGGCACACGAACATCGGATAAACCAATCCTGCAGTCGATGCGCGAGTCTCGCGAACGAGATTCCGAATCGCTTCGCTGCGCCGCAAACGCCGAGGTCGGTGCGTCGGGAAACTCATGCGTGCTTCACTCCTCCGCGCGAAGATTGACGTCGCGAGCTTGCAAAATATTTGCCCATTGCTTCGATTAACGATTTCGCATTTGGCTCTGCCGCTTCGATCGCGCAACGAACTCCAGCGGCGCGAATCGCCGACGCCGTCGTTGGACCAATCGCCGCGAGCGCCGAGGTCGAAGCAAATCGTTCAAGGTCGTCCGGCCCCACGGATTTTGCGAAATTTTCGAATGCCGATGGACTCGCAAAAACAAAACAGTCGACTCCTTCGCGACGGATACGTTCCAGCTGCGGCCCGGCAAGCGATTCCGGCATGCACGTGCGATATGCGCGGACTGCGACGACCTCTGCGCCCTCGGCGCGCAAAGCTTCCATCCAATCCGTAGCACCGCGATTGCGAAGGCCTAAATCGCTGCGCGGCACAAGTACTTTCAACCCGGCAGCGCCATGAACAAATCCCACCGCTGGATTCTTCACTTCCATCCCCGCGACGCTGCGCACGCAGTCGGTAAAATTCCCCGCAAAACTTCGGCCCGTTCCGGCATCCGGAACAAAATCCACAGGGAATCCCTCCGACTTTGCAGCCTCGGCGGTTGCGGGACCAATCGCCGCCACGCGCGGGCGCGGTTCAGGCAGTCGCGCGAAATCAAATCCCAGCGCCCGAGCCCGCCGCGCGAAAAATTTCGCGGCATTCTGACTGGTGAAAAGAAGCCACGCGAACTCTCCCAGCCGGCCAATCACTCGATCGAGTTCACTCGTTTCTTCCAGCTCGCGAAACTCCACGCACGGCAATTCAATCACATGCGCTCCTGCGCCGCGCGATAACTCCGCTCGCAAGTCCTCTCCCTGGCCCGGGGAGCGCGTGATGACGATCCGCCTTCCTGACAATGAATTTTCTGGGAACGTCCCGTTAGATTCCACCGACGCTCCTTCCCGCCAGCCTCAGCAGCCGGTCCGCGCCTCCGCCCAATAATTCGCGCGCGAGGCTCCGCCCGATTCCTTCCGCATTCGCGACTGCGCCGCTTGTGTTCCGCGCGATGCACTCCGATCCATCAGCCGCAAGCACGCGCGCATCCAAGCGCAACGCGCCATTTTCGATTCGTCCCCATGCACCCAGCGGGACCTGGCAGCCGCCTTCAAGTTCGGCAAGCAGCGCGCGTTCGGCGGTAACCGCGGCGCGAGTTTCGCTATCGTCGAAAGAAGCCAGAGTTTCGCGCAACGACTCATCGCTCTCGCGCGTTTCAATCGCCAGCGCGCCTTGCCCCACGGCGGAGAGCATGATTTCCAGAGCGATCACTTCCGCGATTTTATCGCTTAACCCCAGCCGGTCGAGTCCCGCCTTCGCGACAACGATCGCGTCGAATTCTCCTACTTCGAGTTTCCGCAGCCGCGTATCCACGTTTCCGCGCATTTCCGCCACCCGCAAATCCTTGCGAAAATATCGAAGCTGCGACTGACGCCGCAAGCTGCTTGTCCCCACGCGCGCGCCATGCGGTAATTTTCCAAGCGTTTCGCCGCCCCGCGAAACCAGACAATCGCGCGGGTCTTCCCTCTTCGTGACCGCCGGAAAACATAGGCCACTCGGAGTAGCCGTCGGAACATCTTTCATACTATGCACGGCAACGTCGACGCGCCAGTCGAGCAAAGCGTCTTCGATTTCCTTGATGAAAATGCCCTTCCCGCCGATTTCCGCTACGGGCGCAGACTGAAAATTATCGCCCGAAGTCTTGATGATTACGATTTCGGATTCAATCCCGCAATCATTCAGCAGCCGCGCTCGGATGTGTTCGGCCTGCCAGAGAGCCAGTTTGCTGCCGCGGCTCCCGATGCGCAGACGCTTCAAGACTCGTCCTCCTCGTCACTCGGGTCAAGGCCGAAGAAATCCCGCAATGCGGCAAGCCCTTCCACCTGACGCCGGAGCTTGCGCGCCTGCCGCAAACGCTGAGAGGGAACCTGGACGATCCTGTCGATCAATTCCTCGGTGAGCTGCTCGAAGCGCGCGCGTTCGCTTTCGGATATGTCATTGGCATTTGCGAAATGCGCCGCAAGCAGCGCTCGCCGCTCCGCCTCCAGACGCTCCCGAAACGCCTCCAGCAATCCGGCCGCTTCGAGACTCGATTGCCAAGCCAGAAATTTCGTGACGTGTTCATCGACAATCGTCTCGACGCGCGGCAGTTCCGCCTCGCGCGCCTTTTTATTCTGCTCCACGATTTCACCGAGATGGTCGATATTGAAGAGATAGACGTTGTAGAGCCCTTCCGCGTCGGGATCGACGTTGCGCGGCACTCCCAAATCAATCACAAAAATCGCGCGGCCAGACCGCGCCGCCATCGCGCGTTCCAGAAGTTTTCGCGTCAAGACATGCTCGGACCCAGAGACCGAGGTAACAATAATGTCTGGCTGATCGAGCAGACTCTCGAAATTCGACCAATCCCCCGCTTGGCCGCCCACGCGTCGCGCCAGTTCCTCCGCGCGCCCGCGCGAGCGATTCACCACGCGCAGTTCACCGATTCCGCGCAGCCGCAGATGTTCGACCACTTGCTCCGCCACCGCGCCCGCGCCAACGATTAATGCGCTGTGCCCTTTCAGCTCTCCGAAAACGCGCTCGGCAAGCTTCACGCTCGCAAGCGCCACGGACATCGGCCGCGCGCCAATTTCCGTTTCCGCGCGCACGCGCTTTCCCACTTCGAGCGCGCCCTGGAACAGCCGGTTCAGCACTGGACCCGTCGAACCATTTTCGAGCGCGCGGTTATACGCCTCCCGGACTTGACCCAGGATTTCCGCTTCGCCGAGCAGCATCGAATCGATTCCTGAAGCAACACGAAAAAGATGCCGCACAGCTTCCGGACCCGCATGGCGATACAACCGCCCGTTCAATTCCGCGGGAGAAAGCCTGTGAAAATCCGTGAAGTACGAAACCATAGCCGACGGCGCGGATTCGCTGGCCTCCGACGTCACGCCGTACAGCTCGCTGCGATTGCACGTCGACACAACCACCGCTTCCTCAATCACGCCCATACTGCAAAGCTCACTCGCGGCGCGCACCGCCTGCTCCGGAGTGAAAGCCACGCGCTCGCGCAGTTCCACCGGCGCGGTGCGATGGTTGCAGCCGATCAGCGCGATGGCCGCACGGCCTCGTGCGGCCGCTGTGTTGCGTTCGGAAATGGAATCAATCGCCATCAGAAATAGCGGTGAAAGTTCGTGAAATAAAGATTCACAATCGTGTAGCTGAACAGCACAACTGCGAAATTGCACACGCAAACGAGCGCCGCGCGCGCTCCACGCCATGCCGGCGCACGGACAATCAACAGATATATGGCGTATATCACCAGCACGATCAACGTCACGAGCACTTT
>DATNDO010000233.1:0-6172 GCA_035606955.1 Candidatus Angelobacter sp.
GCCGGCGGCTCGAATTTCGAGTCGTCGACGGGCACATTATTCTTCACATCTTTGATCGTGTAAGACGAAGACTCGCCCGCCTTCGACCACGTGGTCTTGTACGGGATATTCACGCCGTCTACCGGCTTGTAATCCGCATAGTCGGCTTGAACCGGCAAAGAACCGAATATCGTTCGATTTCGGATCATCCGACGTACCAACAGCCCGGAGTGTTCGTCGAAAAATAGGAGCTCGATGATGCCGTCCGGCGCCTTCGCCTGCATAACGTAAGTTGTTTCATCGCCGATCTTCGCTTGACCTCGGACGCGCTTGTCCGTATAGCCCTTGAGCGCCGCGGCAGGATTCACCGCTGCTTCCCGCCGCAAAATGATGGCGTCGCTCGGCTCCGCGTCGCGCGTTCCTTGGCTGGATGCAACCCATGCGCGCGAGCCATCAAAGCCGGCCGTGATTTGTCCTTCCGGGAGCGTCGTCACTTCATACATTTTGCCGAGTCCCTTTTCGTAGGTTTCAACCGCGTAGGTCTTACCGTCGCTGTCGGTCTCTTGCAGTTGAATCTCACGCGAAGTCACTTTGCTCAGGGCCTCTTCGCTGCCAATGGCTTGAGCGTATTTGTCGAGCACTGCATCGGCGCTCGGAAGCGGTTGGGGCGTAGAGCTCGCGGTCGGCCGGATAAATTGCGGGGCTACCGCTTCCGCCGGAAGCGGCGGGACACCTATGGGCTGATGATTTCCCTGATGGCATGTGTAGCAGCTCACTTCGGAGCGTCCATCGAAATTGTTTTTGTTTATGGCGAAAAGCATGGTCATCATTTGGCGAGCCGTTTCTTTTTCCGGCTTCGCGTCCTTGTCGAAAGGCTTTACATGGCAGTAGTCGCATCTCACGCCAAGGGCTGTGGTGATATAGCGCATTCCGGGAAGGAGGTCAGAGGCGGGAATGTCATTCAACACCTTAATGTTCTTGTAATACTGCCCAGCGGTCTTGTCTTTCGGTGCTTGCTCGAGTTGCGCGCCGGTTCCGACGGCAAGCGTCAATACGGCGGCCGACGCAATCAATGTAGGCTTGACGATCTGGCGAAACGCCGCATTCAGTTTTTGTAAAACACCTGGCATCACATCCTCCCAGAATTGAAATTCGTGAACTTGGGCCGCCATGCTTCAGCGATCACTGGCGGCCAGTTCAGGTTCCCCGATTCTACGCGAGTTGCGATTTTCTGGGCAGTTTTCAATGTTCCCCCGAAACCATTATTCGTAGCGCAGAGCCTCCATCGGATCCAGACGCATCGCGCGCCGCGCCGGGATGTAGGAAGCAGCCAGAGCAACGACCACGATCAAAACAGGCACGCCGATAAAAGTGGCGGGGTCTGTTGCCGTAACACCGAAAAGCAGGCTCGACATCAGACGAGTGATCGCAAGGCAAGCCACGATTCCAATAGCGATACCGGCAACCACCAGCGTCGCACTCTCTCTGAGCACAAGCCGCAGAACGTTGCGAGGTTGCGCGCCAAGCGCCATACGCACACCGATTTCATGCGTGCGCTGGCCGACGGAATAAGAGAGGACACCGTATATACCGATTGTCGCGAGAAGCAATCCCAAAGCGCCCAAGACGGCTGAGAGCGCCGCCGCCGTGCGGTACGAGAAAAGGGATATGCGAACGAGTTCATCGACATTTCCCGATTGCAGAACCATCACGCCCGGATCGAGCGATTTTGCCGTCTCGCGTACTTCCCCGAGCAAGCTCGCCAGGTTGCCAGAGCTTCGAACCAGGACGTTCGCGTCGGTTTCACCATTTTCCAGACACGGAAAATAAAGGAACGCTTCCGGTTGCTCGGTCATGGTGTGGTACTTGATGTCTTTCACGACGCCAACAATCGTCCACCAGCGATGCCAGCTGGAAATGCGGTGCCCGATCGCGCTTTGCCCCGGCCAAAACCTTTGCGCCATCGTTTGATTGACGATCACTACCAACGGTGCACCTTGTCGATCCTGTTCGGTGAAATCACGGCCGTCTATCACCGGAATCTGCATGGTCGAAAAATAGTTCGGTCCGGCGTCATTGAAATCAATGTACATGTCTTCGTTGGGCTCCGGCGTGTAGCTTTCGATCACCGGCTCCGTATACCCGCGGCCGTAAAACCAAAGAGGAACGTAACGCTCCATCGTCACGGATTTCACGCCGGGCAGCACGCGAAGGCGCTGAAGCAGATTGTCGTAAAACGCGTGCGAGGATTCGTTTGTGTAGCCATTCGGACGAAGATCAAATGCGGCAAGCAGCACGTGATTCGGGTTAAACCCGGGACTCGCGGCCTGCACGTTTCTGGCACTGCGCAGCAATAGGCCTGCGCTGACCAGAAGAACGAGCGCAAGAACAACTTCCGAAACCACCAGGAGGCTCCGCAAGCGGCCGTGCTCGGAGCCTGCTGAACTCGTGCGGCCACCTTCCTTTAACGAGCGGCTGAGGTTCGGCGAAGATGCGCGGAGCGCGGGAACGACTCCGCAGATGATGCCGGTCAAGACAGACAGCGCGACCGTGAAGGCGAGCACCTCGGCGTTAACGCCAAGTGAAAGCCCGATGGGGAAGACACCGGCCGGAAAAAAGAAAACGAGCAAATCCGCAGCCCACGAAGCGACAAGAATTCCACCGGTGCCGCCCGCTAAGGCGAGGAGCAGACTTTCGACAAGCAATTGCTGGAGCAGGCGCGTCCTGCTCGCACCCAGGGCCGACCGAACCGCGATTTCCCGCCCACGGCCGGCAGCACGCGCGAGGAGCAAGTTGGCGATATTCGCGCAGGCGATCAGCAGTACAAGAACCGCAACGACCGAAAGAAACAGCAGCGCTGAAAGCAAAAGACTCTGGGCGCCGTAATGAGCCTTCCAAACCGGGGCGACGAAGATTCCCACATTTCGGCTCGAGGCGGGATATTCCCGCGCGATGCGGCGCGCAATGGTCGACAAGTCTGCCTGCGCCTGCGCTACCGTGACGCCGGGTTTGAGCGGCCCCATCAAATGAATGAAAGTTGGCGAGCGCTGTTCTAAATCTTCGCCGGGAAGAATTGCCGGCTGCATCATCATCGGCACCCAGTAATCCGGGGCGACGCCTACGATCGTTCCTTGAAAGCCGCGTGGCGCGACGCCAACAATCGTGAAACCGTGGGTATTGATGTTGACGGTCTGGCCGATGACGCTTGAATTCGCCCCGAACTGGCGCTGCCAAAATGCGTAACTCAGGACAATATAAGGATCGCCGCCCAATGCGCCTTTGTCCTTGGCCTGAAACAGGCGGCCGCGCTCCGCGTGAACATCCAGAACGTCGAAATAATTCTCTGTGACGATCTCTCCCCAAACTCGCTGCTCTTGTTTATTGCCTGCCCAGGTCATGTTGGCTGGCACAAGCTCGAAGCCCACAAGCCCTGAGAGGACCTCGTTTTGGTCACCGTAATCGCGGAAATCGGGATATGAACTTGTGTGGTATTCACCGCTGGGCATAACGGTCTCGATGGCGACGAGGCGATCCGAGTGTTCTATGCCTGGAAGCGGATGCAAAAGAACGGACTGCACCCAACTAAATACCGTGGCGTTTCCGCCGATGCCGAGCGCAAGAGTCACCACCGCGATGGCAGTGAATCCGGGATTCTTCAGCAGCATGCGAATCCCGTAGCGCAGGTCTTGCAGCAGGCTGCCCATCGTCAGTCTCCTATTCGTAACGCAGTGCAATCATCGGATCCAGGCGCATCGCGCGCCGCGCCGGAATGTACGACGCCAGCAGCGCCACCGCGGTCAAGAGCAGCGCCACGGTCAAAAACGTCAGCGGGTCGGTAGCTTTAACGCCGAAGAGCAGGCTCGAGATCAGCTGACTTGCCGCGAACGACAACGCAATGCCGATCACTAAACCAATCACCGCCAGCCGCGCAGACTCACCTACGATCATTTTCAATACATCCCCGCGTTGCGCGCCCAGCGCCATGCGGATGCCGATTTCCTGCGTGCGCCGCGTCACTGAGTGCGCCACCATCCCATAAATGCCCACTGCCGCCAGCGCCAGCGCCGCTCCGGCAAAAACTCCTGCGAGCAGCAGCAGGAAACGCTTCTCGGCCATCCAGCCGCCGACGTCGTCGGCAAACGTGGAGAATTGAACAGGGATATTCGGATCGAGTTCGTGAAAAATTGCCCGCGCCGAGGGAACGATGGCACTGGCTGGCAAGGCCGTCCGCAGAACAATCGCCGGCGAACCGTTGCCCAGCCCACGCTGGCGATAATCCACATAAACCATCGGGATCATCGGTTGATCCAGTCCGTGGGCGCGAACGTCGCCGACAACTCCGACAATCGTGAGCGGCTTCAGGATGCCGTCCATGTTGCTGAAGTCGATGACCTGGCCGACGGGGTTTTGATTTGGCCATTTCTCGTGCGCCAGGTTTTGGCTGACCAGCGCGACGTTCGGCGCGTCAGGGCCATCCTGCTCGTCGAACATGCGTCCTCGGATCAGCGGAATTCCTGTCGCGCGGAAAAATCCCTCGCTCGCTACGGCGCGATCCGCTTGCCCGGTCTGCTTCGTATTTTGGGCCATGCGCCCCCACTCATCGAAGTTCGTTGGCGCCGAATGACCATTGAGAAGTAAGAACAATCCATCGTTGAACCCCTCAGGGTCCGCGATGGGGAGCGCTCCCGCCACTCCTGCCGATTCAACTCCGGGAATCGCCTCCACTCGTTGCAGCGCGTTGTCCAGGAATTGAGTCTGCCGCGCGATTTCAGCCTGTCTCTGCTGAGGCGTCAGTTCGTCTTGTGGTTGAGGAAGCGAAAACTTCAATACCAGCAAATTCTCACCGCTAAAGCCCGGGCTTACCGAGATCAGTCGCAGAAAGCTCCGGCCCAAGAGTCCCGCGCCAACCAGCATCACCAACGTAGCGGCAATCTCACCAATCACCAGCACGCTGCGGGTTCGCTGGCTTCCCGCACTATAACCTCGTGAACCTGCGCTCAGTGCATCGTTCAGGTCCACTCCACCCGCACGCCAAGCAGCAAACAATCCCAGGCCGACGGCAACAATTAAGGTTGCGGCCATCGTAAATAAGACAACGGAACCATTAATCGCGATGCCCTGCTGACGCGGCAAACTTGCGGGAAGTATCGCGGGAAGCAAACTCGTCGTCCACAGCGCAATCAAAACTCCAAGCGTTCCACCCGCAAGAGCCAGCGCCAGCGATTCGGCAAGTAATTGCTGTAGAAGGCGGCCGCGGCCAGCTCCCAGCGCCGCGCGTACCGCCAATTCTTTGCGTCGTGCCGACGTGCGCGCCACCAGCAATCCAGCGACGTTCGCACACGCGACAAGAAACAAGAGAATGACAGCGCCGAAAAGGGCGATCAGAGCCGAGCGGACATTTGCGACGATGATGTCGGCAAGCGGGATCACTGTGGCATCCGTCAGGAAGTAGTCAGAGATCTCTTTTTTCCCGTACTCAGCGTGAATTCGGCGAGCGATTGTGTCGAGATTTGCGCGCGCCTGTTCAATGCTCACGCCGTCGCGAAGACGGGCGATGCCTTCACCGTTGTGAGATGAGCGGCTGGTAGACCAGCCGTAAGTCTCGCGCGGAACCCATGCCGACACGCCCGGAGGAAAATTGAACCCCTGCGGCATCACACCAATGATCGAGTAAGCTGCGCCATCCATGGATAAGTGCACCTGAGAGAAGTCAGATCTGCCTCCCAGATACCGCTGCCAATAACCATAACTGACGATCATCGCAGGTGCGCCATGAGGGTGTAATTCATCGGAGGCAAATTCGCGGCCCCTGAATGGTTCCACTCCCATTACCTTGAAAAAATCTTGAGAAACCAGCCCGATGTTCATGCGTACGGGCTCACTGCCGCCAGAGACGGAATCCGGCCCGGATGAAAACGTCGCGAGACCGGCGAGCGTATTGTTCTGCGAACGAAAATCCAGAAAGTTCGGATCGGCCAAACGCGTTCGATGACCGTTGGCCTCCTGTTCCCATACGGTCACGATTCGTTGCGGATCCGGATAGGGAAGCGGCCGCAGCAAGACCGCGTCGACGACCGAAAAAATTGCCGTGGACGCGCCGATGCCCAACGCCAGCGTCAAAATGGCAACAGTGGCAAATCCCGGATTCTTTGCTAACGTTCGAATTCCGAAGCGCAGGTCTTGTAGAAAAGTG
>DATNDO010000258.1:0-5389 GCA_035606955.1 Candidatus Angelobacter sp.
ATCTTTCAGGCGATCGATCGTGTCGATCAGCGCGTCAAATTCGTTCGCTTCGCTGAAGCCAGGAAAATAAAGGCTCAAGACCGCGTTTTCGACTTCTTGCCTGTTGTGCGTGAAGTCCACCAGAATATGCGGCTTCAGATCAAACGTGACCACGGCGATCCAGTCCTTCGGGCCCAGGTGCTCCGCGAAGCCATACGCCAGATACTTCGAATAATATGCGAAGATTCCGCCAAATCGCGCGCTGAACTCCATGAGAAGCACAATCGTTATCGGCGCGTCGTTCGGCTGAAAATTCGTGACAGGCTCTGCCTGATTGTCATCAAAAATCCGGAAATTCTGCTGTTTCAAACCAGTGATGATGTTGCCGTCCTGGTCGGTCACCACGGTATTCACTTGCACCAACTGCGACTGCACTGTGATTGAGTACTGCGGCTGCTGTTGTTGAGGCTGTTGCTGTTGTTGCTGCTGAGCGGGCGGCTTTTGCTGGCTTGGTATTTGTGCCAGCACGCTCGCCGGCACAATCAACCCGGCAGTTACGACGACGAAGACAACCCAGCGCAGCACCGCATTTTGTCGCATGAACTGAAGCCTCCGTGCACGATAGGATGTCAAAACAGGCCGCGGGGATGGTCGATTCTTTAGCCACACACCTTTGCCGTCCACCGCAGCCCGCGAAATCGCCATGATAGTATGAACTTGGCGTTCGTGCTGAAAATTTACCGCACTTATGGAGATTCGATGCGATGGAAGCCGGGAATTGTCTTCGTCCTCATTCTGCTTGCCGGCGCTGCGGGCGCTACTGAAACTGCATTTGCTCAAGCGCAGCCTTTGCAAACACAACCACCGCTGCAAACCGGAGCGCTGGATTTTGAAAAAGTGTATATCGATGCGTTGGGCTGGCTGCAAGGTTTGATTCGTATCAATACGACGAATCCTCCCGGCAACGAAATGGCCGCGGCAAAATACCTCGCGGGCATTCTGCAAAAAGAAGGAATACCGGTGGAGACCTATGAAAGCGCGCCAGGACGGGGGATTTTGATCGCGCGTCTCTCGGCAAATTCGATGCCCGATCCATCGCGCGCCTTGCTGCTGGTGGGGCATTTGGACGTGGTGGGCGTCGACAAATCGAAGTGGCAGGTCGACCCGTTCGGCGCCGTAATTCAGAATGGATATCTCTACGGCCGCGGCGCGATTGACGACAAGGGCATGACCATTGCCAACGTCGCCGTGATGGTCGCGTTGAAACGTTCCAACGTGCGCCTCACTCGCGACGTTATTTTGCTCGCCGAAGGCGACGAAGAACAGGGCGGCCAGGCGGGAATGAAATTTGCATTGGACAAATACTGGGAGAAAATTGCCGCCGGATTCTCCCTGAACGAGGGTGGCCGCGTGATTGTGAAGGATGGCAAGGTGCAGTACGTCGGCGTCCAAGCGGCGGAAAAAGTGCCGGTGGACGTCACCGTGACGGCGACGGGAACTTCAGGACACGGATCGGTCCCACTGCCGGATAACGCCATCGTGCGGCTCTCCGACGCGATTGGCAAAATTGGCGCGTATCAAACGCCGTATCAGCTTACGCCCGTGACCGAAACCTATTTCGGGCAGCTTTCGACGGTCATTGATCCTGAAATCGGAAAATGGATGCGCGCCCTCGATAATCCCGTGCGCTCGGACTTGGCGGAGAAAAAAATCTCCGAAGAGAGCCCCGTTTGGAATTCCATGATGCGCGATACGATTGCTCCCACGATGTTGAACGCAGGCATCCGGCCAAACGTCGTGCCTTCGGAAGCGCAAGCGACATTGAATGTTCGCTTGCTCCCCGGGAATTCAATCGACGGTCTGCTGCTCAACCTGAAAGGCGTCGTGAACGATCCCAAGATTACATTTCAAGCCGATACTTCGGTTGGTGCGGCGGCTCCGTCTTCATCTCTCGATAGCGAATTGTTCAAGACGATTCAGCAGGCCGCGCAGGAGGAATTCCCCGGCGTGCCGGTGGTGCCCATGATGTCCACGGGCGCGACCGATTCCGCCTATCTTCGGTTGCGGAACGTTCAAGCCTATGGGCTGCTGCCGTTTCCGCTTACCGAGGAAGATACGTTGCGAATGCACGCGGACAACGAGCGTATTCCGCTCGATTCGTTTCGCAAGGGAATCGAATTTCTTTACCGCGTGGTCAGCGATTTCGCGGTCGCAAAATAAACTTCAACGAACCTAATCAATTGACCCAATTGTCCGGCGGCGGCGGAGGCTCGTCGCGGTGGCGCTTCTGATACACCTCGAATTTGCGGAGCATTCGCCGCCGCTTCCAATCGGAAACGCGATTACGGTAAGAATAAAGATACGAGCCCCTTCGCAGATAAAGATAGCCCACGAGCATGCCGCCAAGATGGCAGACGTGGCTGACTTTGTCTCCGCCCGCTCCCAGCGTCCCGAAAAACTCGATCACTCCCATGACGCCTACGAAAACCCGCATCGAAATCGCCACGGGAAACGGGAACAGAAGCACTCGCTGATGCGGGAACAAAATCGCCGCAGCCAGCAGCACGCCGTAAATCGCGCCGGAGGCGCCAATCGTCGGGATGAGGGCACTGCCCAGGCCGTGCGGATCCAGAATCGTCTTCACGGTAACATTGATAACGCCGGCACCGGCGCCGCAAATAAAATAATAAATGTAAAAGCGTTTCTGCCCCCAGGCCCGCTCCACGTCCCGCCCAAACATCCAGAGAAAAAATACGTTCAGCAGGATGTGCCAGATCGTGCTGGGGTCATGCAGAAATAAATAAGTGAACGGCTGCCAGATGCGCAGAGCGTGAGTGACGCCATAGGGCACCAAACCGAAAAACAATTCGATATCTCTGTACTCCACCAGCGGGCCGCCGAACTGGCGCACCAACAGTTGCACCAGATAGACAGCGGCGCAGGCTAAAACAAGGAATTTGATCGCGGGCGTGATGGACCAGTCCCAGTCGAACTGAAAGCCGGAAGAGCTTGTGGAATAGCGCCGCATGGTCGTCGAGTCAGTGTAAGCGGCAAAGGCTGCGGAGTCAAAACGGGCGAAGCTCAGAGCGAAAACTGCCTCGAAAGGGCAAAAAGGGCGGGGTTTTAAAAAGGCCTTATACTAGACACACCTGTCAGTCTAATTGCTCAAAGAGTTAACACGCGGATGAGCCTTTGGCTCCATTTGCCCACTTTTCGTTGACGATTGCCGGCTCGATTGCGGTTTTTGCGTCACTCCATTTTGCGGCGCGCGAAATAGTATTGCGTGCCGCCGAGAATGACGAACATCAGCACCGCGAAAATGCGATTGCTGGCGAGCGCGCCCAAAACTTTCGGGCCAATGTGCAGGAAATGTTCCGGCAGGAAGTGATATCTGAAATTCGGGTCGCCAAAAAGATAAATCACGATTCCGAGGAGGCCAAAAATTCCTCCTCCAGCGATCAGTCCGCTCGCGTAAAGAGGCCCAGGGCCGATTTCGCTATCGGCGGTGCTCTTATCTTTGGAGCCGCGTTCGGCCAGCCAGCGCACTACTCCGCCTGCAAAAATTGCCATCGTTGTGTCAATCGGCAGATACGCGCCCACCGCAAACGGAAGCGACCGTATGCCGAGCAGTTCAATCGCGATAACCAGAAACACACCTACCAGCACAAGCCGCCACGGAAGTTGCCGCTGCAAAATCCCGTTGATCACCGTGGCCATCAAACGCGCTTGCGGAGCGGAAGCCTTCTCGCTCCCGATGCCGTGGACCCACTGAACGTCGATCTCGTGAGCCGCTGAATCGTAAAGATAGTTGCCGTCGGGCACCACGTGCGAGCCGATGGCATTCAGCAGCACATAATTTTTCCCCGCGTGAGCGAAACTCTGATTTTGCACGCTGACGCCTGACGGCAGTTGATTGATGTCCAGCGCGATGTGCGCGGGCTTGTATTCCTCCAGGCCCACGTTCATCAGATTCAGTGTGGCGCCCACCGCGAACACAGAAACCATTACGCCAATCATCAGCGCGAGTTGTTGCTTCGCGGGAGTCGCGCCCACCAGATAACCTGTTTTCAGGTCCTGCGAAGTGCCGCCTGCATTCGACGACGCGATGCACACGACGCCGCCAATCGTCAGCGCCAGTACCGAGAACGCGCTTCCCGTCCACCCCAGCACCAGGAACATCGCGCACGTCGCCATCAGCGTCGCAATCGCCATGCCGCTAATCGGATTCGACGAGTTGCCGATCAGCCCGCAAATCCGCGACGACACCGTGACGAACAAAAATCCGAACACTACCACAAACACCGCAGCGACGAAATTCTCGAACAGAGTCGTGGCCGCTCCGGGAATGGGACGAAACGTCAGCAGCGCCCACATCATCGCGATAATCGCCAGCGACCCAAGCACCACAATTTTCATCGAGAAGTCGCGATCAACACGCCGCATGGCTGTATTCACAGCGCCCATCGCGCGGCTCTCGCGCATGTCCTTCAGTCCCGCGGCCAGCGCGGAAACGATTGTCGGCATCGTTTTGATCAGCGTGATCACGCCCGCCGCAGCCACGGCGCCCGCGCCCATCGGACGAATATACGAACGGTATAGATCGTCCGGAGACATCTGCCCAATCGGAATCAGGCCTGGGAAAAGAGGCTGCGTCATCAACCCGCCGAAAAATTTTATCGCCGGCATCAGCACCAGCCACGAAAAAACGCCGCCTGCAAAAATCACGCCTGCGATCCGCGGCCCGATAATGTACCCAACGCCCAGATATTCCGGCGTGATGTTCGCGCGGAACGACGCACCCGGGAGCCAATTCGGCCGGACTTCCGGCGTGTCGCGCCAGAATCCCATCGTCTCCATCAAAAACGCGTACGCGCCGCCCAGCCCAAAGCCCCAGAAGACGCGGCTCGCGAACGACCCGCCTTTGTCTCCGGCAACCAGCACGTCCGCGCACGCCGTGCCCTCCGGATACAACAGCGCGCCATGCTCCTTCACAATCAATTGCCGGCGCAGCGGAATCATGAACAGCACGCCCAGCCATCCGCCCAGCAGCGCCAGAAAAAAAACGCTCCAGTATTCCAGCGGGAAGCCCAGAAAAATCAGCGCGGGAAGCGTGAAAATCACGCCTCCGGCAATCGATTCGCCGGCTGAGCCGGTGGTCTGCACGATATTATTTTCGAGGACCGTTGCTTTGCCGAAAGCCCGCAAAATGCTGATGGACAACACCGCGATAGGGATCGACGCGGATACAGTCAGCCCCGCGCGCAGGCCTACGTAAACCGTGATCGCGCCAAAAAACAGTCCCGCGAAAATTCCCAGGACGATGGCGCGCCCGGTGAACTCCGGAATCACTTTCTCGGAAGGAATATAAGGATGGAACTCACTCGGTGGTGCTATCGAACTCCACGGTTTG
>DATNDO010000031.1:0-28352 GCA_035606955.1 Candidatus Angelobacter sp.
GCGTCCGCGGCATTGATCCCCATTTCCGGAAATGCGGACGAGTGCGCTTCTTTGCCCGTGTAATACACGTCGAAAATCGACGCCGCAATCAGATGCGCTTCCAGCATTTCCACGGGCGCGGGATGCACCATCATCGCCGCGTGAATTCCGGCAAACCCGCCGCGTTCCAGCATCACAATTTTCCCGCTCGCGTTGCCGACCTCTTCCGCCGGCGTGCCAATCACGCTCACCGTCAATCCCGCATCATCCGCGACTTTCGCCGCGGCGATCCCCGCGCCCACGGCCATGGCTGCGATCATGTTGTGACCACATGCGTGCCCGATTTCCGGCAGGCAGTCATACTCCGCGCAAATCGCAATGTGCAATGGCCCGTGGCCAGCGCGCGCGATGAATGCCGTCGGCACATCGCAAACTCCCCGTTGCACGCCGAATCCCGCACCCGCCAGTTCGTCCGCAAGCCACGCGCAGGCTTCTTCTTCCTCGAAGCCAAGTTCAGGATTCGCGTGGATTCGGTGGCTCAGATTGAGTATGTTCTTCCGTACCTCGCGGAATCTTTCCTGCGCACCCGCTTTGACGTCCATGTTTGATTCACCTCCGACTTATTTGTAGCTGATTTTCCGGATGCGCCCCATCCTGCCTACACTGAGCGAATTTTGCGAAGTGAGCGTTCTGTGCGAAGGGTAGGAACTCCGCGCGATGTCACTGCTCAGTCGTGTCCGCGATCCAGCCCTGCCTTGAGATCCGCGTGCAACAGCCGGTGAAATAAATGCTCGCCCGCTTCGCGGCGCACGGAAAGGCGGCCGGCCACATAAGCGCGCGAATGCAACCCGCGCTGGACCGCTTCACATATTCCAACATCTTCTTCCTGCACGCGATGGCTGACCGCGACGCTTTGCTGATTGTATTCCTTCGCGGCATCTCCCGTGCCCGCGAAATAGAAATCGAAAATCACGCGGCAGCGATCAATGGAAAGAGGAAGAACAAGATTCGTGTCGAGGTAGCCTTCATACCAGTTCAACATGAAATTCGGGTACTGCCAGAAGTAGAACGCGCGATTACCCTGCCGCGTTGCCGCCGCGTCAGCATCGGCATTTGCGCTCGACGTTTCCACCGGACTCGATTGAAGGCAGAAACGATCTTCGTTCTCGATTGTGTAATTCGCATAATCGAGCACGCTGTTCAGACCCTTGTGCAGATACGGCACGTGATAACCGCCGTCGAGAAAATTGTCGACGTACACCTTCCAGTTACAGTTCAGTTCGTAGCTGCGGCGCTCGAAAAAGTGCAAGGACGCAAGACGAAGGGGCGCCACGCGCTTGACGAGGCTCCCCAGGAAAGCCTCGAGCGGCCCGGATTGTGCGTCCAAATTGACGAAAACAAATTTCTCCCACGTTGCCACGCGAACCGCCACCAAGCCATTCTTACCGCGATCGAAATTACAAACGCCATCGAAATCCGGCGTGCCTTTCAGCGTTCCATCCGTGCCGTATGTCCAGCCATGATACGGACAACGAAAATTCACTGCGTGACCTTCGGCTTCCGTAACCACCGCCGCGGCGTGATGCCGGCACACATTATAGAAAGCGCGCAACTCGCGATCGGCGCTTCGCACAACGACGATGCGCTCTCCGGCAAGGTCTGCGGTGAAAAATTGTCCGGGCTCCGCGGCCTGACCGGCGCGGCCGACGGCTTGCCAATTCCTCCCGAACACCGCGTCGTTTTCGAGTTGCGCAACGCGCGCATCGACATACCACGACGACGGAATCGTGTGCGCTTCGGCGAGAGGCGAACTTGCGTTGTGCCCGGCGATAATGTCGCTCAGATTTGTGCCCATTTGTCCGCACATTATGGCTTGAAACAGCGGCGCGCGGAAGCCCTCTGAAATCGCTTCCGTGCAACCCTCACGTGGGCCATAAATGTCCCGCGAAGAGTAGCGAATTACGAACCAACAGGGCGACGCAACTGCAGCCCGCGCATCTTAATTGTCGGGGGTGTACGATTTGCAACCAAAAACCAACGGCTACTACCGTTTTTGCGCCAGAATTACTCGGCACTCGATTTGGCGGGTGCTGTGCATCATCGCGTGTACTCTGATTCCATTGACACTGACGGCGCAGACGCAGCCCGCTCCAAGCGATCACAAAACTCACGTGAAAGTGCAAATGCGGAACGTGCTGTACCACTTTTCGGATTCTGTCGTCGTCCACATTGAGACGCTAAACGGCGACGTTGTCCCCACCGACGAATACAAATTCCCGATATTCGACGATAAGAAATCCTTCAATATCGAAATCAGTTCCGGGAAAATCGCAATCGACACTGTTTCGCTGGCGAACGTACTCAATTCCTACGTTTTCGCAAGCGCGAATGCGCCGTTGAAGGATATTTCAGTCACGATAGAGAACAACCGCCTGAAGATAAAAGGCAAGCTGCATGCGAAAGGCGACATACCGTTTGAAACCGACGGAGTTCTGACTGCCACTCGCGACGGAAAGATCCGCCTGCATAGCGAAAAGATCAAGGCATTGCATGTTTCGGTAAAGGGATTGATGGACCTGTTCAATGTCCAGATCGCCGACTTTGTCAAGACTGGCAAGATTCCGGGCGTCGCCACCGACCAGAACGACTTGATTCTCGACCTTTCGGAAATTTTGCCCGCGCCACACATCCGAGGGAAGGTCACGGCCATTCGATTTGAAGGCAATACTCTGGTGCAGACCTTTGGGAGTGACGACAAATCCATCAAGTATCTGCGCATCGGAAATTACATGTCATACGGCGGAAATACGCTGCGCTTCGGCAAGCTAACGATGGACGACGCGGACATGATTCTGATCGACATGGACCCTGGTGATCCATTCGATTTTTATTTGGACCATTACAAGGAGCAGCTCGCGGCGGGCTATACAAAAATAACGCCAAACTTCGGACTACGCGTCTATGTGAAGGACTTCAATAAACTGCATCAGCGCCGACGTACTCAAAACGTCGAGGAAAAATAGAAGCGTGTCGAACCCCGGTCAAAATGCGGCCGGGGCTCGAAACAGCAACTTGCGGATATTTCCGGCGAATGCCGCGCGCTAGCTTTCCATCTGTGCTTGCAGCACTTCACCGGGCAAACGATCCATCCTATATATGGGAGCGGATATGCCACGGTCGCTGCTGCTCGATGCACTCATCCTTGACGACTGTATCGCGCGATGAGTGGATGGACGGGTTTGGCTACGATCCGCCTTGGCGAAGTGGCTGCCGTCGTCTTGCATTCTCTCGATTTGAATGCCGAGCGTGCGTTCCAATTGAAATAACTCCGCGCGTTGCTCGCGTGCGAAGAGCGTCGAAGCAACTCCTCGCTCGCCCGCGCGGCCCGTGCGTCCAACGCGATGGATGAAATTCTCGGCGATCTCGGGAAGATCATAGTTGATGACGTGCGCGATGTCCTGCACGTGGATGCCGCGCGAAGCCAGATCAGTCGCGACCAAAATGCGATAGCGGCCCTGTTGAAATCCCGTGAGCGCCGCCGTGCGCTGCGATTGCGAGCGTCCACCGTGAATCATCGCCGCGGCAAAGCCTTCACGGTTCAGATTTTTCGCCAGGCGTTCCGCGCCGCGTTTCGTGCGCGCGAAAATCAAGCAGCGGCCGGTTTCCTTGGCGAGCAATCGCTGTAGAAGATCCTGTTTGCCATCAGCGGAAACTTCGAATGCCTGCACGCGCACATTCTCCGAAGGTTTGAGCGTCGAGCCAAACGCGAGCCGAACGGGATGCCGCATGTAATCATGCACAAGGTGCGCGACCGAAGCCTCGAGCGTCGCGGAAAAACACATGGTCTGCCGCTCTTTCGGCAGCACTCCCACGATCCTGCGAATTGCTGGAAGGAATCCCATGTCGAGCATGCGATCCGCTTCATCGAGAATCAAAATCTGCAATGTCCGGAAGTGGACCAGTTTGCGGTCCAGAAAATCTTCCAATCTTCCTGGAGTGGCGACGACCAGCCGCGCTCCTTTGCGCAGCGCACTGAGCTGCGCGCCTTCGGCCAAGCCGCCAACGACAAGCGCCGCAGGCGAAAGTTTCGCGCCTCTCAGCGCGTTGTATTGATCGACCACCTGCATCGCAAGTTCGCGCGTCGGCACCAGAACGAGCGCCGCTATCCCCGGCGCGTTTTGCTGGAGCAGCCGCTCCATAACCGGAATCAAAAACGCCAGCGTCTTGCCGGTTCCTGTCTGGGCTGTAGCCAGCACGTCTTTGCCATCCAGAGCCTGCGGGATTGCCGCAGCTTGCACCGGCGTCGGAATCGAAAAATGATTCGACGCAATGCGGTCCTTCGTGTAATTGGAAATCGGTAGTTCTGTAAAGCTATCCATCTTGTGTATTGCCTTCTCTACTGGTGAAATCGATTCTGTGCGCACAACCGTTCAGACACGCACGGTAATTCTGATTACCAGTGTTGGTTTGAAATTACGCTGAAAACATCGGAGAGAACTGAAGGCGGGGAATCTCGGGTTTTGCTACGTATCCAGAGCCGCACAACACAACCGCGGTATTAAGCGCAGAACAACTATAACACATCCGCGACCCGCTGCCGATTATTTCTCCGGAGTTTCCATTAACGGGCCAGCTCGTGAAATAAATGGTCGGGGCGAAAGGATTTGAACCTTCGACCTCCTGCTAGACTTGAAAGGCTTTAATGGGCCGCATGGCAGGAGAGAATATAGGAGGCGAGGGTCACGCTCGAGCAGGTTCAAACAGCATGCGAAGCGCCGCTAGCCGAAGGCGTGCCGATTGAATCGGGAAATGCGCACGCGCTTGCCGCAAAACGCCGAGGATGAATTGCCGAACCGAATTCTTGCCGAAGTCAGAGCTGTGAATGTGCTAATAATCTCAGATTACGAGTGTGGTGAGCGCCGCGCTGACGGAGCGCGTGCTCGAAGCCTGCGTCCGGCGAAAAGTTCCCGTCTTTTATCAAGCCGAAATGGTCGCGGCTGACGGCGTATCGCAGCGCCACAATTTAGTCATGCGCGCCAGCTGGTCTTTTTCGAGTATCGACGACGGGCGCTTTTTGAATTCCTTCTGACCGGAAGGAATTGAGCGCACGGACCAGTCTCGAAGACACGCTAGCTGCCATGTCGCCCAAATCCAGTTGAGGCACAACGAATGAAACCGAATCGAGCCGTGATGCTATCTGAGCTCCTGAAGGAAATGCGGAGAGATAGCAGGGACTACTATCCTGACGAGGTCTGGCTGGAACTTCACAAGAGTTTTGCGTTGCCTTATGTCGAGCTCGTGATTCCTCGCAGAGCTGCTGGTCGTTGGGAGATATTTCTAGTTCGCCGGCCGGCAACGGACCCCTATTGGCCTTCGATGTGGCATCTTCCTGGCGGGCTGTGGCGCACTTACCAGACGCAAATTCAGGCGTGTCGATCGGTCGCCCGACGAGAACTGGGAATTGGAGTAACGCGAGTTGAGGAAGTCATGACTTACAAGTGGACGACGCATCCCTACGGAAATCCGATCTCTCATATCTGTTTATGCCGCCCGACGAGAAGACTCAAGAAGGCACGCGATAGAGGATATTTCCGGCAGCTACCGCGACCCTTTATTCCCGAGCAGATCGGATTTGTTGAAGAGTCTCTAAGATATTTGAGAAACCAATGGCGGAGACGCAAATAGAGGCGAGCAGGCAAATCTGCTTCACCCAGCAGAGGCCTGGTCAGGAAGCTTGGCGGATGCTGAATGAACGCAGTGGCTCTCATACCACTCAATTGTTCTGCGCAAGCCCTCGCGAAGACTGACCTGGGCACTGAAACCAAATTCTCGTTCAGCGCGCGCTGTATCCAAACACCTCCGCGGCTGCCCATCCGGCTTCGAGGGATCCCATTCAATCGCTCCTTTAAAATTCGTCATCTCACAAATCATGGAAACAAGCGCTTTAATCGTTATTTCGCTGCCTGAACCCAAATTAACGGGATCAGGTTTATCATAACGTTCCGCGGCCATAAGGATGCCGTCGGCAGCATCCTCTACGTACAGAAACTCTCGTGAGGCGTTTCCTGTGCCCCACACAGTTATCTTCTTGCGCCGCTCGGATTTCGCCTCGATACATTTCCTGATGAGGGCGGGAATTACGTGGGACGTCTCTAGATCGAAATTGTCAGCAGGACCATAGAGATTTACAGGGATCAGGTAAATGCCAGGGAATCCAAACTCTTCACGATAGGATTGCAGTTGGACCAGAAGCATCTTTTTAGCCAGCCCGTAGGGCGCATTGGTTTCTTCAGGATAGCCGTTCCAGAGATCTTCTTCTAGAAAGGGGACGGGGGTGAATTTCGGATAAGAGCAGACTGTGCCCATAGAAACAAATTTCTCGACGCCGATGCGCCGAGCCTCCTCGATAAGAAGGAGTCCCATCATTGCATTCTCATAAAAGAAGCGACCGGGGTGCCTACGGTTGGCTCCGATGCCACCAACCACCGCCGCTAAGTGAATGACAAGATCCGGATGAACCACTTCGAACAATCTGCTCACATCTTTTTTTTCACAAAGATTAAATTCACGACTTCGCGGGATACAAATATCTTGGCATCCGCGGGCGCGCAGTTTCGCCACAACTTGAGATCCGAGAAATCCTGCGCCACCGGTGACAAGAACTCTCTTTCGCGCCCAGAAATTCACTCCTGTTCTCTCCTCTAACGTTTGGCTATTCCATCACACGAACGCGGCCGTCCACCAGCTGTGATGCCGGAGAAACAGAGCTATTCCATTGGTGCCAAGAATGAAATTTGCTGGCGAGGGTTTTATTCCCCTCTCCGATAACGGGAAGACCCGCCGCCTCAAGGTCTGCGTCAACCATAATGCGGACTAATTCGGTAAAGGTTATTCTGGGTTCCCAGGCCAATCTGTGTCGCGCTCGAGCGCAGTCGGCAATCAGACAGTCAACTTCTGTAGGGCGCAGGTATTTTGGATCTGTTTTCACATACCTTTCCCAGTCCAGCCCCGCGTAGCTAAAGGCCTCTTCGAGGAATTCTCTAACGGAGTGCTCTTCGCCAGTGCCGAGAACAAAATCACTGGCGTCCTCTTGCTGCAGGATGCGCCACATGCCTTCGACGTACTCAGGGGCATATCCCCAATCCCTCTTTGCGTTTAGATTTCCCAGATATAGGTCCTGCTGTTTCCCGGCGACAATGTGAGCGACAGCGCGCGTGATTTTGCGTGTAACGAATGTCTCGCCGCGCCGAGGGCTTTCATGGTTAAACAGGATGCCGTTACTCGCGAACAAGCCATAACCCTCACGGTAGTTGACTGTCATCCAGTAGGAATATAGCTTCGCTGCGCCATACGGACTTCTGGGATGAAATGGTGTGCACTCGTTTTGGGGCGGAGGTGCGCTGCCAAACATTTCGGAAGAGCTCGCTTGATAGAATTTCGTTCTGATTCCACTCCTTCGGATTGCTTCCAACATCCTGGTGGTGCCCAGTGCGGTCGTATCGCCGGTGTACTCTGGCATGTCAAAACTCACACGGACGTGGCTTTGAGCGCCGAGATGGTAGATCTCCTCAGGTTCTACATTGTAGATAAGGTTGCTGAGCTGTTCTCCGCTGGACAAATCTCCAAAGTGAAGAAAGAGACGCGCGCCTGGTTTGTGAGGATCGTTGTAGACATGGTCCAGGCGCTGGGTATTAAACGTACTGGCCCTTCGAATGATTCCATGCACCTCGTAATCCTTTGAGAGAAGAAGCTCTGCCATGTATGACCCATCCTGACCGGTGATACCCGTGATAAGCGCGCGCTTCGCCATGCTAATTTCTCCTCAGCGGAACCAATTCAGTCGCAAAAGATCGTTTGTCTCAGGGCTTCTGATCCATTGGCTTAACCTCGCCTGATCCGACACTGGTGGTCTTCACGGACAGATTACGATAAAGCTTTTCATGCCGGCGCACTACGTCGTCCCAGCAATAGTGTGCGAGGGCTCGCTGCTTTGCCATGTTCCTGTGCTCCTCGACAACATGTGGCTTATCTACGAGCATTTGAAGCTGCCTGCGCAGGTCCAGGGCTCCTTCGGAACCACGATAGCTGAAGCCAGCTTCGCCGATCACTTCTAGATTCGAGGGTGTATCGTTGACAAGAACACAATTGCCAAACCCCATGGCTTCCACAAGTGAGGGATGAGTTCCGCCCACCTCATCGGGGAGAACAAATAAGTAGGCGCCTTTTTGAAGTTGCTCATAACCTCCGCCGTAAATGCCACCTGTAAAAATGACCCGCGAGTCTTTGGTTGATTTCAATGAGGCAACATATTCCTTGCCCCAAGGGTCGTCCCCCACGATCACCAATTTCTTGTCTGTGCGAATACCTTCAAACGCGGAGATCAATTGATGAATGTTATTTTCCGGGACCAGTCGGCCAACAAAGAGCACATACTCCCTATCCTTCAAGGCAAAACGTTCTAGGGCTTCTCTGCTCAACGATGAGCTTTCGCGCGTTCCATATGGTATGAAAACAGTATCCGCATGATATTTCTCTTTGTAGTAGCGGACAACTTCCTGTGAATCGGCGATCAGAGCGTGACAGAACCAGACGGCAAGACGTTCTGAAAAACGTAAGTACCAGCGTGCAAATCGACCCCATTTTCCGCGTTGCCAATCGGTACCATCAACGGAACATACAATCTTTTTCCCGAAAAGCCGAGGAATAGGCGCAAACAGCGTTGTCCCGGTTATAAAGTAGTGTACGACATCAACATCCTGAGAAAGGCAGTGGATACTACACAAGAATGAATGGACAATCGAGCTTAAATGCTTCGATTTGATGGTGGGCAACGCCACAAGCTCAATTCCTTCGTATGTTTTACCCTGATATGAAGTCAGTCCCGACCGGTTGTATGCGAGTACTTGGTGCCCCAATTTGACAAGCCGCCGCCCCACCTCATCCGCTGCGGTTTCGAATCCACCGTACTGCGGGGGTAGAGCTTTCAGTCCAATCATCGCAATCCGCATCTCTATGATCTTCTCCCATACTCCACTGTCTAACAATTACGCCCGAAAGCTTTCGCCGCTGAGATCACCAGAGATCGCTCTCGAGAAAATGGTCTTAATATTCCGATAGCTCTCTTCAGGACAATACTTCGTATCTACCAGCTCTCGACCATAACGTCCCATTCTCTCGACTTCATCGGGCCTGCCCAATAAGTACGATACTTTCTCGCGCAAATCATCGCTGCTTCCAGATTGAAACAGCAGTCCGCTCATTCCGTTTTCGATTACGAAGGGCAGACCTCCTAAATTCGACCCTATAACGGGTTTCCCTGCAGAATAGGCCTCTAAAACGACTAGTCCAAAGGTCTCATACCACTCAGAAGGAACGATAAGAAGCAAACTATTGAGTAGCAATTCCCACTTTTCTGGCCCCTCTTTGAAGCCAAGTAGCTCAATATGATTTAGGCCTTTTTCCTTAGTGTAAGTGCGCAGGTCACTCTCGAGTGGACCCGATCCCACAATCTTTAGGTTAATATTGCTCATCCCAGCTAAAGCTCCCACCAAAGTCCACAGGCCCTTCTCCGCCGAGAGTCGGCCAAGATACAGAACGTAACTTCCTCGTCCGAAGCGAGGCTGAATCCTGGAGGCGTCAATGAAATGCGGTTTAACAAAGATTCTTTTTTCTGGTACTCCCACTTCAACCAATTTCTCTCTGGAAAATGCCGTCGGACAAACAAACGCTGAGAGTTTACCCAGCAGGTCAGCGTGACGATTCATCGAGATAACAGCAGCAGCCACCAAGCTGGCCGAGTAGGAGTCTCTGTAACAGCGGTGGATAACTGCGTTTAGAAAAGTTCCATGTTTGCATCTTTCACAGATTTGCCCTCCCGTGTAGAACAAGCCATTCGGACACAAAAACCGAAAATCATGAGCCATCTGCACGGATGGTATCCCGCATGCGTATAAGGTGTGATAAAGAGATGGAGAAATCAGAGGGAAAAAGTTCTGAATATATGCGACATCCGGACGCTCCTTTTTGATTATATCAATTACTTCTCGTCTGGTCCGATTGGAGTAGATTGCATTAAAAGGTGAGGCGAGCCTTTCCGGGAATGAATAGTTTCTGATTTCATCATTGTGGCGCACGTAGAAGACTACGTCGTCGGAATGTTCCTCCAATAATGCCTTCTCTGCGAGTGCAGCGGCATCCTCCCCGCCAAAGCGCTGAAAGAAATCATGAACGAGCAGTATTTTCATGTGTTTAGGTTCAAAAGGTAGTGCCCGTCATAAATTGAATGGCCATGCAGAATCATGTAGAATTTCAACCATTCGGCTTGTCTTCGAGCGGGTTCACGTGCCTGAGCACGGAAGGTCTGAACTGTTCGAAATAGTAACCATGCAATAGCTTTAGCGAATACCGAAGAGTCCTGGCAGCCACCCTCAACCCGGTCAAAACGAACTTCCTGAACACCTTGTAGCGCACGCGCCGGAGAATAGGAGAATGTATTGCGCTGATCTCGCTGTGCTCACGGAGTCCAATTTCCGGATGCGCTACCGTCTTGCTTCGCGGGTGCAGTCGGAAATCCGCCAAGATTTCAGAGATATGCTGGAACGTGTAACCCTTTGAGAAAAGACGCAAAATGAAATCGTAATCCATCGCAGAATGATATTTAGGATCAATCCAATTACCATCATCAAAAATTTGACGCCGAAAAAAACTTGATGTCGTCGGAATGTAAAGCATGTGCAGGTAGAGAAGGATGAATCGGCTGAATTCGATCTCACGACGAATTCGCCAAACGCGACCTTCCTCATTTATATAGGTGTAATCACCATATAAGATATCCACCTGCGGGAATCTATGGAATTCTCGAACGATCGCTTTGAAGCAATCGTTACGGTAACGGTCATCCGAGTTTAGCCATCCTATTATGTCGCCAGTTGCCATTCGGAAACCTTTATTAAGGGCGTCGCCCTGCCCTCTGTCTGGCTCGGAAACCCATCGCAAATGCCCCCAACCTGGCTGAGAACTATAGTGTTTGAGAATCTCCACACTTCCATCGGCGGATCCGCCATCAATGACGATATGCTCGGTCGCAGGATAACTCTGGTTCTTTACGCTCAGCAGAGCTTCCTCAAGGAACGCACCTTGGTTAAAGGATGGAGTTACAATCGATATTCTTACTTGTCGTGAGTCTGTCATGTATATGCACCTCAGTTACCAAAAGCACGTCCCCCGGCATGAGCAGTCAGATGGTCATCGGCCGACGACCTGGTATCCTCAATTTGCAAACCCGGTTCGGATCTTACTGGATGGCGTATCACATAATAAGATTTTGCGAAAAAAACGAATCGTTCGCTGAGTATCGAACAGCCTGGAAATAGCTTGGACAGCTCATTCTTGGTCAGCAGACGCGTTCCAAAGTAATAGGAGCGGGCAGTTGCAAGACTGGGACGAGACAGCATTCGCCACGGGCTGACACATGCAAGCCAATACCCAAGCGACCGTGGCAACCAATGGAGAAACGGCAGCAAAAAATGCGGTTCGAACGGAAATTCAAATGCCGGGGTCTGTACAAATATGCGCTGCCCAATTCGCATGACTTCCCGTGCGAATTCTTCGCGCTGGTCCGGCGCAACGTGCTCGATGACCGAGTTGCAGATGCACAAGTCAAATGCTTCATTCTGGGTTGGCACCGTGTGACCGTCATAGAGCACAAACTGAGTGTGCTCGCGATTGATGTTGTGGAGCGCTTGTGTTTCATCAGTGCTAATGTTGAATATTGTCACCTTCTTGCGAGAAACCCCGATTTTCACCTCATCCCAAAAGTGCTCTGAACCGCCCAAATCGCAGATCGAAAACGTCTGTATGTCTGGGAACTGCGCCAGGAGGAACTTGCCACGGCGCCTTCGGAAGTATCCAAGGATACGGAAAATGAACGAATGCCAGATTGTCGCTGGCCTACTCATCCTGCTTCCCTGCGCGAACAATCGCGTTGGAATTTGATCTCCGCAACAAACAAACTACCATGGCAAAACTGAAAAGAAAGATCACGGGCATTTTGGTCTGCGAGCGCCAGCTTGGCCCCCAGATTTCAACTGCCATATCACCGCACATGGCAGACACAAAGCCGAGTGCAATCGCGTCGTATGCCCAAACGGGGGGCCGCGGGATGTTCCTTAAAGAAAATGTAACGAACTGTGCGAGAACCCAAAGGAAGGCGAAGAGGCCAACGAGGCCCATCTTAATGCAGAAATCCAGATACTGGTCGTGAACGATTCCTGGTTCAACAAAGTCCCCTCCCACTAGAGATGTGTACACGCGCTGGAAGTGACCTCCGAAACCGTATCCCAGGATGGGACGCAAACGAAATGAGTTAAACGAGTCGACGAGGTCGAAAATGTGGAACGCCAGGGTGTCGCCCACGGATTGGGATTGTAAAAGGGCCATGGGCCTAGGATTCTTAATGAAATCCTCGACCTCTGCATACCGCGAAGTCGAACCCTCCAGGCCGCTGTTCTTTGCACGCATTCCAACCGCGCTCGCGAACAGGAGAACTGTCGCGCCTGCCCCGAGGGCCAATCCTCCCCATTTCACTTTCTTTCGCAGAGGCATTCTCCATGTGAGCACAAGTAAACCCACAACGAGACCTAGCTGCGGATCCCTTTTTTCCGAGAGCAAGACATTCAGGACAGGTATCAAAGCTGATAACAAAACCAGATTACGTTTCTCGGCATATTTCCCCCGGCAAAAGAGCAACCAAGCGATCGCACAGAGAGCCGCGAACATGAAAGTGTAATTCTCGGGGCCCTCACCAACGGGTCCAGAACCGAAGATCAGAGGCAGCGGTCCCTGCGATCCCAGAAAATACAAGGCCAAGGAAAAAAGGCCGAGAATGGTGTTGAGCCCCAAGAACCACCAGAAAAGCTTGAGTGCTTCCTCGCGAGTCCTTATGATCGTTGTGAGCAGAAAATACAATACGATAGCCATGAAGAGCGATCGCCATTCTTCATACCCGAGTGCTTCCTTAGTTGCGTTACCCAGAGCGAGGCCATAAATGGCAAAAAGTGGCAGCAACGCCGCAAATACTTTCAGAGGAGTGCCCAAAGGCGTGACGGCAAAAAAGCGACGATCACTCACGGGTCGTTTGTCGAGTGCGCGCCTCACAAAATACGAGGCGAGCAATCCATAAACTGCAAACTCCATGATGTAAATATGACCAATCGACAAGCGGAACACGACATCTTCAGGCGATCGATTGGGAGCCCAACCATCGATGCAGAGCACTGCGAAGGCCACGATTATGTAAATTCCCCACTCGAGCCGGACGGAGATCACCACCATGTACGCTAGCACTAGGGTTAGCGTAAGACCCGCTTGCCAGTTCAGTCCGGTGATGACTGCGATGAAGATGGCCAGCAGGCCCACAATCGCATAACCAGCCTTCGGGAGTGGCAAGGAGTACGGTTGAGGTGTTTGGGCTTCGAGAGCTTTCATCACGGTAAGGTCACGCCATTGCACAATTCTGTGTCGCGGTGTCTCCTCGACGGAAGAACTACTTCTTCCATTATTCGCTGAGCTTCGTGCCAAACGTCGTTTACGGAGATTTCCTGAATGCAGCGAGTGGTGTCGTAGATGCAATTCCAGTTGCAGCCGTAGCAATCCATTTTCTTGAAAGCAACTCGATGCTTGTTGAGGTCACCATAAGGGTAGAAACGGCCAAAATGCCCTCCGCCCATAATGCCGAGTGTAGGAATTCCAACAGCGACCGCCATGTGCAGCGGGCCCGTGTCGTTCCCAATGTAGAGATCGCTAGATTTCAGCACCGCAGCCAATTGAGTTAATGAGGTTCTTCCTGTCAGATTAACAACTGGTCCACGGACTTTGTCCATCACGTCTGATGCAATGTCCGCATCGCCGTGGGCTCCGCAGACGATGACCTTCGCATTGAAGCGCTCGTGCAGTCGGTTAGCCAATTCAGCATAGTTCGCTGCAGGCCATGTTTTATATGCCGAAGACGCCCCGGGAAACAAGGCAATGACCACACCACCGTTCACGCTGACAGCCCGTTGGTCGAGAATCTCAAGCGCGGCGATGCGATCGGCATCACCCAGCCACAGCTCCGGTTGAAAATCCGCCAGCCTAATAATCTCACCGATCACTTGTTCCGCAAAATCCCGGTTCCGTTCTATTTCTGAACAAACCAGGGAAGTACTTTTAATCAGCCGCGTGTAATACCGGTCGTTCTTAGATTTCTGCTTCTTACTGATGTTGTTCAAATCTCCATCAAACCCGACTTTTTGAGAAGCATGGGTGCAGCACACAACTTCATCGCTTAACGGCTCACGGGAGTAGACCGGATGGATTGCCAGATCGAAACTTCTTCTTCTGAGCGCTTCGATAAACTTGAGCCTGTAGCGAACGCTTGTAGCGTATTTTTGAATACTCCACGGAATCACCTCATCGATGTAAGGATAATTTTGAAACAGGTCTGTCCACTCTTGGCGGGTTAACAAACAGATCCGTGGGTGCCCGAAGGCTTTCTTGACATGCTTGAAAAGTGGAGTTGCAAGAATTAAATCTCCAAGACCATCCGTTCGAACCACCAGCACATTCGCTCGCCGATTAATGTCAAGTTCGGCTGCGAGCGGTTGTTCGTAGAAGGCGGCTCTGATTGCACGCGAATAAAAATCTCTTAGAACATACCTGGGCAAACGGTAGCCGCGGCGCACGTAATTCCTGATATGTCGAATATTTTTCAATTGTCCTCGACGGTTAGTACCATCTGAGCAAGCGCGTATCGCGCTGGAGTTGCCGAAAATTCCAGTGCTTCATCCAATGTTGATTTGGTCCATGGTCCCCAAGGTTCTTTTACATACCCTTCCGACTTCTTAATGCGGAAGCCAGAAAGCAAGTCTTGAATTCTCTTCTTCCCATAAACCCTGTGCCATGGTTTGTACACAGCATCTTTACCCGCCGGTACAGTAAGGATGAGAATCCCGTCCGCCTTGAGAAGGGTCTTGATCTTCCGCATAGCTTTCAAATCACCATCGGCATCCTCGCCGGAGCCGTATCTGCCCGAAAGGCCGATGTGCTCTACAGCCGAGCAGGCAACAATGACGTCGAATCCAGGATTAAGGGAAAGCTCATTAATATCACCCTGCACGAAACGGGGGCCTTTCAGTTGTTTGTCGAGTGGAAATTGCAGGTCGACCGCCACAACTTCCTGATAGTTCAACGAAAGCATCGCTGGCACGGTTGGGGACTCTCCGCAGCCGATGTCCAATCCCCTCTCCGCACACTTCGGCAAGTTGACGCAAACCCAGCCCCAATCCAGTGCTTTTTCGCCCTTCAAGTCAAACCCACCTGCAGGCGGGCGAGGCTCTCCTGAAAGCACTGCGAGGAAGCCAAATTTCTTGTCAATTTGCTTGATTATCTTCCCGATACGGCGACCTAATGGCATGTTCTTAATTTTCTCTCCGTCAAGCTGATTCGACAGGCACTAAGGCATTTACGATGCGTTTATGCAATCCGCACTTTCAGCACTCCGCTATGTCTTTAGTCTGATTCGAACCCTAACCTGTGCTTTGAGACACCGAGATGTAGCCGATTTTCACAATCCGCTGCAGGAGCAATCCGAGCGTCCCTGCCAGAGCCATTGATCCGATAATCACACCTCCCAGCGTGATCAGATTACTCAGTTGCGGATTCCCATAAAAGCTCAAAAGCACTTGCGCTAGTCCAAAGAGAAATAAAACCGGCAAGAAAGGCACTAAAATGGCTGTCCAATTCTTTTCCTTCAATACCTTGCGCTGCACGTAGGCCATCGCCGCCAGGAGGGGTCCAATGTTCAGCACTTTTGCCCACGCGACCCCTGCTAAGCCAGTTATAGGTACCAACGCGAAAATGCCCGCGATCACAATTACGAGTGTCAACCAGGCGAATGCCATGTTGGCGCGTACACGACCTGTGCCGTTCAGAACGTTGTAAGGAACGATGCTAGTTGCGAGCAGCGCGTACCCAAATACGAGAATCTTTAGCAGCCCGGAAGCATGCAGAGCGACATCGGCGCCCATCCAGTGCGTGAGAATGCTCTGCGAGAACAGGAACAACGGAACTCCGATGGCGGCCGAGAGCACTGCGATGAGACTGAGCGCGCCCGTATAAATACGATGCATTTGCCGCAAGTCGCCCTGCTCTGCCGCTACGCTTGACATGGGAAAGAGAAACGCGCTCCCAGCCGCAAGAAACGCATGAACCTGCATCGCGAGTTTCTGGCATACACTGTAATACGTCACGGCTGCTGTACCGAGAAGAGCTCCTACAAGCAGCACATCTGCCTGAGCAAAAATGGTTCCGGCGATCGCGCTCAACCAAGAATAAAAACCAAAACCAAAAACTTCTCTCAACGCTTCGCGGTCCAGCATTGGCCAGAACCTCAACGCCGGTATCAGCCACTTTGCAACGAACGCCAGGGCAACAGCTCCACCGGCCGCGCATAGGACGGATAGCCACAGCACGACCTCAAGGCCGTAGCCAAGCGCAACGGCGACGACAATGCCGCCAATGGTCGCCGCTTTGGTGATAATCGTGACCCGCGCGGAAAGGTCGTAGCGTTCAAATCCCTGCAATGCAGCAGCAAAAACGTTATTGAACGAGCGCAGGGCCAGACCGATGCCCCCAATACGAATAGCCGCAATTGCCAAACCTTGATGGGAGGCCTCGATTTTGAAAACGTGATGTGCCAAAGAGCCAGCGCACAGGCAAATCGCCGTGGCCGAGAGGATTCCCAAGCAGCCATAAACGGTCTGTGTGGAACGGACCACTCGAACAACACCTTGCCAATCTTCCCGTGCGCGATAAGTCGAAACATACTTGACAGTTGCGTCTCCCAAGCCGAAATGCATCACACTCAGCATTCCCGTGAGGGCATTGACTAGCATCCAAATTCCGAACTGCTCAGTTCCCAGCCGCGAAACCAAAAACGGCGTTGCCAGCAGAAACAGCAAGGGCAGTACCACGTAGTCAAATGTATTCCAGAACGCATTGCGCGCCCCACGCTGGAAGAGGTGGGAACGCTGACGAGGATCCAACCGTGAAACTGCTTCGTGGAATGACCGAGTTATTCTGCCCAAGTTCAAGCCAATCCCTTATGTTTTTGGGCCACGGCCGTTTTCATGAACCGGATCCGCTGAAAACCTCTGAAAGCGTGTTTGACAAAATTTTTAAGTCGAGCCAGAGATTCCAGTGCTCGATGTAATCGAGATCGAGACGCATATTCGCGTCAAAGGACGGATGCCTGCGCGCGGTCACTTGCCAAAGGCCGGTGATCCCTGGCTTAACGTCAAGGCGCCTCAGGTGCTCGAGCTGATATTGTTCGTAGTCGTCCAACGGATGAGGTCGTGGGCCAACCAAACTCATCTCGCCTTTCAGTACATTCCACAACTGCGGCAACTCATCCAGACTGTATTTTCTTAGAAACCTGCCGAACTGAGTTATACGCGGGTCCTTCGTGATCTTAAACGTCGGACCCTCACGCTCGTTCAAATGCCGCAGTTCGTTTTTCACTGCGTCTGCATTTGCGACCATTGTGCGAAATTTGTAGCAAACGAATTTCCGCCCTTTCCTGCCTACACGCGGTGAAGAATAAATGACTGCCCCTCGTGAATTCAGGCGGACGCCTATGCTGATGGCCGCCAAAACAGGCGAGAGAGCTATCAATCCCAGACCGGACCCTACTACGTCAATAACACGCTTAAAAAATAGTCCAACGGAAGGAATCGGCTCCCAGTGAAGTTCCATAACCGGGAAATGGCCTACGTGGCTTATCGGCGCATTCCAGCCGAAGCCGTCATACAAATCCGGCACGACTTTGACTGCCAACCGCTGGCGACGCGCTTCGACCGCCACGGTTTTCACCAGCTCTCTCTCGGACGGAATGGATATGAAAACCTCATCCGCAAACTCAGCTTGGGCAATACGCGCGAGATCCTCAATCTTTCCCAAGAGTCGCGGATCTGTGCTGTGATTGGCATCAAGAAAACCCTTGAAGGAGTACCCAAGCATTTTGTTTTCTTCAAGAAGTGCAGCCAGAGCTTGCCCGATGCGTCCGGCGCCGACAATCAATACGCTTCTTGTGCCAATCCCTTTGGAAGCACGCTGAAGTATTATTCTTCTCTTCCATAGCCTCCAAGCGATGAACGTCATTACGTTGAGCGCGCCGGCGTAACCTACAACGAGCCTCGAGACAATTTTTACTCCCGATAGATACACGAACGCTGAAAGTAACAGCGTAGCGAAGAATACTGCTTTGACAACCGCTAGGGATTCGTCCATCGCAGTTCGCGTCCGAACAGTGCGATAAAGATCCTGGCTCTGGCAAAACAGGAGAATCACGACGGCATAAAGCAGCAAGAATGCAGCATAATGCCCGACAGGAAGACCGATTTCAGCGATTGTGCGGTGCCAATGCAGGATATCCTTGGCAGAATTTCCGAAGAAACGTAGTGATAATGCGATGAAGCCATCAATACAGACAAGAAGCAAGTCTACCAGCGCGTATGATATTCGGATCCATCGCCCACTGATCTGGCGAACTGACCGAGCGCGCGCCTGATCGCTACGTCGGCGGCCATCGCCTTGCTTCCTTTGCGAGGAGACAACATCGCCCGATGCACTGGTGGACGACTCGTGGGCTCGCTCCGCAATAACGACGTCTGCGAATGAGAACCAGCGCCAAAGAGATTGGAATCCGCTCGCCATCAGTCTCGGGAAATAGCCTCTCCGCAGACCCTAGCCTTTATATCTTTCCAACGCATTCAGTTCTTCTCCTGTGGGTTTGAGCTATTGTCTGCAATTCCTGACGAACCATTTCGCGATAGCAATGGCACGTGCTTTCTAATAGAATGAAAAACTTCTTGGGCCAGCACCTTCCCCGGGTCCTGTCCGTCAATTTCCTGCCATTTGGCACTCCCAAGCACCCATGCGATTCCAAAAGTTCCTGCCAGGAACGTACCTGCGAACATTATCAGTAGGCGATGCGGCGACGATTTCTTCTCAGGGATATTCGCTGGGTCGAGAACCTTTACGCTCGGCGTCTCCTTGGCTTCCTCAACTTTGGCGAGCTCGTATTCCTGCGTAAGAACTTCGAAGACGGTCTCTTGAACTTTCATTTGCCTGTACAAATCGGCATATGTCACACCGAGGATTGGGAGCTCGCGAATCGACGGATAAAGTGAACCGGCTTCAGTCGTCGGTGCTGCTTTAGCGTCAGTGGAAGGAGAACTCGTTCCGCCCAGCTTCTGTAATTGCCGACGAATTTCGCCGATACGCGCTTGGGTTTCGCGGACCCGAACATTGTTGTCGGTGAAGATCTGACGCAAGCCTTCAAGTTCCGTTTGCGCGGCAATGAGCTGGCCTTCCAGACTAGCGCCAGCCTGAATCATTGCTTTTCCCTGCTCCTGAATATCGATTGCCGTGTTCTTGCTGGCGAATTGACTGAACTGCTTCTCGGCCGTTTCAAGATTTTGCTGGACTTGGCCTAAGCGGTCTTGGAGAAACACCCGCTCTCGATGGGCCGATGAAGTATTTAGGTCCGTTACGGTCCGATTTAGTTCTGCTACATACTCCTGCGCCATTGCCGCAGCTCTTTCCGGGCTTTTATCGGTTATCGCAAGCGTCATAATTCCACTCTTCTCGTCTATCGAGATGCTTGTATTCTCGCCAAGCGTTTTACGGGCATCTTCCCAGTGCTTGTCTCGATATATCTTGCGCAAATCAAACTTCGAAATAATGTCATCTTCAACTGTCCGGCTGTGAAGCACTCCGGCGAAAAGGTCACCTGTCGTCTTCAAGCCGAGGAGTTCCCCGCCAAGAGCTCCCAATGACGCTGCCCCGTTGGATTTCCCTGCCAAGCCTGCCAGCATGGCGAGGCCTGAACCGGAACCCTGATCGGGCGGCATCAAGCGCGTCGCGGACGTGTACTTGTTAGGAATCAGAAAGGCAACCACAGTTGCAGTAACTAAGCCCAATCCCACAAGCCGCCAAAGGAAGCCCATTTGGTTCCAAAGCAGACGCAGGCCAGCGATGGACTTGTCTCGCCGCTCCTGCCCGCTTTCGGCCGGCACTATAGCCCGCACAGGATCGAGGAGTTCGATCTCCTCAGTGTGTGCGCGCTCGATCTCTTTCGTCATTCTCTTTGCGTTCCTATTTAACAGCGACGTAACTCATCTCGTCACGTTCAGAATGAATTAATGTGTCTTGTTGAGTATGTAATAATTTCGGCCAATACGTGAACTGAATCGACGTGGTCACATCAGTTTCTCTTGTCGCCGACAGAATCGGGAAGTCCCACCTTTCGTATTGAACCTCCGCGGACACACTGATATGAGAACCAACCCAGAAATCTCCCCGCACGCCTCCATCTGTGAGCGTTCCGCCGAAAGGAACGAACTGCTGGCTGACCTTCTGGTGGCGAAAATTGAACTGCAGCTTATCCTCCGGCGTGAACCAGTAGGTCGCCCAGCCTTCGCCGCCTTGGCCCTGCCGCCCAATCCAGCTGCCCATCAAATTCCCAGCATTTGTGTATCCATTGCGATACGAGGTGCCAATGTAGAAAAATCCATGAGAAACAGTTCCTCCAATAGGAGGGTCGCTGTAAATTCCCTCAGCTCTCAAATCCAATTTGGGAATTTTTGGCATTGCGGGGATGTAGATGCCGGCGGTCCATGCAGCCTTGTCCCACGCTCCGAGCAGCGGCGAAGCCTCATCCTGGGTATAGCCGTCGGCATAAAGCGTCAGCCAATGCCGCATTCCCGGCACGCGGTAAGTAAAATCCATCTCCGAATGGCCATTGCCGTAATAGTTCGGGGTTCCTGCCTCGCCGCCCCCTTCTGGGAAAGCGGCCTCAAGAAGTTTCTTGATCGTGAAAGGATCGCCGGGTCCTCCGGTCAGCGTAGTGAGCCCAAACCCGACCTCCAAGTCCCGGGTTGGTTTGAAGCTGATCTTCTCGCCATAAACGAATGGCTGCGGACTGACCTGCTGAGAAAAGTTCCCTGTTACCTGGTTACCGATCATTATGAAATGCTGGCCGGTGACCTGCCCGAGGAAAAAGTCGGCGCGGATCGGTCCGAAAATCCCAAGCACGCTCGGCAGCCGGAACGGCGAAACGCGATTAATCTGGAACATGTCGATCGGCGCCGCATTGTTGCTGAAGTCCATCGGCCCGCTGGCGTCGGGCCCCCACCACTGGGACTGTCTTCCGAAGGTGATTTGCCAATTATGGAAGTTCATGCCCACATATGAATCCAGCAACTGAAATTGGTCCGTCGATGCAATCGGCGCGTTCGGCGGAGTCACCGGCAAGCCGTCTTGCGCGGCAATGGTCGGACCGACGGCCGCGGGCGGTGCTGGCGCGCTCGCCGCGTGCTGGTATTCGCCGCTAAAATAACCAACGAACGGGCCGTCTGTTCCCCACCCAGAAAGGCCCGTCACGTCGTTCGCGCCTTCCTCATACGGCCGGCCATCGTTGTTCACAATCGTTTGCCCGAAGTGATAGCCATCGGTGAGCGGCTTTCCAGAAACGCCCGTCACGCGCGTGTAGACCGACTCGATATGCGCGGATGCATTGTTCCCGCCGCCGAGCAGTTCAATCTCGCGCGAGAATTCTCTTTGCAATGCGCTATCGAGCTGGGTCGCCTGTTCCCCCGCGTCTGGGTTATCGCCGATGTTCTCGTCGGCTTCTTCCACCAGCCTCGCGCACTCCATGCGCGTCCAGGGACGCATTCCTTCAAAATCACTCTTGATGAACCCAAGCGCGCCTAGACGCAGCAATGCCGGATACACCCAGCTATCCAGCGGCACGTAGGGGGAGCCCATGTATTTAGACTGCCCATGTCCAGGCCGTTCCGGCCGGATGCCGAGCAGGCTCCATCCTCCGCCCGGAAGGTCCGGATCGTGATGGTCGCGATAAACGTACTGCCCCACCAGCCAGCCGATCGCGCTGCCAACCAGCACGTCTGAGGGAAAGTGCTCCTTGCCTGTAATGCGCGCCGCGCTGACAGCCGTCGCGAGTCCGTAAGCCGCAACCTTCGGCAGCACCCCCGGGTACTCGTGCGCGACCACGCTCGCAATGGACCATGCTGCTGCAGCGTGAACTGACGGAAACGAATCGCCGTTGTTCCAGAACTTGCCGTTCGCGTTGTCGTTAACGGGACGCTCTCGCTGGAACGCGTATTTCAGCGCTTCAGCCGCCACAACGCTATCCACTGCCGCTTCGCCGCTCAGGAAACCGGTTTCGCGCTCGTGCGGATTGTGCGTCGCAAGTCCCAAAACATAAGCTCCGCCTGCCGCCCCGATCATTGCCCCGACGCCGTAGTTCGAGAAGTTTCGATATTGATTTAAGGTATTCGGCGCGTTGTTCAGATGACGACTCACATCCGTATCCGTTGCGAAAAGTCCGGCTGTAAAACCTCCCAGCGGAACCAGCCAAGTCGCGTCTGGAAAACGAATATGCGCCGGACTAGTCCACATCGCTTTCTGATCCAGAAAAAAATGCTTCGGCGCGGTGCGAAAAGAGTTTACGTGCTGATCATTACTTTGCGGAGTGAAGGTGAAGCTGTCTGCATCACTCGTCAATGGCTTGCTCGCTTGCGGTTTAAGTTGCTTTCGCGTTGCGCCGCTCGCAGCCCCGGCTTTCGACGCCTGACCAACGTTCGACTGGCCACTCGCCGTTCCTGCCGCGCTGGCAAATAAAATCGCGATCATCGTGCAAATCAGCCCTTGGCGCCCATTCACCAATAGAGCGCCTCAGTATTTCGCCGCAAGAATGCCACTCGTCGTCACTCCGCTCAGCACTTGTACGACTTGGAAAAATGCCTGCCAATTCTTAGGTCCGCCGAGCGCCTTTTCCGGAACCACAACCGTATCGCCCGGTTGCAAGGACTGGTCCAGCCCTCCGCCCATCCACAGCATGCCTCCGTGGCCCCCGATGACCGTTCCGTTAGCTCGAACCACAAAGATCGCCTTCTTGTTCGCCAAATTAGTCGCTCCGCCAGACTGGTTCAGATACCACCTGGCGCTTTTGCCCGGCCGGTAGGCAACAGCCGTGGAGTTGTAGACCTGCCCTTGCACCATCACATAGCTCGGTCGCTTGGGAATAATCAGCGTGTCTCCATTGCGAACAGCGATGTCCCGCGAACTATTGGCCCAGCTCCGAATGTTCGAAGAGACCTCAACGGTCATGCGACCAAGCGGAGGATTGTCCGAGAGATCTTCGAGGCTTTCCTTCCATTGCTGATAAGCGGTTTCTTGCGCCAGCTTTTGTGTCGGATCAGTTGTGGCCGTAAGTTTCAACTCTGTCTGCATGCCCTTGATGCGCTCAATTAGCTGCTGCTGCGATTTGGCCTCCAGATCGCGCACCGAACCGCGCTCGAGAAGCGCTCCGTAGGGGTAGGCGTCGGGCATGAACCCACCGGCGCGCATGAGAATCGAACTCAGCTTCTCGCCGGGACGAATTCCGTAACTGCCGGGATGCTTGACCTCACCTCGCACCGCAATCGTGGCGCCCAGATCGTTCCAGCCGGGCAATTGCCGAATCGTTACAACGTCGCCATTGGAAAGAGAAGAATCCGACTTTGACGCCATCGCCGCGCTTAGATTGATTTCATCGTGCTTGCCGATCATCTGCGCTTGACCGTTCCACTCGTAATGCGTAAGGTCGGCATCTTTCAAGTCCGCGCCCGGCTGCAGCCCTCCTGCCGCGCGAATCAAGTCCGAAATGCTCATGTTGGTTGTTAGCGGATATTGGCCGGGCCGACCCACCTCTCCCTGGATATACACGGACGCCGGGTTGACATCGGCTGGATTGCGATGCACCAGGATTCGATCGCGTGAGTCCAGAAGAATGTTGTCAGCCGGATCTCCCGCAAGCGCTTGCTCCAAGTTGACGCTGAAAATCTTCGACTTTCCGTCCGGCAGGTAACGAAACACTTGTGCGTCTTCAGTTTCCGCATCGGGCGCGAGTCCTCCGGCCATGTGGATGGCGTCGCCTAGGTGAAGCTGCCCTGAGGTCTCATATGTCCCCGGAACACGCACATCGCCCCACACAGAAACCGTAGGGGGATTTGTGAAGTCATACCGCCCGAAAATTTGCAACGTGTCGAGAGGTTCCAACAGCGGGGCGCTTCCTGGATGGCTCAGCGCATCCGCCAGGTTGAAGCTTTCGACCGTCGGCCGGTAATCGGGGGCGTTGAGACGGATAATTTCCGCATATTGTTTCGCCGGTTCAGGCAAGAGCTCCTTGTAGGAAGAAATCAGATCCGTGACGCGCATGCCTGGGTGATACGAGTATTTCCCCGGCCGCAGCACGTGACCTTCAACATAGACCGCGTTCTGGTCATACGGGGCAATCGGGAAAATCCGAATCTTGTCGCCGTCCTGCACGTTGAAGGAATCGAGTTCTTTTGTAATCGCCGCCTGGTGGGCATCTTCGGGAATGTTCAAACTCAACATCGTCCGTTGTTGGTGCGCCATCACGCGCTGCACTTCGATGTGACGCAACGTCGCGGTCGGCAGCAGGCCACCTGCGAGTGCCAAAACATCGCTTAGAGACTTCTCGTTGTGCAGTTCATAAATCGCCGGTCGCCGCACCATTCCTTCGATTGTGAATTCCGGCCCAATCGGAGGCACCAGCACCGTGTCGCCGTTCTCCAGGCGCTGAATATCCTTTTTCACGCCGTGCAGAAGCAGGTCATATACGTCAACATCTTGAACCGTCTGATCGCCCCGGTTGTGCTCCAGAATTCGCAGCGATCCTTGCTGGGTGGGGCCGCCAGCCGCAAATAATGCGTTCAGTGGTGTGGAAAGCGAGCTGATGTCGTATGCGCCCGGATGCACAACATCTCCCACTACATAAACCCGAATGGTGCGCAGGCGAGATAGCGACACATCCGTCGAAACGCCACGGAACTGAGAGCGAAGCGTCTTTTGAACTGACTCCTGCACCTGCGCCAGAGACTTCCCCGCAACGAGCACCGGCCCCGCTTCCGGAAGGTCCACACGGCCTTCCTTGTCTACCGTGCGGAAGAATTGCTGCGAAACGCCGCCCCACAGATTGATGGCCAAACTGTCTCCCGGCCCGACCACATAATCTGGCCCCACAGGAAGATCGAATGGGATCATCTGCGCGTTGCGCGTTCCGTTCTCGAAAACCGCCATGCCGAACCGCTCCGGCGTGGCCGGCTGCGGCGTGGCCTGCAAATACATGTCGTACAGGGAAGGGACATCGATGTACGGGTTGGGTTGCCGAAGCATGGCCTGACTCAAGATGGGGCGATTCGCCACAAAATTAGAGGAGGGCTGCGACGGCCAGCCGCCCCTTGTCTCATATGGCTCATATCCGCGAGAATTCGCGTCCGTGTAGTTCGGAAAGCCGCCTGCTTGCGGAAGCTGCTCTCCCGTTTCCATCGAACCGTTCTGCGGTTGGATGTTCGGACCGATTGCTGCCGATCCATTTGCCATGCTTTGCAGGCCCAATCCACTCGAACTCGAAGAGCTTTGCGGAAATTGCGGCTGCAATCCATTTGCCGAAGGCGCTGAAGTCAGGGTTCCCGGGCCAGCCGGACTCGAACCAAAGAGCCCCGGCAACATCGAGCCGTAAGCGTTTTCCATAGCCAGCTCACTGCCTGAGGTAGTGCCTTCAGCGCCTGCGCCCGCTTGGAGGAGCTGCGCTTTTTCCAGCGTCGGTAATGTGCGCTGCGGCATGCTGGGCGCGTTCGGATTGCCCGACGGCGAGCTGATCTGCGGCGGAACGGGTTCGCCAATCTCCTGGGGCTGCACGGACGCGGGATAATTGCGCGGAGCGTTGCAATTTGCATCCCGCCTAGGATCACACGTTCGCGCTTGCTCCATGCTGTTTGTTGATCGTTGTTGGCGCGCCGCAGTGAGCTCCTCTTCTTCGTCCTGCGCCAGCCATTTTGCTCGGTCTTGAATTAGAAGGGCTTGTTCCTTCGCTTGAGGAGAATCCGGATTGACCTGCGGAAGCAAGTATCCGAACTTTTGCAGCAGCCCCGTGGCAATCGAACGAAATTGCACGTCGTTTTCCAGCCGACTGTAAATCGCCTGGTCGGTCAAATCGGAATCCCCGATGAGTTGGCCGTGGTCCGTGGCATCCTTCGCCACCCACCGCTTCAGCTCGACCATCAGGCCGTCGTCCTTGTGGAGCACCGCTTCGATCTGCGCTGCCGATGCGGCAACGCGCTCCAAGTTCTGCCGCGCCAGGTCGGAAGGCGGCAGTGCCCTGGATTGCGCGTTTTGCGCCAAAGCCGCCGGACACGCGAGCAACAGCACGAATAAAAAAATGATGCGGCGCTGATTCGAGAAGCCTGCTGCCGGCAACTCAGCCTTTCCTTGCCGTTTCATTGAATCTTCTCCGCTGTTTCTGCCGCGTTGCGAATCGTCGCCAGCACGCCATTCTCTGACGCTTCGATCCGGTGAGATTTGATCTCCAACGACGCCCAATAAAACATGGTGCTGTTGCGATCAGAGGCAATGGCGATGACTTTAAGCTGGGGATGGTTCTGAAGCACCAAATCGCAGATGGCGGACAGCCGATTCGATTTCTCCAACGCCACAATTAAAAAATCCGGGCGTGTTGTAGCAATCGCGTTCTCAATGTCCATCTCGTCCTCAATTTCGCCGACGATTTCAATGTCGGGCTGGTCGCCGACAGTCGCCAGGACAAGCTCACGCATCAAGCGGGGCCGATTCGCCACAAGGACGCGGATATTCTTCACGTTCACCCCCCCCAACTTGCGCAGCTTAGGTAATTGCGTGGAATTGCGTAAGGTTCAATTAGGGAGCAATCACTTCCGTATCGAAAGTATGGGAAAGGTACTGGGTGGCCCGCGCCTAGCCGTACTGCATTTTTGGGTCGGTACCTAAAAAGTACCGCTATTCGACACGCTAGCCAGTCAATTGGAAATCTCGTGTGTGTGAACTGCAGTCAGGATTGCCAGGCGGTTCTCAACGCCTATCTTGTGGAGAATACGATGCACATGGTTTTTGATGGTTTGCTCGGATAGATTCAACTGGTTGGCGATTTCTTTGTTGGTGAGCCCACGGCCGATCATGGGGACCAATTGCTGTTCGCGCCGAGTCAGGCCCATTTGCAATTTGACGGAACTATTCGGCAGCTCAATCGCTTGTGCTCCGATAAAATCAAACAGAAACTTGCAGAATCGAGGTGGGCAGACGGCCTCGCCGCGCGCCACGCAGCGCACCGCTGCAATAACATCCAACGCCGATGCATCCTTGGGAATGAAACCGAGCGCGCCCGCGCGAACAGCCCGGAGAAAAAGCCGTTCGTCTTCATCCATAGCGACAAGAAGAACCTTGAGGCGGTCGCGAGATTCCTTCCGTGGCTTCCACAAGCTGCCGTTCCGAATCAGAAATTCCACAGAATCAAGCACGATTACATCTGCGTTGCAGCCGATCGGCTCTTCACAGGCGATCTCGGATACGCCCCGAGAAAATGCTATTTCAAAATCGCCGCGCTTCGTTAATATGCGTCCTAACGATTCGCGGAACAGCCGATTGTCTGAGAGTACGCATACGGATACATCTTGGCCCACGTTCAATCGCTCCTAAGCCAGATTCAAGCCCCGGCGAGCGTCATGAAACATATAGTTAAGATAGATGCTACACAAGTATTATTTTGATCAAGTCTACAATGTGCTGAACTTTTACATCCCTCCATGAGCAAAAGTGAACACCTTGTATACTTTGCGTGTAGGTCTGTCAATAGGAAATGTCTTCGTATTACTTTGCCCTCCAGGCAATGAATCCGGTCCGGTGAGGAGAACAGCCCCGGGCTGAACAAAATTCGAGGCCGATTCGCTGACTAAGGACCTAAAGGACGCGTGTGCCCAACAAGGGCTGAGCCATGCAAGAATCAGCGCCTCGGCACATACGGGGCTCAGCAACATTGTCCGCGATGTAGCCGACGCCGTGTTGAATCAGTTTATGTGTTCGAAGACTGGTACGCGAATCTGTGTACGACGGTCACTTCAGTTCACCAAAAACTCGGAGCAGCTTCCGAAAAATTCCAATGAGCGAAGTGCTCGAACATCTTTTTCTTCGTCTCAAGGGAAAAAATACTGTACCGGAAAATTTGGTGTTCGCCAGCAGGAACGGGAGAACTCCTCCACGTCCTGAAAATGTTTGTCAGCTCAACCGGTCGACGCAACACTTTCCTGAAGTCTACTCGCAGGAGTTTGAAATCCTAGAGTTTTTCTTGGACGCTGATTTAACCGGAGTGCCACTTTGTCCAGATCCGACTGGGTATAGCCGGACAGGTCTGTTCTCCTAGGGAAGTATTGTCGTAATAG
>DATNDO010000034.1:0-2968 GCA_035606955.1 Candidatus Angelobacter sp.
ACCTGTCACAATCGACCGAGAGCCTCGCATCGCAACTTGGCGCCACGCTCGACGTGTTCCGGGAACAGGGTAAAGCCCAACTTGCGGAATGGTCTGCGAAGCAAGAAGGGTTGGGAGCTGAAGAGCTTGAACGGCACGAAGATCGGCTTCGCTCTGCTGGGAACTCGTGGCTCGATGCAACAGTGGGCCAACTCGATGCATGGAACCAGAAACGCATGGATTCTCTGGTCAGCAGTGCCGAAGACGCGATGCGCAAGGCGTGCGTCGATGTATTCGATGGATTGGCGCAGGCGATGAAAGAGAAATTCCTCGGCACTTTCAGCGAATCCCGGAACGCCTCACCACCACCGCCAGCGGGCGAGGATAATAACCTCGAACGGCGCGCCCCGGCCTAAAACGCCGCTCACGCAATAAGAAATTCCGTAAAAGCGTTCGTCGTGGAGCTGTAAACTTATCGTTTGCCGACGATTTCCACTAGCGAATCTGCGACATAGTCCACCTGCTCCTCAGCCATCTCCGGAAAGAAAGGCAACGCAAGGGCGCGTTCGCACGCACGTTCGGCATGCGGGAAATCTCCGGCACGGTATCCGAGATTCGCCAGAGCTTTTTGCAAATGCAACGGCCGCGGATAATGCACGGCCGTGCCTATACCGCGCTCTTCCAGTTGCGTCTTCACAGAATCGCGGTCATCGACGTAAACCACAAACAAGTGATACGCGCATTCGTCGCGCGGGTCGTCTTGGGGCATGTCGAGCCGGGCGGCACTGAGTTGCTTGCGGTAGCGTTGCGCAAGCGCCTTTCTATTCGCCGACCAATTGTCCAGGTGGCGCAACTTCACGCGCAGCACCGCGCCTTGAAAGCCTTCCATGCGGTAGTTGTAGCCGATGAAATCATGAAAATACCGGTGCGCTTCTCCATGACTTCGCGCCGCGCGGCAGTATTCGGCGACGCGGTCATCGTTAGTGACCAGCGCCCCGGCCTCGCCATACGCTCCCAGATTCTTCGACGGGTAGAAACTGAACGCGCCAGAGTTGCCTAAAGCACCGACACGCCGTCCGCGGAAGCGCGCGCCGTGGGCCTGGCAAGCATCTTCGATGAGTGCCAGTTTATGTGAGCGTGCAATCCTTCCGAGCGCGTCCATGTCGGCAGGTCGGCCGTAGAGGTGAATCGGAAGTAGCGCCTTGGTGCTCGGCGTGATGGCACGCTCCACCAGTTGCGGATCGATGTTGGAATTCAGCGGGTCAATGTCTACGAAAACGGTCTTTGCGCCTGTGTAAGCGATTGCTTCCGCCGTGGCGATAAACGTATTCGGGCTTGTGATGACTTCGTCGCCTGGTCCGATCCCCGCAGCCAGCAGCCCTAGATGCAGCGCGCTGGTCCCTGAATTCAGCGCGACGCAGTGTTTCGCTTCGCAGTACGCCGCAAATTCTTTTTCGAACGCAGCTACTTCGTCGCCCAGGCTGAACGATGTGTTGCGGCAAACGCGGTCGAGGGCTTCGAGAATTTCTTCCCGGAGCCCGGCATACTGGGCCTTCAGATCGAAATACGGTACTTTCATCAGAGTTTTCACCCTTCAACTTTACTTTTTCTGGCCTCTGTGCGCAATCGAGAAGGGGAATCTGAGTGCTGGGTCAGTTTGAATTTTCCTGATCGTGACACAAAGAGTCAAAATTCAAACTGACCCATTACCGGAATCTGCTTCCGATATGTGACGTAGAACCCCTCGTGTTAATCTCTTCATGCGGAGTGAGTGCTCATGGTTCCTTCTCGCACATCTGAACAGGAGCGCCGGCCTGCCACGGCCCAAGCGGCATTCGACGCTAATGCCGACAGCAAAGCTCCCATGACCGTTTCCGTGATCATTGCTGCGTACAATGAACGGAATTTCATTGAGGAGATCTTGCGGCGCGTACAAGCGGTTGGCGTCGCGTATGAAATCATCGTTGTCGATGATGGATCGACCGATGGAACTCGCGAGTGGTTGACGGAGATGCACCAGCTCCAGCAATCCGGCGAAACTGAAACGGAAATTCTCGAAGGACGCGCGCGTTTGCCGTTGAGCAATATCCATTTTTTATTTCAGGAGCGCAATCAGGGCAAAGGGGCCGCGCTGCGGCGTGGTTTCGCCGAGGCGACTGGCGATATTTTGCTGGTCCAGGACGCCGATCTCGAATATGACCCGCGTGAATATGCCAAACTGATCGAGCCTATCCTCGACGGGCGCGCCGATGTGGTGTATGGGTCGCGATTCCTCGGAGGACCGCAGCGTGTTCATTTTTTCTGGCATTACGTTGGCAACAAGTTCTTGACGCTGCTTTCGGATATTGTGACCAATTTAACCCTCTCCGACATGGAGACCTGCTACAAGGTTTTTCGCAAGGAAGTGATTCGAGGGATGCGTCTGCGCTCGAACCGCTTCGGCTTCGAGCCGGAAGTGACGGCGCGCGTGGCCAAGGGACGATGGCGCATTTACGAAGTGCCGATTTCCTACGCGGGCCGCTCGTACGAGGAAGGCAAGAAAATCACTTGGCGCGACGGCGTTGTGACGCTCTATGCCATTTTGCGATATCGTTTCTTCGACTGAAAACGTCCTACGGTCCCAGTCCGTTCCGAGACTTCCGCACTCAAATTAGATATGCGTGAGTGTTCCTGTGATTTTTGTCCGGCGGAGCGCCCACGCAAACGTGCAAAAGGACAGCGGCAGTAAAATTGCCGCAAAGATTAGCAACGCGATAATCGAAGGCCACAGCAGGCGAAAGGGCGCTCCGCCCAGCAACGCGGCGCGCATTCCTTCCAGCGAATACGTAATCGGAATTAACCGCGCGACATCCTGCAAGTATCTTGGCAATATCGAAACCGGATACATCGTCCCGCCGAGGAATCCAGAAAGTCCCAGAAGAATCCATTTCGCGGGATTGCCGCGCTTGAATAGCAGAGTGTAGCTGGTCGAGAAAATTCCTAGGCCGGC
>DATNDO010000051.1:0-9985 GCA_035606955.1 Candidatus Angelobacter sp.
TGGCCCGTGCCTCCGCACCCGGGACATACTTGTTGGCTGGTGCCGGGAGCCGCGCCAGTTCCATGGCACGCTGGGCAGGCATCGAGACGCGTGATGGTGATCTTCTTCACCGCGCCGTGCATCGCTTCAGCGAACTTTATGTCGATTTGATATTCCAGATCGCTGCCGGGCTCGGCTTCCTGTTCGGCATGTGCCGCGTTCGCTCCGCGAAACACCTGGCTGAAGAGGTCGCGGAAACTGGTACCGCCCGCGCCGCCAAAATCAAATCCGCCAAAATCGAAATGGACGTCTTCGGGTACGCTACCCGCTCCCCCCGCACCGCCCGCGGCGCCTGGATAGCCCGGCGTATTAAAGCCGAACTGGTCGTACATCTGGCGCTTCTTCGTGTCCGAAAGCGTCTCGTATGCTTCCTGTATTTGCTTGAATTTTTCTTCCGAGGATTTGTCGCCGGGATTCAAGTCGGGATGATATTTACGCGCAAGTTTGCGGTATGCCTGGCGGATTTCCTTGAGCGGCGCCTTGCGCGGCACGCCCAGCAGTTCGTAGTAATCCTGTTTTGTGGTTGTCGGCATTTTGAGTCCGTGCCCTTACAGAGTTTCCGAGCTTGCGTCAGCACGAAGGATCCAGCAAGCAAAAGTGGGGGATTGGTCCTTACTTCACAGTTTCGCCCAGCGCGCATTCCATTCGTTGAGCTCTTCCGCTTCGCGCGCCAGTTCCTCACGTTTGCGGCGCTGGTCGTCATTACGAGTGCCCATCGACGCTTCCTTCCCGTTCGCATGCTCCACCCAGAGATCGATCATCCCGATTCTCTGCTGCACCGCCTCTGGTTCCGAGCGGAAGCGCATCAGCGCGCCTGAAATTTCCACCGATCGCGGACGAAATTCCGCCGCCGCATCGTGCTTCGTCTCATAAAACAATCGCCGCCAGTCCGCCGAAGGCGAGCTTGTCAGCATCACCTGCACCAGGTAATAATTATCGCGGACTTTCTGCACCGCTTGTGGCGGCCCGGACCGCTTGATCCCTGTGGTCGTATCCAACCGTCTCCCTCTTTCTCGTTGAGGTTCGCGGAACTCCGGCAGCACTCAATGACGCCGGCCGGAGCGCCGCTGATCGCCATGGGCGATTAGTTTGGTTTCTTCGATTCGTCTACGTCGACAAATTCGGCGTCCACCACATCTCCTTGGCCGCCCGAACCGCTGGAAGACGGGCCCGATGTCGTGCTCGCGTTGCCGTCCGCAGCTCCCGGCGCGCCTTGTCCCGGAGTTCCGCCCGGGCCGCCCGCCGCAGCACCCGCCGCGGAAGTCGCCTTGTACATCGCCTCCGCCAGCTTGTGCGAAGCCTTGGTCAACTCCTCGGCCGCTTGATTGAGCCGCTCGACTCCGCCCTCCGCAAGCGCGCGCTTCGCCGCTTCGACCGCTTCTTCCGCGGCTTTCACGTCCGCTTCGGCAAGCTTGTCGCGATTCTCGCGGATCAACTTCTCGGTCTGGTAGACCAGATTATCGCAACGGTTGCGCGCCTCGGCCTCGGCGATTTTCGCCTTGTCCTCGTCCGAGTGCGATTCCGCTTCCTTGCGCATCTTCTCGGCCTCTTCTTTGCTTAGGCCCGAGGAAGCCGTGATGGTGATCTTCTGCTCCTTGTTCGTCGCCATATCCTTCGCCGACACGTTCAAAATACCATTCGCGTCGATATCAAAGGTCACTTCGACTTGCGGCACTCCGCGCGGAGCCGGAGGCAGCCCGATCAGATGGAATTTCCCGAGCGTGCGGTTCCCGCTGGCCACTGGCCGCTCGCCCTGCAGCACATGAATTTCGACGGAAGTCTGATTGTCCGCTGCCGTCGAGAACATCTCCGCTTTGCGCGTTGGAATGGTCGTATTGCGCGGGATGAGCACCGTCATCACGCCGCCCATGGTCTCGACGCCCAGCGACAGTGGCGTTACGTCGAGCAGCAGAATGTCCTTCACTTCGCCGCCGAGCACTCCGCCCTGAATCGCCGCGCCGACCGCAACTACTTCGTCCGGATTGACGCCTTTATGCGGCTCTTTCCCGTTGAACAAATTCTTTACGATGTCGACGACACGCGGAATACGCGTCGAGCCTCCAACAAGCACGACTTCGTCGATCTTGTCCGGAGTGATGCCTGCGTCGGAAAGCGCCTGTTTCACGGGTCCGACGGTGCGCTGGAGCAAATCTTCCATCAATTGCTCGAGCTTCGCGCGTGTCAGCTTCTGCTGCAAATGCTTTGGCCCGGATTCGTTGGCGGTAACGAACGGCAGATTGATTTCCGTTTCCACCAGCTGCGACAGTTCGATCTTCGCTTTTTCCGCCGCTTCCTTCAGGCGCTGGATGGCCATGCGGTCCTTGCTCAGGTCGATGCCTTGCTCTTTTTTGAATTCCGCGATCATCCAGTCCACGATCCGCTGGTCAATGTCATCGCCGCCCAAATGCGTATCGCCATTGGTCGATTTTACCTCGACCACGCCTTCGCCTACTTCAAGGATGGAAATATCGAACGTGCCGCCGCCCAAGTCGTATACGGCGATTGTCTCGTCTTTCTTCTTGTCGAGGCCGTACGCCAGCGCGGCTGCGGTCGGCTCATTGATGATGCGCAGCACGTCGAGACCCGCGATTTCGCCCGCCTGTTTCGTGGCTTGCCGTTGCGCGTCGTTGAAGTACGCGGGAACGGTGATTACCGCCTTCGTAACTTTCTCGCCCAGAAAATCTTCCGCGGCGCTCTTCAGTTTCTGCAGAATCATGGCCGAGATTTCTGGCGGGCTGTATACCTTGCCCGAAATCTCGACGCGCACGTCATCGTGGGGACCGCGCACAATCTTGTACGGCACGCGCTTCAACTCCTCGCCGACCTCATCGTATCGGCGGCCCATGAAGCGCTTAATTGAGTAAACTGTGTTTTCGGGATTGGTGATCGACTGCCGTTTGGCCACTTGTCCGACCAGCCGCTCTCCCGATTTCGTGATTCCCACAACGGACGGCGTGGTCCGCGCGCCCTCCTGGTTCGGAATTACGGTAGACTCGCCGCCCTGCATTACGGCAACGACCGAATTGGTGGTTCCCAGGTCAATTCCTATGATTTTGCTCATTGGTGAAGCCCCTCCCTCGCTCTGCTTGCTTGGAATAACTGCGTCGACGAATGCAAACTATTGCGAGGCACATTCTACATGTTGAGCGCGTTATTGTCAAGTTTGTTGACGACTTCCATTTGTATGTACTGCTTAGACTTATATGGCATCCACAATAAATTCTCTCTAGCTCGCCTCTTGGTTCCGCCAGTTCCTCTGGTCTCAATATGCAACGCCCTGGCTACCCAAATCTTACTTTCCGAGCATCTGAACTGAAGTATACTTGCCGTTTCTGTTTAGCGACACGCACCAGCATTTATGGCGTTACATACGCTCGTATCGCGCTAGAATGCAAGTCGATTTGCTTCGCGGGAGGAAGACTTGAATCGGCACCTATTTCGATCCTTCGCCTTGTTGTGCGCCGCAGGGGCCCTGGTTTTCGGCGCTGCGATGTGTGCCCAGCCGAACGCGGCCCAGAATTCGCGCTCGTCCGCCGATTGGGCTCGCCTTTCGGCCGCAAAATCACTCGGAAATCCGAACGCTCCGATCAAGATGGAGGTTTTCAGCGATTATGAATGTCCGGCATGCGGCCGGTTTTACGAAGGCACGCTGCGGCCCATGATCAGTGACTACGTCTTGTCGGGGAAGGTTTACCTGATCCACCGCGATTTTCCTCTCCCGATGCACAAGTACTCGCGTGAAGCGGCGCGCTGGGCAAATGCCGCCGCGCGCGTCGGCCATTTCGAACCCGTCGATCGCGTCCTCTACGATAACCAAGCCGTCTGGGGCGAACACGGCAGCGCAGAGGGCGACATCCGGAAATTTGTCCAGGCGGCGCTGCCGTCGGCCGAGTTCAAGCGCGTCGAGCGCTTGATGCAAGGCTGCGAAAGCGACTCACACGATGAAATCGCCGGTTGTGCAGTGGATGCTGACATTCAGCACGATATGGCTGCGGCGCAATTGCTTCCCGTGACGCAAACGCCCACTTTTGTCGTCTCCTCCCGCGGACAATCTTATCCGCCTGCTGCCGGAACGATCTCGTGGCCCTTGATGAAGCAGTTTTTCGACCAAATTCTGAGCCAGAAATAATCCCAGAGAGAACCTATGACGCGCTCTTATCGATGGACCAATAAAATTTCGAATGTGCATCCGCCACAGATCTTGGTGTCTGCCGTCGCTCTGTTGGTAGTGTGCTTTTGCCTGGCGCTGAGTGTTGCGCCGTCCATGGCGCAAACACCCGCCGAATGGGAGCGCTTCTCAGCCGAGAAATCGCTGGGCAATCCGAATGCTCCCATAAAGATGATCGTTTATGACGATTACGAGTGTCCCGTGTGCGACGAGCTGTACGAGCAAACGTTGCGGCCGATGATCGACGACTATGTTGCGTCCGGCAAAGTCTACTTGGTCCACCGTGACTTTCCGTTGCCGATGCACCTATATTCGCGCCAAGCCGCGCGCTGGGTGAACGCAGCCGCGCGCATCGGAAAATTTGAAGCCGTCGAACGCGCCATCTTCGACAATCAAATGGCATGGTCGGAGTACGGAACGGAGAATCCCAAGGGAATTATCAAGCCCTTTGTCCAGGCGGCCCTCACCCAGGCGGAGTTCAAGCGCGTCGAGCGTTTGATGCAAGGCTGCGAGAGCAACTCGCAGAGCGAGATTAAAGGCTGCGCAGTCGACGCTGCCATTCAGCGCGATTTCGCCGAAGGTGAGCTACTCCCCGTGCGTGCGACTCCCACCATCGTGATTTCAATTCGCGGACAGCAATATCCGCCTATGACAGGAGCCATTTCCTGGCCCATTCTTCGGCAATTCTTCGATCAGCTTGTGAATCAGAAATAATCGATATGACGTCATCCTCTCGCTGGACTGTGGGCCGCGTCTTACTGCTGTTTGGGCGACTGGTGCTTGCCATTGTTTTTCTTGCCGCCGCGTACGGGAAATTGCGCCCACAAAACGCTGTGCCGTGGACGCTGGCATCTTTGAAAATCACGCCTTCTTCGCTGGGCTTGTCGATGACGTTCTTTGCGATGCAGGTGGATTCCTACCAACTCTTGCCGCCACGCATGGTCAGCCCGTTCGCGTACGCGCTGCCATGGATTGAATTGAGCCTGGGCATACTTCTGCTCACCGGGTTTGCGTTGCGATATGTCTCATTGGCGTCCGCGCTGTTGCTCGCGCTTTTCTATGGCGTGGTGATTCGCTCTTATGCGCTACACCTTGCGATTAACTGTGGCTGCTTCGGGCCAAACGAAAAACTCGATTCATGGACCTTGGTCCGCGATGGCTGTCTTTTCGCGCTCGGCGTCGCCGTCACAATTGGCGCATTCGTCGTATATCGTCGAAGTCGGTCAGCCGCGGTCATTACTTAGCCTTGAGCTCTTCGCTCCCCAAATCCCATTTCGCAATCCCGCGGCACAGGATAGAATGGCGCGCTTTCACCGGAGGTATCGATGCATTCGTCTCGTAACAGGCACGTCGCAAAAATCTCGTACGCCGTCTGGCTCCTCTGCGCCGCTGTTTGCGCCACATGGATTGCGATTCCTGCTGCAAGTGCGCAAACATCACCGCGCTCTGACGAAAGAAATCTCACTGTCGAGCGCATCTACAGCGCACCGGGCCTGAGCGGAGAAACGTTGCGCGGCGTTGCTTGGGCGCCTGACGGCAAACATCTCAGTTATCTCCGCCCCGCGGGTACCGGTGAGGACCTCGTCGTCGTCGATGCGGCCACCGGCCGGAGCCGCGTCCTCGTCTCCGCCGAAAAGCTAACCTCGCTGATGCCGGCGCCGAAAAGGCAAGTTGCGCAGCGCACCGGCTTCGGCCGTGCAACCGCGGCGCGTTATTTGTGGTCGCCTGATGGCAGGTCGCTGCTTTTCATCGGTGGTGGGAATCTCGTGCTCTTCAATATCGAAAGCGGCTCGGCAAAAAATCTCGTCGTCGGGAACGACGACCTCGGCGACCCAAAATTCTCTCCCGACGGCCAATGGGTCGGCTACATACGCGATTACAATATTTGGGCCGTGAACGTGGCTACAGGCGAATCGCACGCCATCACTTCCGGCGGAATTGAAGCCCTCCGCAAAGGCCAGGTCGACTGGGTTTATCCCGAGGAGCTCGATCTCGGCACGGCGTATTGGTGGTCGCCCGATTCAAAACGCATTGCGTATTTGCAATTCGACGAAAGCCCGGTGACTCCCTACCCCATCATCGATATGGCTTCGATGACGGGCGAAACCCTCACCACGCGTTACCCACAGGCGGGCAGCCCGAATCCGATTCTGCGCGTCGGCGTGATTTCCGTGAATGGCGGCGACACCACATGGATGGACACGGGCTCCCACACGAACATTTATCTTCCGCGCGTGAAGTGGCTGCCGAATTCACAGCAACTCGCGATCCAGCGCCTGAATCGAGCGCAGAATCGCCTCGATTTGATGTTTGCCGATGCTTCGAGCGGCGCTTCGAGAATCATCCTCACCGAAACGGACAAGTATTGGATCAATCTGAGTGAAGACCTCTATTTCTTCTCCGATGGCTCGAAATTCTTGTGGTCCAGCGAGCGCACTGGCTACCGCCATCTCTATCTTTACAGCATCGAAGGCAAGCAACTCGAGCAACTCACCAGCGGCGACTGGCAAATTTCAGATATCTCCGGCTTTGGTCCCGGCGGTGAAAACGGCCTGGCCGTCGACGAAGCCCGCGGCTACGTTTACTTTGTGACGAACAAAGACAACGTTACCGAAACGCAGCTCTATCGCCTTTCGCTTGTCGACAAGAGCCTCGCTCGCGTCACGCGCGATGCAGGGACGAATTCCGTCGAAATGTCGCCCAACGCGCAATACTTCGTCGACACATTTTCCACTTCGATGACGCCGCCGCGCCAGGATCTTGATCGCATTGACGGCACGCGCGTCGCCGTTCTCGACGAAAACAAAGTCGCGGAGTTGGCTGGCTACGATGTCTCGCCCGTAAAGTTTTTTACCGTCAACGCTGATGACGGCACACCGCTCCACGCCATGATGATTCTGCCGCGCAATTTCGACGCTTCGCGCAAGTATCCGGTGTTGATCAGCGTCTACGGTGGCCCGCACGCGCAGGAAGTCCGCAATGCGTGGGGTGGCGTGAATTTCCTGTGGCACGAATTGATGGCCGAGAAGGGCTACATTGTTTTTACCGTTGATAATCGCGGCTCCTACGGACGCGGCCACGTTTTCGAAACGCCCGTTTACCATCACTTCGGCAAAATCGAATTGCAGGATCAACTCGCGGGCGTGCGCTGGCTCAAATCGCAGTCGTTTGTGAATCCCTCACGTATCGGCATTTGGGGCTGGAGCTACGGCGGCTACATGACGCTTTATTCCATCCTGAATGCGCCCGATGTTTTCAAAGCAGCGGTTTCCGTCGCGCCGGTCACCGACTGGAAGCTCTACGACACGATTTACACTGAGCGCTACATGAGCACTCCGCAGGAGAATCCCGAAGGTTACAAAGATTCTTCTCCCGTCACCTACGCGTCGCATTTGCAGAGCCAGTTGATGGAAGTCCACGGCACCGGCGACGACAACGTTCATTTCGCGAACACGTCGGAAATGCTCAACGGTTTCATCGCCGCCGGAAAATATCCGGCCGCGCTGATGATTTTTCCCGGACGCGGCCATCCGATTTCAGATCGCCCCGCGCGCATCCAGCTTTTCGAACGCATCACGGAATTTTTTCTGAAGAATCTCTGACGCGGGCCAAACGCGGGCGCGGCAATTTCATAGGGAGATGACGATGCGATTCAAATTCCTGGTGCTCGCCGTTTCGATTTGCATTCTCGTATGTGCCGGCATTGCTCAAGCGCCCGCTGCTTTCACGCTTCACGATCTCGGCAATGGCGCGTGGGCCGCGATCGACAATCCCGACGCCAAAGCCGCGCGCTCCGGCGCGAACGCCGGCTTCGTGATTGGCGCCGATGGCGTAGCGGAAATCGACACTTTCGAAAACGTTGCCGCTGCGCAATCGCTCCTGGATGAAATCCGCAAGAAAACGAACCTGCCGGTGCGGTTCGTCGTCAACACGCATTACCATCTCGATCACGTCGCGGGTAACAGCATCTTTGCCGACGCTGGCGCAACAATCCTGGCGCAGAAAAATGCCCGGTCATGGGAGCGCACCGAGAACGCGAAATTCTTCGGCCCGAAAATCACCGCGCAGCAAAAAGAAGAAGTGGAATCGCTCGGCCTGCCCTCGATCACTTATAAGCACGGTGTCACGTTGTACCTCGACCGCCGCGCGATTGTTGTCCGTTCGCTGCCTGGCCACACCGGAGGCGATTCAGTTGTCTACGATTCTTCCGCGAACGTCGTCTTCTGTGGCGATTTGTTTTGGAATCACACTCTGCCGAATCTGATCGACGCGTCTACAAAACCCTGGATCGCCACGCTCGATACGCTTCTCGCCGACTACCCAACTGCCACATTCGTCCCCGGCCACGGAAACGAACCAGGCCATGCAGCGGACGTCCGCGATTTTCGCGGCTACTTGGTTGATTTGCGCGCCGCGATTCAAAAAGCGCAAGCAGACGGTAAATCCGGCGACGCACTCGTTGACGCCGTGCTGCCTCAACTCCAGCAAAAGTACGGCTCGTGGGATTTCTTCGCATTCGCGAAGAGCGACATTAAATATACCGACGCGGAATTACGGGGTACAAAAAGAATTCCAGAACCGCCGGCTCAATAAACGGGAGGCGTCAGGGCACGGCTTTAGCCGTGCCGCAAAGATGGAAGAAAGTCGGGGGTTTTAACCCCTGAGGCCGAAGTGACTTTGGCCACGGAATCTATGACATTAGGTTCTAGTTTTCCCAGCGATTTCTCGTGCCATGGTGCGGCTCGTCACTATCTGTGCGAATCACCAGGCTGACAAGCGGTAGTTCGAGCGTGTCATCGTTTTTTTTCGGCGGCTCTGCATTCCACGGCGCAATCCAGTAATCCACCGCGAGCCACAGGCTATACGATGGACGCGCCATGGCGAGGCACAGCACGGTTCCGAACGCGATCCACAGAAGATTTTTCGCCATGTAGGAAAGATGAGTCAGGTCGGGCATGAACAAAGTGGGAACGAAAATCGCCAGGAAAATTCCGGCGGAGAGCACGTAATCCAGATACATCGCGCCCGCGTAGTAACCCGATTCCGGATAAAATGACAGCCCGCATACCGAGCATCCATCGCGCATTTTGAAGAAGCTCGAAAAAACGCGGCCATCGCCACATTTCGGGCAACGAAAGCGTAGTCCACGGCTGACTGCTTGGAGAAAGCCCGCCTTCATTCGCGTCTCCGCTCTAAAAGTATTATCCCTCGGCAGTCCAAATTTCCGCGCCTTAACTTAGATGCTCTTTGTAACTCATTGGACGCATGCAGGGAGCCGTTCGTTGCGTCCCGGGTCTCGTGTCAGACCGCTGCATGAAGAGGCCGCTACGGCAGTTTCGCATATTCGGCGCGAGCTTGTTTCAGAACAGGAATGTCCGGGTCGGCATTCTTCCAGAACGCAAGAAAATCCTGATACGCCGTCCGCGCTCCAGATTGGTCGCCCTCAAGGACACGCGCACGAGCTAAGCCTAGCCGGGCGAGTGGATACACAACGTCAAGAGCAAATTCGCCATGATGGTCGAGGATGAATTGAAATTCAGCGGCCGCGCTCTTGCCGTCCTTAGCCCGCAGATTGACTAGCCCGAGAACATAACTGTATTCGTGTCCCGGAGCCAGACGGTATTGCTCCGCCGGTTTCAGCATCGTCAGAGCTTCTTGCGTTTTGCCGCTGCTGAACGCTACAAGCGCGCGAACAATCGGAAAGTCAATCGCGTTGAGCAAAGTGTCTTGCGGATTTTTCTTGGCCAGTTGATCTAGGATCTTTTCGGCCTGTGGGGA
>DATNDO010000048.1:0-7156 GCA_035606955.1 Candidatus Angelobacter sp.
CGCATCAGCAAAGACTCTTTCGACATTTCAAGGCTGAAAATTGCGACGGCGCGCGGTTCGCCACTGAGCGCGACGTTTTCGGCGATGTTCAGCGCCAGCGACGTTTTCCCCATCGACGGCCGCGCAGCAAGAATAATCAACTCGCCGGGCTGCAGGCCGGCTGTGTCGTTGTCCAGGTTTAAATATCCCGTGGGGACGCCGGTGAGGCGGCGCCCCTCTTCCATCATTTTTTCGAGGCGGGAGTAATTGTCCTTGATCAGATCCTTGACGCCGATCAGGCCGGCGCGGACGCGTTCTTCGGCGACCTGGAAAATATCGGACTCGGCTTTGTCGAGAATTGCGTCAGCGTCGTCTTCTGCGTCGAGTGCGCGCTGCATAATCACTTCAGCTGTGCGGATCAGATGGCGCAGGACGGATTTTTCCTTGACGATGCGGACGTAGTGCTCGACGTTGGTCGCGCGGGGCAAGCCGTCCATCAACTGCGATAGATAGGCAGGGCCGCCCGCGGATTCGAGTTCGCCGTGGCGGTCAAGGCATTCGCTGAGAGTAATCAGATCGATGGCTTGCTGCGCCTCGGCAAGTTCAACGATGCGCTCGAAAATCCGCCGATGCTGATCGAGAAAAAAGTCCTCGCCTTTCAATTTCTCGACCGCAATGTTGAAGGAATGATTGTCGAGGAGGATGGCGCCTAAGACGCTGCGCTCCGCGCCGGCGCTATACGGGAGAGGACGTTCGAGAGTCGTATCCTGAGCCATATTGATTCGCTTTATTTTCGCCTAGAGTGCGCGCCGACGCAACGGTTTTTCGCCTTCCGCCATGGAAGGCTAAGGAATCGGAATGCTTGTTCGGGCTAGCGGGGGACATTCTGTTCGGCTCGGGGAGCGAAGTCAACGTGTGGTGGCTGTGGAATTCACAGGAGGCTGTGCAAAAGAACGAGCGATGCGGTATTTGAAACAAAATGAAAAATGGCGCCGGACGATAACGCCGGCGCCGAGAAAAAACAGTGTGGTCTCTAGGCTTCGCGTTCGACCGTGAGGTTCACCGTAGCGATGACGTCACGGTAGAGCTTGATTGCGACCGGGTATTCGCCGACGGTTTTGATCGGGTCGTTGAGTTGGATTTTGCGCTTGTCGATGGTGTAGCCCTGCGCGGCCAGCGCGTCGGCAATGTCAGCCGAAGTAACCGATCCAAAGAGCTGGTCGTTCTCGCCCGCCTTGCGAGAAAGCTTCAAAGCGACGGCCGAAAGCAACTCCGCCTGTTTTTGCGCGTCCTCGCGCTCGGTGGCTTCCTTCTTGGAGAAGGCCGCGCGCATTTTTTCAAGACGGCGCATGTTGGAAGAATTCGCCGCGATGGCCAGCTTCTGCGGCAACAGATAATTGCGCGCATAGCCTTCCGCGACCGTGACCACCTCGCCTCGATTGCCCAGCTTGTCGACATCTTCCTGCAAAATAATTTCCATGGCTTTATCCTCGAGTTTCTTCCCGCTCGCCTTACAACTCGGACGCGAACGGCAAAAGAGCTATATTCTGCGCGCGCTTAATGGCAATCGTCAGCCATCGTTGGTGGCGCGCGCAAGTGCCGGTCATTCGCCGCGGGAGAATCTTGCCGCGTTCCTGCACGAAGGACTGGAGAATCTCCGGCTTCTTATAATCGATCAGGTCAACTTTATCGACGCAGAAGCGGCAGACCTTCTTCTTGCGGACGTAATTGCGCTTTCCGCGGCGCGGCCCTGGCGGTCTGCTGCCTGCGGGGCCACCGCCTCCACCCGGCGGTCTCCCGCCCGAATGCGAGGATGAATGATGCGATGGTGCATGCTGCTGCGGTGCGTGTGTCTCGTCGGCCATTGAATTTTCTCCCTATCCAGCCGCCGTCGCGGCCTGTTCGGCGCCGGGAGCGGCAGGTGCAGTTTTGCGGGGTCGCCGCGCGTTGCGTTTCTCGCGGCGCTTGGACAATTTCTCCTGCCGCTTGATTTCTTCGTCGAGGCGCACGGTCAGATACTTGACCACCGCGTCGGTAACGCGCAAGCGGCGTTCCAATTCCTTAAAAAGCTCGCCGTGGTTCGAACGAAGCACCATGTAGACGTAAAAACCCTCGCGCAATTTTTTGACGCGATAGGCGAGCCGGCGCGTGCCCCACTTCTCGACTTTCTCGACTTTCGACTGCTTTTCTTCGACTGCGTGCGTGAGAGTGGCAATCAGTTTGTCAATCTCCGTCTCCGGCGTGTCTGGCCGGCAGATGAAGATCAGGTCATACAGTCTTTCTTCCATTGTTTCCTCTTTTCCTTCTGCAACTCAGAAATTCTATTCGGCGGCTTCTTCCGGCGGCGTGGCACGCCGGTTGAAATGTGCCATCGCACGGCCCGCGCCTTCCGCGAGAATCATTTCCACCGCATCTGCAGCTTCGACAATCATCGCATCCGCGGTCTCACGAACATCCTTGCCCATCGGGGCGAGAACATAAGCCGCCAAATCATTTACCGGGTGTTCAGGCTTGATACCCAGCCTAACCCGCAAAAATTCATCTGTTCCCAGCGAGCCAATCACCGACTTCAACCCGTTGTGGCTGCCTGCGCTGCCCCTCTCACGAATGCGGATCATTCCCCAGGGCAGAGCTGCCTCATCGCTGACGACAATCGTTCCCACCGGATCAGCCTCGTGCCGCGCGATCAAATCCGCAACAGCATGGCCGCTCAAGTTCATAAACGTCTGCGGCTTTGCGAGCACCACGTCGTGCCCCGCGATCCGACCCACTCCGATCAAAGACTGCCCTTCCGGGCGCGTTATGCGGATCGCAAAGCGATCAGCCAGGCAATCCATCACCTGGAAACCGAGGTTATGCGGCGTCCAGGCATATTCGCGGCCGGGATTGCCCAGACCCACGATGATTCGCATCCGCGCGTCCCCGTTTGCGGCGCCAGCCAAAATAATGTTGCCCCGGCGTAAAACCACGGTGCGGCTTTACGACGTAAGTTGCTATTTCTCCTTCTCTTTTCCCTTCTTTTCGGCTTTCTCGGCCTTTTCCGGCTCGGCGCCCTCTTCGCCTTCCTCGACTTCCTTCTTGCCCTTCTTGATGACTTCGGGCTCGGCCGCAACTGCCTCAGTGGTTGCCGCAGCTTCGGCGGGCGCCACTTCTTCTTCCTTCTTCAGAATCACGACGTGCGCCAGAACGCGCTGCGGGTCAGTGACCAGTTTCACTTTCTCGGGATCAAACGGCAGATCGGCCGCGCGGAGTTGCTTGCCGATGGTTAAGCCGCTGATGTCGATTTTGAATTCCTCGGGAATATCGCCGGGCAAACATTCAAGTTCGACTTCGCGCGTGACCATTTCGAAAACGCCGCCTTGAAGTTTGACGCCTTCGGGTTCGCCGAAAACGTGCACAGGGACACGGACGCGCATGCGCACGTCCATCGCGATGCGCAGCAGATCCACGTGCAGCAACGCTCCACTGACGGGATCGACTTGCCAGTCCTTCACCATGGCTTTCTCTTCTTTAGTGCCGGCGACCTGCACGCTGAATATCGTATTGTGGCCCGTCTCTGAACGCAGAATTCGAGCGACTTGACGCGCGTTCACGGTCATCGGAACCGGTTTATTCTTGCCGCCATAAAGAACGGCGGGAACCAACCCCGTGCGGCGAATGCGCCGGGCGACACCTTTGCCGCGTTCTTCACGCGGCGTGGCTTCAACGACAAAGACTTCCATACGTTCCTTCCCTTCGCTGCCCTAAATGAACAGCTCACTGATTGAAGTTTCTTCGTGAATCGAACGAATGCCGCGCGCCAGAAGTTCGGCGACGCTCAGCACTTTAATTTTGGGCACTTTTTTCGCTTCGGGCGACAGCGGCACCGAATCCGTGACGATCACTTCCTTTATCGGCGACTTGCAAATTCGATCGACGGCAGGCCCGGAAAGAATCGCGTGCGTGCAGCCTGCATAAACTTCCGTGGCGCCTTCTTTCAGCAGCGCTTCGGCTGTTTTGACGAGCGTGCCGGCCGTGTCGATAATGTCGTCAATCACCAGCGCAGGACGTCCCTTGACGTCGCCGACGATATTCATCACTTCGCTGACATTCACGTCGATGCGGCGCTTATCGACGATGGCCAAAGGCGCGTCCATTTTTTTTGCGAAGAAGCGCGCGCGCTCGACACCGCCTGCGTCAGGTGAAACAACGGTAATTGCGTGAAGTCCGCGCTTCTGAAAATACTCGACGAGAACAGGAGCGGCAAATAAGTGATCGACGGGTACGTTGAAATAACCTTGAATCTGCGGCGCATGAAGATCAAGGGTCAGTGCGCGGCTTGCGCCAGCCGTCTCGAGCAGGTCGGCTACGAGCTTCGCCGAAATGGGGACGCGCGGGCGGTCCTTGCGATCCTGGCGGGCGTACGCATAGTACGGAATCACGGCTGTGACGCGCCAGGCCGAAGCACGCTTGAACGCATCGACCATCAAAAGAAGCTCCATCAAGTGAAAATCGACCGGATGGCAGCAAGCTTGAACCACAAAAACATCGGCGCCGCGGACGTTTTCGAGAATTTGGAAACGCGATTCGCCGTCGCTGAATTGACCGCGCTCCGCGCGGCCGCGCGGCACACCCAAGTAATGGCAGATGGCTTCGCAGAGTGCGGGGTTAGCGCTGCCGCTGAAAATCTTGAACTTGTCGTCAGCCAACACGATCCTCTTCGACGGCTCTTTTGGGCCCTTTAAACGAACTTGTCAAACAATTGCCCGCTGGAGCATGGCCCTGCGGTAGTCTTCTCTAGACAGGGTTCTCGCTACGAAAACCTGTTCTTTCGGAAACCCTCGAGCGACTCGGCGCGCCTGCGCTGGGTTTCGGAAGACTCCGAACACCGCCGACCCGCTACCCGCCAGCGCGGCTTCCGCAGCTCCTCCCTGAAGCAAAGTCCGTTTGATTTTAGCTAAACGGGGGTGACGGCTAAAAACGGCGGTCTCGAAGTCATTTGAGATGCCACCGTCCTGCCGGCTCCAGCACAGAGCGCAGAAACCCCATATTCTATGGGTCGCGGCTGGTTTTGTCAATTGACCAGGCTTGGTTAAACGGGGATCGAGCCAGGCATAGGCGTCGCGCGTGCTGACACCGATGTCGCGCGGAGAAACAACGAGGATGGTTCTGCGTGGCACCTTGGGAAGAGGATAGATTTCGTCGCCACGATTGACTCCCAGAGCTCGCCCTCCGAAGAGGAAAAATGGCACGTCCGCACCCAAGCCTGCGGCGATTTCGATGAGCTGCGGAAGCGGGAGTTGGCGACGCGTCAGGCGCAGCAAGCCAATGAGCCCCGCAGCCGCGTCGCTGGAGCCGCCGCCTAGGCCGCGAGCAACGGGGATCACCTTCCTGAGCTTCGCGTGGACTCCCTGGCGAAGACCAATCTCGTGGCGCAACGCGTCGATCGCGCGCCAGACCAGATTCGAGGAATCGGCGGGGAGTGAAGGATCGTCAATCTCAAGGGTGATTTCTTTTCCTCTGGATAATTCCAGTTCCAAAGTGTCGTGAAGAGAAATCGATTGGAAAATTGTGCGCAGTTCGTGATAGCCGTCGGGAAACTGCCCGACGACATGCAGGCACAAATTGATTTTCGCGAAAGCGGGAAGACGAACGAGTTGCTTCATTCGCAGAGAATATTACGGTTTGGGTTCGCCGCCGACGGATTTCTCCGCGACGCGGTGGCGTTTCAGGTTTTTCAGCTTGGTCTCGAGGTCGGAGACTTTTTCCGCTTCATAATCGGGAGGAAGAGCTTTGTGCCAATAAACCAACGCCTTCTCCCACGTTTGTTCCGCGCGGTCTGTTTGACCTAGCTTTGCGTAGACTTCACCCAGATGGCCGAGAACCGTAGGATCGTTGGCGCTGTGAGAAACGGCCTGTTGCAGGTATTGCTGCGCTTCAGAGAGATTGCCTTGTTTGTAGTAGGCCCACCCAAGGCTGTCCAGGTAAGCGCCGTTGGTGGGATCTTCGACCACAGCGCTGTGAATCATCGTGATAGCTTCGTCCAATCGAACACCACGGTCGGCGAGCATGTAGCCGTAATAGTTCAGCACCATGGCATCGTGAGCATTAATGGCTAGAGCTTTGCGGAACATTTGCTCGGCCTGGTCGTACTGCTTCTGCCCGTCATAGATCGAACCCAAAAGAAACCAAACTGTCTCCTTGTCGGAGTCATCCTGAGACATGCCCAGCGCCTTGTTCGCATCGGTTTGGGCATCGGCATAACGCTTGCCGCGCTCTTCGATCTGTGCAAGGTCGAGAAAGGTTTCGCGGTCGGTCTGATTCCCGTGAACCAATCCGCGCAGAACTTTCGTGGCATCGTCCGTCTGGCCGTTGTCGCCGAGGAGCATCGCATAGGTTACTGCAAGACTCTGGTCGGTGGGATCGGCTGTACGAGCCTTTTCGGCTTCGGAGATCGCGCGCTTGATATCGCCGCTGGTGCGGTAAGTATCAATCAACAGCAACTCACCCCGCTTTTGGGAGGCTGGACCAAGCTCCTGCATGTCTTCAAAGGAACGCTCGGCGGAAGAGAAATCTCCGCTTTGCCTATAGGCCATGCCCAGCTGCTCGTAAAGAATCGTCAGCGCGTTTGGAGCCGGCTGGCCCTCTTGCTGCTGCGCTTTCACGCCTGCAATGGCGTCGGACAAAACTTGTATGGCGTCTTTGTAGCGCGCTTGCGCTTCATAAAGCAGCGCTTCGTTGTACAACACTTCCAGACTTCCGGGTGCGTACTTCTTGGCTTGCATCAAATTGCTTTCGGATTTGTCGAGCTGATTGAGGTGGCGATAGACTTGCGACATGCGCAGATAGTTCTCCGGATTGTCGGGCTCGATTTTCGTCAGGCGCTCGTACTGGCTGAGAGCCTGCTCGTATTTGTGATCGGAGAGCAGGGCCTGCGCCAGACCTTTGCGATGGCTGGCCTCATCCGGTTCGAGAGTAACCGCGCGCTGAAACGCCTCTTCCGCTCCCGGAAAATTATTCGACTTGGCGTAGGCGGTTCCCAGAAGATCGTACAGTGCAGCACTGTTCGAACCGCTGGCGGCCGTTTTCAGCACGGAAATTGCATCCTGCGGGCGCCCTTCGTCCAAATAAAGCTGGCTCAGCTGCTCAAGCGCGCCTTCATTGTCAGCTGAATGGCTCAAGATTCCGCGAAGCACTT
>DATNDO010000054.1:0-5092 GCA_035606955.1 Candidatus Angelobacter sp.
GGCGGTTCGCTGGGGAGCGGCAAAGCACTGGAGACGGGAAAAACACATGAGTTCATTTTGGAAAAAGGTTGTGATTGGACTGTCGGTGCTGATTTTCGCATATGTGGCGGTCGGCTACGTGAAGGGCAAGACTGGCGACGACAAGTCTTACGTGTCGCTTAGCGTTTACAGCGAAGTGCTGCAGCGCATCCAAGACAACTACGTCGACCAGCCGGACATTCACAAAGTCACTTCCGGGGCACTCCATGGACTGCTTGACTCGCTGGATCCGCAATCGAGCTATTTGAGCCCGCTCGAGTACACAGATTACAAACAGAAAGTTGACGACAAATCCAAGGGCGGGATCGGTGTGTTCATTTCGAAGCGATTCGGTTACGTGGTCGCCGTTTCCGTTTTGCCTGATAGCCCAGCACAGAAGGCGGGACTTCACGATGGCGACTTGTTCGATTCGATCGCGGGCTTTTCGACTACGGAGATGTCCATTGGCCAGGCACAGGTTTTGTTGACTGGCGAGCCGGGGCAAACGGTGAAGGTTGATGTGATTCGACGGGGCACGCAGGAACCGTTCAGCGTGACCATGACTTACGCGAAACTTCAGTCCCCGCGCGTTCTTCAGGAAGAAATGCAGAGCGACATTGCTTACATTCGCATCCCTGCATTCGAGGCAGGAACGACGAAGCAAATTCGCGAGAAGCTGGTGGAATTCCAGCGCCAGGGCGCCAAAAAGCTGATTCTCGATTTGCGTGATTGCGCTTCGGGTCCCGTCAACGAAGGGATCGATGCGGCGCAGCTTTTCCTGACTTCCGGCACAATTGGAACGCTGCGCGGCCAGACTGTCGCGACGCAAACTTTCTCGGCCGACGCTTCCAAGGCTGTCTGGAAGGGACCGATGACTGTGCTGATTTCGAATGGCACGGCGGGTCCCGCCGAAATCCTTGCGGCTGCGGTCGCGGACAATCATCGCGGTGATACCGTCGGCGAAACAACATTCGGCACGGCGTCGCAGCAAAAGATAATCACTTTGGACGATGGCGCGGCGCTGATTCTTACGGTCGCCAACTACTTCACGCCCAACGGCAAATCCATTCCCAAGGAAGGCGTTGAGCCCACGGTGCAAGTGAACCCGCAAGCCGTGAACGACGTCGCACAGCTCAATCAGGACCAACTCGCTCCGCCCGCTCCAGGACAGTTGCCGTCCGAGAATGATCCGGTTGTAAAGCGAGCCATCGAGATTCTCCAAGCCCCTGCCGCCGCGCCGAAGGCCGCCTGATTCGCGCGTGGCGGTGAAAAGCGCGCAGGTTCAAACTCGCAAGTCCGATTCTTCCTTCGCACGCATCGCCTTTTTGTTTTTGGCGATTGCGTTTCTTGCCGCAGGTTGTCAGAAGAAATCGCCCGACAGATCCGAGCTTCGCTCGATTACGCGCGACTTGGTGTCGGCGGCGCAAAAGGCCGGGGGACGCGACGCCGAGGTCGTCATTCGCCCCGAAATAGGCGCGCGCCAGGGCGAACGCGCGCGGCTTGTCGCCGATGATATTTTTGTCACTTTGCCGGATGCCGCGAAGGCTCCGGTGGTCGAAGGCGCGCTCGACCGTGCGGCGGAGCGTTATCGTCTGGCTCACGTACCGCGCTCCAGTGCTTCAGGTGTGATTCGCTTTGATTACTTGCTAGACGGCCGGCGCACGCAATCGATTTACATCAACGTGGCGAATGCAGCCGGTGCGAATCGAACGGGAGCGGAGCCTGTGGGCGGCCCGCGTCTCGCCATCATCATCGATGATCTGGGCGGCGATCTTGCGCCCGCCGAAGCTCTCCTGAAGCTTCGTTATCCGCTGACGCTATCCATTTTGCCGAGCCAGCCGCACTCGCAGGAAATTGCGGACGAAGCATTCCGGCGCGGCGATCAGGTGATGCTTCATCTTCCGATGGAATTTGAAGGCAACGCCGCAAAGCCGGAAGCTGTCGAGCTGCGCGTAGGCATGGACGCCGGCGAAGTGGATCGTTTGCTTGGGCAGATGCTTGAGGCCGTGCCGCACGCGGCGGGCATAAATAATCACGAAGGTTCGCGCGCGACAACCGATCCCGCGTTGATGGCCGACGTGATGGCTGTTCTTCGGCAGCGGGATCTTTTTTTCATCGATAGCCGGACAACTGCCGCGACGATTGCGTATGACGCTGCGCAGCAGGCTGGCGTGCGAGCCGCATCGCGCAACGTTTTTCTCGACGACGTGGAGACGCGCGAAGCAATTCTGCGGCAGATCGAGCTTGCCGAGCGTGACGCTGCAAAAGAAGGCTCGGCGATTGCGATCGGCCACCCGCATCCCGCGACAATCGCGGCGCTGGAGCAAGCGCTGCCGCAACTCAAGGCTCGTGGTGTGCGGCTTGTGTTTGCGTCAGCGTTGGTTCACTGAGGTGAGCTTCGCTTTTGCGCAAGCGGCCGCTCTCTTCAATTGAGAATATCCTCAAGCAATTCCATCACGTGCTCGGCAATTGCGCCTGCGGACGTGAGCGCGGGCGATTCCAGGCCAATCAGTTGCACGACGTTTGGAAATTGCGGATCGCGCTCGATAATAAAATCGGTTGGGTGATGGCTGCCGGGCGGCGCGAGTTTGGCGCGAATTCCCGTGTAGGCGGGCATCAAATCCTCGGCGCGAATTTCCGGCAACATCGGCTGGGCCATGCGGACGAAATCCTCAACCGGCGGGCGGTTACCCTCGTAATCATTTTTGTCCGCGATGTAATGCGCCGTCGGCCCGACGAGCACGCTGCCCCACAGCGTCTTGGTTAGATGCACGCCGAGGCTCAAGCCTTCGGGATGCGGCAGCGGGTACACCAGGCCGCGCACCAGATCGCTGCGAGCGCGCACAATTTCGCAATATTCGCCGCGCACGGGATAGATGCGATGCTTCGCCATTTCAGACCCCATCAGTGCGGCGACTTCATCGGCAAACAATCCGGCGCTGTTCACCAGGCAGCGCGCTTCGATTTCGCCCGCCGAACTTGTGACGCGAACCCGCTCAGCTTTCACGTCGATTTTTTCGACCCTCGCGTGAGTAACGACGTCCGCGCCCTGCTCGACGGCAATTCGCGCGTAAGCCTTGACCAGATCCTCGCTGGCCACAATTCCCGTGGACGACACTTCGATCGCCGCGGTTCCCGCAATGTGCGGCTCGCGCGCGCGAATCGCGGCGGCATCGATCAGGCGCAGTCCTTCGACGCCGTTCGCGCGGCCGCGCTCGATCAGCTCAGCGAGTTTTGGTTCTTGTTCGCGCGAGGTGGCGACCACGAGCTTGCCCGTATTGCGGTGCGGGACGCCATGGGCGGCGCAAAATTCGTACGTGAGTTTATTGCCGCGAACACACAGCGATGCCTTAAGCGAGCCGGACGTGTAATACAGTCCGGAATGAATCACGCCGCTGTTGCGGGAACTCGCGCCCATGCCCAACTTCGGCATTTGCTCGAGAAGAAAAATGTCTGTCCACTTCGCGGAAGCGGCGCGCGCGATGGCGCATCCCACCACGCCGCCTCCGATGATTACGATGTTGGCCCGATCCATGTTAATGAGCCACCAAGCACAAATTCCGCGCTTCGACTCGTTCGGTGTTCTTAATAATCGCCGCCGACGCCTTGGAACAGCGGCGTGCAAGGAACGGATTTCGCTTCGGTACCGTCATGCACGGCGTAGCTAATCGGCTGACCATCGCCATTGGAAGACCACAGCGAGGCCGCGCCGTACACGCCGTCTTTATTCAGCGCGTAAAACTGGAGATCGAACATTTTCAGGCGCGACTTGTCGAAATCGTAGTTGTGCACGACGCGATGGAGCGCCTCCAGGCACGCATCGGTCGGCGACATTCCCTTGCGCAGCATTTCGACGACCGTGTGGCCGCCGGCGATTTTGATGTTCTCCTCGCCGCGCCCGGTCGAGCCCGCGCCGCCAACATCCTGATCGAGAAAGAGTCCCGCGCCAATGATGCAGGAGTCGCCAACGCGTCCTGAAAGTTTCCACGAGAGACCGGAAGTCGTGGTCGTGCCGGACATTTCGCCTTTCTCATTCACGGCGAGGCAGTTGATTGTTCCCGTGGGGGGATGCGCCACCACTTGCCTAATCCACGGCGCCCAAGTTTGGCGTTCCGGCGTGTCGAGCAGTTCCGCGAGCTGCTTGTTAAAGTCTGGCGCGTCGAGACCCGGACGCCAGTCTTTCGAACTCGACGCCTTCCATGCGAGCCACGCGATGCGCGATTTGTCGGTGAGCAAATTCATCGGCTTGAATCCCTGATCGATGGCGAACTGCGTGGCGCCTTGGCCGACGATGAAGGTGTGATTCGTGCGCTCCATCAGCACGCGCGCGACTCTTGCGGGATTCTTGATCTTTTCGATAGCGCCGACGGCACCGCAGCGCCGCGTCGGCCCGTGCATCACGCATGCGTCGAGCTGCACCACGCCGTCTTCATTTGGCAATCCGCCGTAGCCGACGGAGTTGTCGTTTGGATCGTCTTCGACAGGCGTGACGACGGCGAGCACGGCGTCCAAGGTGTCGCCCGTGGAGCGCAGCACGTCCATTCCAGCGTCGAGATGATGCAGGCCGTTATGCGCGGAAATAATCGTTGGGCGCTTGCCGGTTGTCGGACCCGGTTGGCGCTTTGCTAATTCTTGCAGCTGGGCGATTTCGTCGGCGCTTGCGGGCAAAGTCGCGCCAAATACTTTGCCGGCGCTCGCGGCTACTCCTCCCGCCAGCGCTCCCACGCAAAAGTTTCTTCGCGTTATATTTTTCATTTCATTCCTCGCGGCAAAATTACGGTTTCGCGCGCAGCATATTCTCTCAGCGCATTTCCTTCAAGCGAAGACTTTCGCGGGTCATCGGTCAGTTTGAATTGTGGCCCTTTGTGTCACGATCAAGAAAATTCAGACTGACCACTACACTTTCGCGTCACTTGGGGAACTTGCGCCAGCCGCCTTGCGTATTGACAGTTGTGCTAATCGCGTACAGAATCCGGCGCATTCGCACCTGAGCGACTATGGTTCGCCTGGAAAATCTGACCAAAGAGTACGACCTGCCGCCGGTGAAGGGGAATCCCGCGCAAGTGGTTGCCGC
>DATNDO010000056.1:0-7134 GCA_035606955.1 Candidatus Angelobacter sp.
CGCCGGTCGAGCAGCGCTTTCGCGCCCACTTGCGCCAGCGCATTTTCCGCCATCAGGCAATCCCCGTCGTTTTCGAATCGCAATCGCCGTCCGTAGGGATAGCGCCCCTGCAAAACGTATTCCCACACGCGCAGCGGAAACATCAGCGTGCTTTCTTGATGCACCATCGCGATCCGTTGCGCGCGCTCGCGCAACGGCAGTTGGCTCGGCGGCTTCCCATCCAGTTCCACGCGGCCGGACAACGGTTTGAATTCTCCGGAAAGCAAACGCAGCAGCGTGGATTTGCCGCTGGCGTTCGGCCCGAGGATCCCGACAAGCTCGCGCTGCCGCGCGCTGAACGTCACCGGCCCCAGTGTGAAATCCGGTGCGTCGCGGTCCGAAGCTGAATACGCGTAGCTCGCCTGCTCCACCACCAGGCGCACGGCATTCTGCATCCAGCCCGCCGCCGTATCGCGCGCGGCAATCGGAGCCGGCATTCCCTGCGCGCTCATGCGAATCTCCGCCGCAACAAATAAATAAACACAGGAGCGCCAATCGCCGCCGTCACTGCGCCGACGGGAAGCTCGGTGGGCGCAACGACGGTGCGCGCCAGCGTGTCGGCGAGCGCGACCGCAATCGCCCCGCCGATCGCCGACGCGGGAATCAACACGCGATAGTCGGAGCCGAAAAGCATGCGCATCACATGCGGAATCAGCAAGCCGACGTATCCGATTGCGCCGCTGACGGAAACGGCCAGGCCCGTAAGCAACGAAGCGCTGACGTACACCACCAGTTTCACGCGCGGAACGTTTACGCCCAGATGATGCGCCTCCTGCTCGCCCGTCAAAATCAAATTCAAATCCGAAGACGTGGTGTAAATCGCGCCGATTCCAATCAGCAAAATGAAGAATAGAAATCCCAGACTGATCGCCGGCGTCGTTTCCAGGTCGCCCATCAGCCAGAAAGCCATGCCGCGCAGATCGCGCCCGCTCACCGTGGTCATCAAGAACATAATGATGGCGGAGAGAAACGAAGCGGTGATAATTCCGGCGAGAAGCAGCGTGGTGCTGTCGAGTTGTCCTTTACGGCGCCCCAGAAAATAAACCGCCGCAATCGTCGCGAGAGCTCCGAGAAATGCCAGGCCCTGCATCGCCCACGGGAATTGCGGGAGCCACACGAGCGCCAATATCGCGCCCAACGCCGCGCCGCTCGAAACTCCCAACACGTACGGGTCGGCAAGCGGATTTCGCAAAAGCGCTTGAAACGAGGCTCCGGAAACGGAGAGCGCGGCACCAACCAGAATTCCCAGCGCGATGCGCGGCAAACGCAAACCAAACACAATCAGCCGGTCCGAACTCGGAATGCTGTTCCAGTGCCCAAGCGCGCCGCGCACCAGCGTCATGGCCACGTCGCTCACTGAAATCGGATACGCGCCCACCTTCAGCGAGAAAACCACCACGACGAAAAGTACGCCCGCAAGCAGCGCGCAAATTGCCGCGATTCGCCGGGGCGTCAGCGGGCGCATGCGAACGCCTCCCTGCGTGAATCTTGCGAAACGGCACTTTGCAAATACAAGCGCGCGGGAACAAACACTGACAGTTGGCGCAGACTCGCGTGCTGCGCCGCGTCTTCAAAAACATTGGGATGAAGTTGACGCGCGAGTTTTTCAATCGCATTGATCAATCCCGGCGCGGGCAAATCAATTTCGTCGCTGACCACCACCACGCGGCCTTCGCGCACCGCTGCAAGTTCGCGCCAGCCTGCTTCGCTCCGCAGCTCCGCGAGCTGTTTCGCCGTGGAATCCTCGCCGCCAAAACCGCTGCTCGCGAATACAAGATAATCCGGATTCAAGTGCACAACTTCTTCCAGACCGATCTGCGGCCAATCCTGTTTCGCATGCACCACAGATTGCGCGCCCGCGTAGCGCAACGCATCCGCGATAAAAGTGTGCTCGCCGAGCGAAATCAGCGGACTTTCTCCCACAACGAAGAAGACTCGCGCGACCGGTACGCTCGCGAGTTTTGATTGCAGCGCATTCAGCCGTTGCCGAAGATTCGCGACTACGGATTCTGCTTGCGCCGTCGCGCCAATCACGCCGCCGATGTGTTCGATGGATTCGAGCATGCTCTCGACCGAATACGGATTCGTCGCATACACAGCGATGCCCAGACGCGCGAGTTCATCGGCAGTTTCGCGCCGGTTTCCTTCCGTCGTGATCAAAACAATGTCGGGATGCGCGGCGACGATTGCTTCGAGATTCGGATTCATGGGCATGCCGATGCGCGGCTTCGATTTCGCTTCGGGCGGAGAATCGCTGTAGTTGCTGACGGCAACCAGACGATCCTGCGCGCCGAGCGCGTAGACAATCTCGGTGAGATTCGGCGCGAGCGCAACGATGCGATGAACCTCGACGGGCACGGCGACGCGACGGCCCGCTTCGTCGATCACTTCGCGCGTTATTTGTTTTGCATTCACTTTCGATTCCGGTTTCGCTTCCCGCTGCGTTTGCTGTTTCGTTGCGGCCAGCGCAACCGTTTCATTTTGTGCCGCGCAAATCCACGCGCCGCAAAGTAACGCTATCACGCCGCACGCTCCGCCGATTCGATTTCGTCGCATCGCTTGTCTAATTTGCTTCGCGCACGGTCATTCTCATTCGACCGTTCATTCGAGCGTTCATTCGCCGCAAATCGGTTGGAGAATTGGCCGCGAAATTTCCCGCGCCGAAATTTATTTGCGCAATAAAAAAGCCCCACGAGAAAAATGGGGCGCTTCGCCGCACTCTTTCTCGCGAAGAATGCCCAGCACAAATCGGCTCGCGCAGGTTTCCTGACTTTCGGCCTCCGGATTTTTCGCCGCAAGATGCGCGGCGCTTCTCCGGAAAAATCAGGCGCTGTTCCGCTTTTTTCGAGCGGCCCTTCCCGGCGGGCTTGCGAAAAGCAAAACGCGCCAGTGGGGATTGCGTGTCAGCAGCGCCGGCCGATTACAGTGGCGGGACCGTGGCCGATTTTCACGGCCTTCTCTTTACCCTGAAAATCGCCCATTGAGCGATTCGAAGGGTTTTCCCGCGAGCCGGCTAAATTTTCCGAACTGAGTCTATGCCCGACGGCCAATCGAGTCAATCGCGCACGCAAACCCAAACGAGCGCGGCGCAGGCGTCAGCGATTCTTCCATTGCGGCGAACGTTTTTCCGCGATGGCGCGCAAGCCTTCGCTGGAATCCTCAAGGCCGGAAAGTTCGTTGAGAAACACCGCCATCGATTGGCGCACGCCGTCGCGCAGCGAAAGTCCCATCGAGCCGAGAATTGCTTTCTTCGCCATGGTGAGCACCGCGCCGGAATGCGCGGTGACTTGCTCGGACATTTCTTTTACGGTGGCTTCGAGTTTGGCTTCCGGCACCACGCGATTCACGAGGCCCAGGCTGAGCGCGCGTTCGGCGCTGATCACTTCACCGGTGAGAACCAATTCGAGGGCGCGTTTCGGACCGACAATGAACGGGAGAATCGCCGCGCCGAGCGGAGGAAACACGCCGAGCTTTATTTCCGGCTGTGCGAATTTCGCGCGCGGAGTCGCCACTACCAAATCGCCGAGCGCGGCAAGTTCCGCGCCGCCGCCAAACGCAGGACCGTTCACGACAACGAGGAATGGCTTTGAAGTATCGAGCATGGCGGTGAATGCGCGCTGAAATGCGTCGAGGACCTGAAACGCGCGGCGCGGCGTGTATTCGCCGAGCTCGATGCCGCCGCAGAACGATTGTCCTGCGGAATCGAGGACGATTAATTTTACGTCGCCGCGTCCTTCGAGCGAATCGATGCCGACGGCAAGTTCCGAGAGCATGCGCTCGTTGAGCATGTTGTGCTCGGGACGCTCGAGCGTGAGGCGCGCGACTTCGCCTTCGATGCGGAAGCGAATGTATTTGAATTCCTCGGGCTTGGGAGGCGCAGCACCGACGTTTCCGGCGACGGCAACGCGAGAAGTTTTGGGCGAAGATGTTTGCATGGAATCCTCCGAGTGCGGCGAATGCGCAAGAAATAATCGTACTCTGAAATTGCGGCGAGGTGCGGAAGGCTTTCAGCGGCGGTGCTGAACGCGCAAACCCCTGACGAGACGCGGAATGTGAAACGGGGACGGCGCAACAATCGAGACGCGGCTTAAACTTTATCTTTCCTAAATGGCGCAGCCAGCCTCAGGGGTTAAAACCCCTGACTTTCATGCCGTTTTCGGCACGGCTGAAGCCGTGCCCTGACAGGAACCATTCATTGAGACGGCTCTAGACGGTTTCGATTTCAACGGCGACGCCCATGCCGCCCGAAACGCAGAGGGTGGCGAGGCCTTTTTTGTTTTTTGCGGAATTTTCGTCGCGGCGCAGTTCATGAACCAGCGTGGTGACGATGCGCGCGCCGGTGCATGCGATGGGATGTCCGAGGGCGATCGCGCCGCCATTGAGATTGAGGCGTTCGCGAGGAAAATGCAAATCGCGGTCGCAGGCGAGAACTTGCGCGGCGAATGCTTCGTTCAATTCAATGGCTGCGTAGTCCTGGAGATTGGTTCCGGTGCGCGCCAGAAGTTTTCGCACAGCAGGCACCGGACCGATGCCCATCACGCGCGGGTCAACAGCTGCGACCGCGGCGTCAACGATTTGAGCAATGGGCTTGAGGTTGAGTTCGCGGACTTTTTTTTCGCTTGCGAGCACGACGCACGAAGCGCCGTCCGTGATTCCGCTGGCGTTGCCCGCGGTGATGGTTCCTGTTTTGCTGAAGACGGGCGGCAGTTTGGCCATTTGTTCGAGAGTGATCTCAGGACGCACGTGCTCATCTTTTTCGACGCGCACGACGTTGCCCTTTTTGTCCGTGCGTTCGACGGGAATGATTTCGCGGCTGAAGCGGCATTCGCGTTGCGCGCGGGCGGCGCGATGATGGCTTTCGAGCGCGAAGGCGTCCTGTTCCTCGCGGGAAATTTTGTATTGTTCCGCGAGCAGCTCGGCGGTTTCGCCCATGATCATTTGCGAAATGGGGCACAGAAAGCCGTCGCGATACATGGCGTCGACGAGCGGCTGGTTGCCCATTTTCACGCCCCAACGCGCTTCAACGAGATAGGGGACGCGCGACATGGATTCGGCGCCGCCGGCGACCACGATTTCGGCGTTGCCCAGCAAAATTTCCTGCCAACCGAGCATGATGGAACGCAGTCCGGAGGCGCAGGCCATGTTGACGGTGAAGGCAGGCACGTCGTCGCCGAGTCCGGCGCGCCAGGCGATCTGCCGCGCGGGATTGGGGCCGACGCCAGCGGGGCGCGCGTTGCCGAAAATCAATTCGTCGACGTGATAGGGAAATTCGCGGGGCGCTGAGTCGCGAGATGTCGTGCCGACCTCAGGGGTTAAAACCCCTGGATTTCCGGATCTTTTCGGCACGGCTGAAGCCGTGCCCTGACTAGGGCTGTTTACGAGATGACTTCCCATGGTGTTGTCGGTGGCGGCTTGCTGGATGCTGTCTTCTATTTTTCCGCCGACGCCCGGCTGACGTTCGGGTGGCGGCTCGCCTTGAAATGCGCGCTGAAGTGCGGCACGGACCGCGATGACTCCCAAATCCGGGGCAGTAAAATCCGCAAGGCCTCCACCGAATTTTCCGATCGGCGTGCGCACGGCGCTGATGATGTAGACGTTATTGTGGTTCATCGTCTTTATATTTTCCTTTTAGGTCGCTTCAAGAATGCTTTTCTATATTAGCGCATTCGGTTTGTGGGCGCCTCCTGCGCTGATTAGCGGCAATGGGTCAAGAAAATTCAAACTGACCCAGCATTCGATTGGCTCGCAAATATGCGGAGCGTGAAACATGTTATTTGTACCGATTAGAATGCGGCGCGGGTGTTTGTTTTGTGTGAGTTGGCGGGAGATTTAATCCCGAGGTGTACCGATTAGAATTTGCGGATTGCGGCGCGGTTTTGGTTTGTTGCGGCTCGCCGGGAGTAGTGGTTGTGGTGGAGTGCGCCGGCGTCGAGGAGCTGTGCGTTGTGGTTTGTGGAGCGCGGGCGGTGACGGGCGCGGATGTGTTCGCTGGAGGTGCGGGGTTTGCATTTTGAGCTGGCGGTTCATGATTCGCCGGCTTTCCGTTGCTCGGAGAAGATGAAGATGCGAGAGCGGAGGCCTTGCGGGCCTGTGCGTCGCTGTAGGCCCACCAGCCGTCGGATGGATCGTAGTTGGATGGATAGTCAGATGGACGACTTTGGGGTTGAGGATAAACGTAAGCGGCGCTTTTACTCGCGAGCGGACGGAGAGAATGATTTGCGGATTCGCGCTGAGGCGCGGGAGATGAAACGGAAGTGTAAATGACGCGGCGGGCGGGCTCGACCCATTCGCCGGAAGTGGTGAGCGAGGCGTAGGCCTTGATGGCGGCGACGATTCCGTGCGAGGAAATATCGCATTCATCGGCGCGCTCGATCATGTGTTCGAGGGCGTAACGCATATTGCGGCGGCGTTTGGCGAAGAGGCCAGTGGCGTGGGCGTGATCGTAGATGGTGGAGCGGTCAGGAAGCATGAAGCGGCGATGGATGCGGGAAGCGCTGTGCCAGTGGACGAACATTTCTTCGATGGTTTCGCGCTCGGGATGGCGACAGATGATGCATTTGCGTTGGTGATGCGAGAGACGAGGCGAAGATGATGCATGTTGCGATGCGCAGGAGCGTTTACTGCGGGCAGTCCGCGCCGACGGCCGCGTGGCGATTCTAGTTGCCATGGTGAATCTCCTTAGATTTAGTTTTTAGGGAGCCTTAGCGCAAGGCCTGCGGACCACGTGCTTCGGTTGCCCTTGAGAAAAGGATGAAACGATGTTGCGGAGAAGGCAACAGGTGGCGACTGTGGAAAATAGAGGCACAACACAGAAAGTGCGACGGCGGTTTGCGCAAAAAGCGCGCAAGGAGGAAAAGGAATGGAGGTAAGGCGAGTTTGCGGCACGGTTGAAACCGTGCCCTGACGCCACTGACGCGAGTGCTATTGAAGAAAAGCCCCACCCTTCTCAGAAGGCGCTCAGGATTGATTGGATAAGAACGAAGGCTCCGTTCGGTAGCCGAGTATGCTTTGGGTTGGAGGACCGAAGCACTCGGTAGGAAGGAGCCTTCGATGATTGTTATTGGATGCGATTACCATCCCAGTTGGCAACAGATT
>DATNDO010000087.1:0-4899 GCA_035606955.1 Candidatus Angelobacter sp.
CAGTTGAATTAGCCGGCTGTTGCGTTGCGGGAAGCTGCTGCGCGCGAACAGAAGGGGACAAAAACGCGAGCAAGCATCCGCACGCCACCAAGAGAGCGCTGGCGTGCAGACAATATTTCCTCTGTGCGGCTCCAACGTAAATCAAAGCCGCGCTCCGCCTTCCAATGTTTTGTACTCCCCCTGCCAGGCCGTCCCCACGGCTGGCACGCGCGTGTAGGATTCCTTAGTGGGCCACTGGGGTTGCTTCTACCACCGGACGGAAACCCAGGCCATCAGTGGTGAGATAAATCTCAATGATGGCTGGTCGTTGAAGCCCGCCCTGGATTAACGCCTCCGAAAGCGGATCCTCGACGTACTTCTGAAGAGCGCGGCGGAGCGGACGTGCGCCATAGTTGCGATCGGTGCAGGTCTTTTCCAGAATCCACTGGCGCGCTTCGGGCGTCATTTGAATTTGCACCTGGCGATGGACCAGCGTGTCGTTAATCTGACTCACCAGCAGGTCAATAATACGCGACAGATCATCGTCCGTGAGCGCGTTGAACAAAATCACTTCATCCAGCCGGTTCAAAAATTCCGGATTGAACACCCGCTTGACCTCGGCCATCACAATATCATCCAAGCTCTTCGCGTGTGTGTCTCCCAAGCCGGACTGGAAACCCAAAGTAGCCTGTTTCTGGAGAGCGCGCGCGCCGATATTCGAAGTCATGATGATGATCGTATTGCGGAAATCCACCGTGTTACCGAGGCCGTCCGTCAGCTGCCCGTCCTCGAATACCTGCAGCAAAATATTGTAAACGTCCGGGTGCGCCTTCTCGATTTCATCGAGCAGGATAATGGAATACGGAGTGCGGCGAACACGTTCCGTCAGTTGTCCGCCCTCTTCGTAGCCGACATAACCTGGAGGCGCGCCGATAAGCTTCGAGACCGAATGCTTTTCCATGTACTCGGACATATCAAAGCGCACCAGCGATTTTTCGGTGCCAAAAAGGAATTCCGCCAAGCGGCGCGCGACCTCCGTCTTTCCTACCCCCGTGGGGCCCAGGAAAAGGAAACAGCCCACCGGCCGGCCGGGAGCTTTGAGTCCGGCGCGACTGCGGCGGATGGCGCGTGCGAGAGCCGTGATGGCCTTATCCTGGCTGATGACGCGCTTGTGCAACTCGTCCTCGATGCGCAGCAACTTCTGCTGTTCATCTTCTTTGATGGCGTTTACGGCTACGCCAGTCCAACGCGCCACTACTTCCTCGATATCGTCGCGCGTGACGGTGCCCGTGGATGAATCGTCGATTTTCAATTTCTCGCGAAGGGCACGCAGATTCTCTTTTTCTTTGCGCTCCTCCTCGGAATAGAAACGTGCCTTTTCGAATTCATGGTTGGCAATGGCGGTTTCCATTCGGTGGGTGATGAACTTCACGCGCTTTTGCGCTTCGGAGACTTCTTCAGGAAGCATGGCTTGACGCAACTTCACACGTGCACCCGACTCGTCGATCAAATCGATGGCCTTGTCCGGAAGGAAGCGGTCGGGGATGTAACGATTTGAAAGATAGACGGCATATTGGATAGCCTCGTCGGTATAGGAAACGGCGTGGAATTTCTCGTAACGATCCCGAACGCCCTGCAAAACGCGAATTGCCTCTTCCTCGTTGGGAGCGGAAACCTTGACAGACTGGAAGCGGCGCTCAAGCGAGCGATCTTTTTCAACGGACTTGCGATATTCGCCCGGCGTCGTCGCGCCAATGCACTGAATCTCACCACGGCTTAACGCGGGCTTCAGAATGTTGGCGGCATCGAGAGAACCTTCGGCGGAACCCGCGCCAACGAGCGTGTGAAGTTCATCGATGAAAACGATGGCGTTTTGGCTCTCCATCAACTCCTTCATGATGGTTTTTAGGCGTTCTTCGAACTGGCCGCGATATTTCGTGCCCGCGACAATCAAGGAAAGGTCCAGAGAAAGAATGCGTTTGTCGGCGAGAAAAGGCGGGACGTCGCCGTCGGCAATGCGCTGCGCCAATCCTTCAACGATGGCCGTTTTGCCGACGCCGGGTTCTCCGATTAGCACAGGGTTGTTCTTCGTGCGGCGGCAAAGGATTTGGATGGCCCTCTCAAGCTCGCGATCGCGTCCAACCAGCGGATCGAGCGTGCCGTCCATGGCGGCCTGAGTGAGGTCCCGGCTGAATTCTGCGAGCAACGAAGTTTCTTTCGGTCGATTTACAGGCACTTTTTCACCCGCGCTGCGCGCAAGCTCCTCGCGCACGCCTGAAAGACGCAATCCCCGCTCTTGCAAAATCTCTGCGCCGAACGACTTCTCTTCACGCAAAATCCCCAACAGCAAATGTTCAGTTCCCACGTGCTTGTGATTCAAACGCTCGGCTTCTTCGGCCGCGTAGTTCAGAATGCGACGGCATTCCTGGCTGAGCGGCACCTCGACGGAAGTGGAAATCCGCTCACGCACGGTGATGCGTGATTCGATTTCTTTGCGGATGGATTCGATCGTACCATGCGCTCGCAGGAAGCGATTGGCGAGCGCCTTGTCCTCTCGTAGAAGACCCAGAAGCAAATGTTCGGTCTCGATATAGGGGCTGCCGTACTGGCTAGCTTCATATCGCGCGAAAAAAATCACGCGTCGAGCCTTCTCTGTATAGCGTTCAAACACAGGTCACCCGAGCCCTTCCAGGATAGAAGAATTTCCCGACGCGCCACGCCCGTTGGCGCGACGCGCAATAGCTCCACCATCCGATACCAACAAGCCGTGCTCCAAACGGAGCACGCGATCCGCGCGCTGCGCCAGGGAAAGATTATGGGTTGCAAGAATCGAAGTCAGATGATGAGACCGGTGTAAGCGCTGCATGAGTTCGAAGATCGACTCCGTATTTTCCTCGTCCAGATCGCCCGTGGGCTCATCGGCCAGCAACAACTTTGGCCGGGTTGCCAGGGCCCGGGCAATTGCGACTCGCTGCTGTTCTCCGCCTGAGAGTTCGCCCGCACGATGCTGTGTGCGATCCGAGAGGCCAACTTCATTCAGCCATTCGCGCGCCACATTGAGCGTTGCGCTCGCTGCGTTCCCCCGAATCAACAGCGGCATCGCCACATTTTCCAGGGCAGTGAAGTCAGCCAGCAGCTGATGTCTCTGCCAGATGAAACCCACGGCGCGTCTGCGGAAGTCTTCCAAGTCGCGTTCCGCAAACCCTGCCAGCGAATTTCCGCCGAAGTATACTGTACCGCTTGTTGGCATGTCCAGCGCGGCCAGGAGATGCAGTAAAGTGCTCTTGCCCGAGCCCGAAGGGCCGACGAGAGCCACCATCTCGCCAGACGCAACCGCGAAGCTCACGCCTGAAAGAGCGATAATCTCAGCGGCACCGGAGTGAAACAGTTTCCTCAAGCCGTCGACGCGCAGGAGTTCTGTGGGTTCGTTCTGCCCAGATGCAGACGCTCGCTGGCTCGGCGCCATTGCTGGTCCAGCCGATGTCAGGGTCGATGCCGGGCTTGGGCTCGTCATTGTCATCAATTTCGCCGTGCACTCGTCGTGAGGGTGCTCATAAACTCCACTAATTCCTTGTCACTTCCCGTGCCGAACCTCCCAGTTACTTATCTCTTTGGATTCTGCGGCTTATCAAAAGGTCGCTTCCTGCTCCTCTTCGCAACTCCAAGTTCTTGCACATTATGAGTGCAAAAGTTCCCATCCATCGAAACGATCCCGGCGAAATCGACTGATCCACAACTCCATTGTAGCACGTTGTCTTTCGGTGCCCGTGTTTACACACGCATGCATTGCGCGGGCATAAACCGTGCCAAGTCATGGGACTTCAGTTCTGGGAAAGCGCCGCTCGCAATTCACTCCGCGCGCAAAATTTCAACGGGGAGCGTACCTGCGGCGGCGCGAGCGGGGTAGATTGTTGCTGCGATGCAAATCGTCAGCGCGGCAGCCGTGATCCAAATCGCATCCCAGCCGCTCGAATGAAATGGGACGTAGGGAATCGAATAGATTTCGGGGTTAAGCGGAACCAATTCCCAGCGATTAGCAATCCAGGACAACGAATAGCCCACGGCGAGGCCAATTGCTGTACCGGCGATGCCAACAAGCAGCCCTTGCAACACGAATATGTTGCGCACCTGAATGCGTCGCGCTCCCAAGGCCATCAGGACGGCTATATCATGCGCCTTATCCGTGACCGTCATCGCCAGCACGACCAGAACATTGAGCCCCGCCACAAAGGTAATCAAGCCAATGAAAATAGCGGTAACCAGTTTCTCGAGGCTCATCGCGCGGAAGAGTGCCTGATTCTCTTCCATCCATGTGCTGGTGTGATAGCCAGGCCCTGCCTCGCGCGCGAGAACCGCCGCAATTTTTCCGGCATCGTCGAGGTTGCTCACACGAATCTCGAGAAGACTGACGACGTCACCGATTCCAGCGAGTTCCTGGGCATCATGGAGAGTGACGAAAGCCCAGTTGGCGTCGTAATCGTAAAAGCCGGAATTGTAAACTCCCGTAACGCGAAATCGCCGCGTGCGCGGCTGCATGCCGAAAGGTGTCAGACTACCCTGCGGACTCAGAACCGTGACGTAATCTCCCGCTTTGATCTTCAAATTATCCGCAAGGATATTGCCGACTAGAATCGCGGGAATGCCGCTGGAATCGGGCATGAAGTTGCCATTGCCAGTCACCAGGTGGTCGAGCGCCGAGTCCCATCGTTCTTCGAGTTGAAGATCAATTCCCTTCAGGACTACGCCTGCTGTTTGATTGCCCGCCGACAAGAGCACCTGGTTGTATACGGCGGGAGTAATAAATTCCACACCTAGCGTCGGACCCAAGCGCGTCATTAGTTGGCGATAATCCCGAATCCCCTGGGTTCCGTTGGGCTTGATGTTGATGTGAGCTGTGACGCCCAGCAAACGATTACGAAT
>DATNDO010000116.1:0-28585 GCA_035606955.1 Candidatus Angelobacter sp.
GTTCCATTCCACGTTGTTCTCTCAAGTCCATGATGCCCTCGCTTCCCTACAAAATATATTACTAGCGAGGTACATATATGTCAAGCGTTATTTTGAAATATTTTCCCTTGACAGTATATCCGTATCTGGTATATTACCAGCATGGGATTGGTCACGATCAAACAAAAGGGGTACAAATGCGGTCGGTGCGCTCACGAGTGGGTGCCTCGGCACACCACCATTGATGAACCGCGTGTTTGCCCCAAATGCAAATCGCCGTATTGGAATAAGCCTCGAAAAAACAAACGAAAAACGTCATAATTCCTTTCTAAAAAGTTTGGCGGAAGAGCGGGGAATCGAACCCACGGTGCGTATACACCGTTGGGGGTTTTTGAGACCCTTAGCCCACCTAGGCACCACTCTTCCGCTAAATGGTCGCGGCATTGCCGTGATCCGTGTTGAGGGGGAGCCTTGTATTCGCGCACACGACTCCCCTTCAATCCCTAAAAGGACTCCGCCTAGCCCTTTTGTTCGTTATCCGATTGCGCGTTCCTTCATTTTAGGCACGAAAGGTAGCTGCTATTTCGGAGGGCAAGATCGGTTTATCTGGCCGTGGCCGTATACCTTCAGGTCGTTCTTTTGTTTTTTGCGGTGGGTTTTTTGCGGGAAATCCTTCGTTATCTTAAGAGAGTGGACAGGTGCGTGTTTGATATGCACATCGTGCTAGTCGGAAAAGAAGACCCCAAAAAATACGGTGCGGAATACCCGCGCAGTTTAGGGCAATAATTATCGGCTGGAATTAAATATCGCTATTTAATTATTTGTGCAGGGAGAGGAGTTATTGTGCAGGAGCCGCTAAATGTGCAAAGCCATTAGAAATAGCGTCGATTGTTTGTTTTGTGCAAGTTAGTTCGCTGTCTAATTCCGGACAGTGGATTAGAAATGGTGCGAAACAGCGGCTGTGGGAGGCCTGAAAAGCGCCGGCCGGGCGCGGCGCTGATGATCGCCAATTGCGTCCGTCTGCCGCAGCCGAAATGTTCATTGACTCCATTATATCGCGGGGCGCAAGTGTGAACGTCTGTAAGATTTGCACGCTAGGTCTTCCGTGTCCGCGTCGAAAATTCGAGCACATAGGCTTTCACCGTTTCGAAAGCGGCGGCGTTGTTCGAAAAATGCTGCGCGCCGAAATGAGCTTCGAGGCGCTGCAATAAATCGGCGCATTCGGCTTCGCTGGCGCATTCGAAGGCGACGCCATGATCTATGTCAGGCACATGGGTTGCGACAGCTCGAAAATTCGAGCAGCTCAGCCCTTTGAGCCCCGGCAATGTTTGCCACGAAAGTTGGTAAATCAAAAGCAGATCCTTCGCTGCGCTCAGGATGACAAATAAAAAAATGTGGGCTCACGCCGGGCCAAAACCCTCTAAACCATGCTCGCCGGATTCGCAAAAACTCTGCCCATCAACCCAGCGGCAATCCTTCGTCTAGCTTCTCCTCTAAATATCGAGATTCACGACTTCGAGGGCGTTGTCCTGGATGAATTTTCGGCGCTCCTCGACGTTTTCGCCCATGAGCGTGGCGAAAATTTCCTCGGCGGCGACGGCATCCTCGAGACGGACTTTCAGAAGCGTGCGCGTCTCGGCATTCATCGTGGTAGCCCAGAGCTGGTCGGGATTCATTTCGCCGAGGCCCTTGAAGCGCGTGATGGTGAATTCCTTTTTCGCATCTTCGAGGACGTAAGCCAGGAGGCCGACCGCGCTTTCCTTCGATACTTTGTCGCCATTGTGCGCGATCGCGAAAGGCGGCTTGTCGTGCTCAGAGATGGCTTGGCGCAGCGTGCGGATGCGCTTGTACTCCGGCGTGGCGGCGAGCGCCCAATTGATTTTTCTGTCGGCCGAGCCGTCGCGCAGGACAATCTCATGCAAACTGTGCTCTTCATCAAATTCCAGTTTGGCTTCGAGCTTCAGCTTGGCCTTTTCGATTTCCTTGATAAGTTCCTGCAATTTTTTCTTCTCCGCGAAGTCGGTTTTTTTATCGAGCTCGCTCTCGGACAGTAGCTCGACGAGTTTCGGATCGCGCAAACGGCGCGCCAGCTTCGCGGCCATTTGCTCATATTCCTGCACGTTGAGAAGGAACTGAGTGAGGTCACCGCCTTCGAGTTGCTTGCCGCCTTTTGCGGTGACGACATGCTCCTCGGTGGCGCGTTTCATCAGTTCGCGCGCAAAATCGCGTTCGTCGCGGATGTAGCGGTCCATCTTGCCGCGCTTGACGCGATAGAGCGGCGGCTGGGCAATGTAAATGTGCCCCTTTTCAATCAGCTCGCGCATGTGGCGGAAGAAAAAAGTGAGCAGCAGCGTGCGGATGTGGCTGCCGTCGACGTCGGCGTCGGTCATGAGAATCACTTTGTGATAGCGCAATTTTGCGGCGTCGAAATCGTCCTTGCCAATTCCGGTGCCGAGCGCGGTGATGATGGCGCGAATTTCCTCGTGGCCCAGCATTTTGTCGTAACGCGCTTTCTCGACGTTCAAAATTTTGCCCTTGAGCGGGAGAATCGCCTGGTATTTGCGGTCGCGGCCCTGTTTTGCGGAGCCGCCGGCAGACTCGCCTTCGACAACGAAGAGCTCGCAGCGTGCGGGGTCGCGCTCCTGGCAGTCAGCGAGCTTGCCGGGAAGGCCGCTGGAGTCGAGCGCGGACTTGCGGCGCGTGAGTTCGCGAGCTTTGCGAGCGGCTTCGCGGGCGCGCGCGGCGTCGATGCATTTGCCGATGATTTTCCGCGCGATGCTCGAATGCTTGTCGAAATATTCGCCGAGCTTTTCGTTGATTAGCTGTTCGACGAGGCCCTTGATGTCGCTATTGAGCTTGCCTTTGGTCTGGCCTTCGAATTGAGGCTGCGGCAATTTCACGGAAACGACAGCGACGAGGCCCTCGCGAACGTCGTCACCCGTGATGGAGATTTCGTCTTTTTGCTCTTTAAGCATGCCGAAAGAACTGGCGGCGTAATTAATGGTGCGCGTGAGCGCCGAGCGAAAACCGGAAAGATGCGAGCCGCCGTCGACCGTGTTGATGGTGTTGGCGAAAGAAAAAACATTTTCGGCGTAACTGTCGTTATATTGCAGCGCGATTTCCATGTCGACCGTGTCGCGCTTGCCTTCCATGTAAATCGGAGAATCGTGGAGGACTTGCTTGCCGCGGTTCAAATGCTTGACGAACTCCGCGATGCCTCCAGTGAAACGAAACTCGGATTTCTTGGCGGTGCGTTCGTCTTCGAGGGTGATTTTCAGGCCTTTGTTCAGGAAAGCCAGCTCGCGCAGGCGCTGCGACAGGGTGTCGTAACTATACGTGGTGGCGGCGAAAATCGAAGGATCGGGATGAAAAGTGATCTTGGTTCCCGTTTTTTTGGTTTTGCCGGTGTCTTTCAGCTTCGATGTTGGCTGGCCTTTTTCGTAACTTTGTTCCCACACTTGGCCGTCGCGCCAGATTTCCAAGTCGAGCCAATCGGAAAGAGCGTTGACGACGGAAACGCCGACGCCGTGCAGGCCTCCGGAAACCTTGTAGGTGTCGCTATCGAATTTGCCCCCGGCGTGAAGAACGGTCATGACAACTTCGGCGGCGGGCTTTTTCTCCGTGGCATGCATGTCGACGGGAATGCCGCGGCCGTTGTCGGTGACGGTGACGGAATTGTCGTCATGGACGACTACGTTGATTTCGTCGCAATAGCCCGCCAGCGCTTCGTCGACAGAGTTGTCGCAAACTTCCCAAACAAGATGATGCAAGCCCAGCTCACCGGTTGAGCCGATGTACATCGCTGGACGTTTGCGCACGGCTTCGATGCCGCCAAGGACTTTGATGGAAGTGGCGTCGTACTTGTGACCCGCGCCTTTGGCAGGCGTATTTTCCTTTTCACCCATTCTGGCGTGCTCCTAGATTTCGAATCGGGAAGGCGGTCGCGCGGACTGGCTCGACGATTGCCTTGCCCATTGGCCTCAGCGCGTTTTCTGCAAAACGCAACATGAAGCTCGAAGGGTTTTTCGCTTCATCCCGCGCCGTTCCGGCGGATCCGGTGGCGCGTAGCGAAGACTGAGGGCCCCTTGCGGGCCGTTTTCAAGCGGGCTGGCGAATTTTTCTTAGACGCGCTCTGGCGCGAACGCGAAGAAGTAACTTCCAGTTCTGGACCGAACTAAGTGCCGGCACGGAGGTCTGCCGGGATAAAAAACTACTGCAAAAATTTGTGTTTTGTAACACGAGAATTGTAATGGAAAGTTGGGCATTGGACAAGGCAATTCTTCTTCTTGGACGGTCAGTATCCCATTTAGAAACAACCGGTTAGATGATAGTTTTGCATTGCGTGTTTCCAAGTGACGGATCGGCAAAAACACCCTAAAAAGACGCATTCCCGGCGTGCATATCACAGGATAAATTGACTTAGCCTGAGGCGCAGCCTAAGATGCGCTGCGGTCCGCGAACCAACCGGACCCCAAACAGGAGCGTATGGCGGATTCGCAGATTCTTATCGGCCGCACCATTTCACATTACCGAATCGCTGAAAAATTGGGCGGCGGCGGAATGGGCGTGGTGTACAAGGCTGAAGATACAAAACTGCGACGCTTCGTTGCATTGAAATTCCTTCCTCAGGATGTCGCAAAAGATCGGATAGCGCTGGAGCGATTTGAGCGCGAAGCGCAATCTGCATCAGCCCTCAGCCATCCGAACATTTGCACGATTTACGAGATTGACGAATATGAAGGCCAGCCCTTCATCGCCATGGAGCTGCTGAAAGGCAAAACGCTGAAGCATCGCATTGCCGATGGGCCGATGCCGCTGGATGCGATACTCGAAATTGCCATTCAAGTAGCGGACGCTCTGGACGCCGCGCACTCGGAAGGGATTATTCATCGCGATATCAAGCCGGCGAACATTTTCGTGACGGACCGCGGGCAGGCGAAGGTGCTCGATTTCGGACTGGCAAAAGTTGCGATGCGGGCGTCAGCAAATTCCATGACCGCGGGCATGACGCGAACGCAAGAGGAAACAAATCTGACAAGTCCGGGTACGGCGCTCGGGACGGTGGCGTACATGTCGCCCGAACAGGCGCGCGGACGCGAGCTTGATGCGCGCACGGACATTTTTTCGTTCGGCGTGGTGCTCTACGAAATGGCGACCGGCCGACAAGCATTTTCCGGGAGCACTTCGGCGGAGATTTTCGATGGAATTCTGAATCGCGCACCCGTATCGCCGGTGCGTCTGAATCCTGAAATTCCGGTGGAGATGGAGCGCATCATCAACAAGGCGCTCGAAAAAGACCCGGCGCTGCGTTATCAGCACGCATCGGATTTGCGCACGGATGTGCAGCGGCTGAAGCGCGATTCGGATTCCGGGCGGCGCGCTGCCAGCGGCATGGAGTCGTCATCCCCGTCGATGGCCGCAACAGGGATCTCCGCAACGGGGACACTTGGCGCCCCTTCAAGTGGGTCGATTCCCGCGGCTGCCAACGCAAGCGGCACCGCGCGAACGCATGCGTCGGGATCTTCGGCGGTGGCCGCCGTGGCCCGTGAGCATAAATTGAGCCTCAGTGTAATCGTTGTAATTGTTCTGGTTCTCGCCGTGGCGGCAAGTTACGGGATTTACGCATTCCTGAACCGCGCGCGGCCTGCGCCGTTTCAAAGTTTTAGCATCAATCAGGTGACACCCTCGGGCACAGTCCTGCGCGCCGCCATCTCGCCAGACGGCAAATACATCCTGAGCGCACAAAGCGACAACGGAAAGCAAAGCCTGTGGTTGCGCAACGTACCCACGTCGAGTAATACGCAAGTCGTCGCTCCCGCAGCAGTATCTTACGAGAGTCTCGCATTTTCGCCAGACGGGAATTACGTTTATTTCCGTCAGGCAGAATCAAATGTCAGCACGGAATTCAATCTGTTTCGCGCCCCTGTGCTCGGCGGGATGCCGCAGGAGATCGTCCGCGACATTGATAGTGGCGTGACATTTTCACCGGACGGCAAGCGCATGGCGTACACGCGCGCCAACGATCCGGAAGTTGGCAAGTGGCGGATCCTTACGGCAAATATCGACGGCGGCAACGAAAAGGTGCTTCAAATCGAACCGGGCCAAAACCCGCCGCAGTTTTTGGCGTGGTCGTCCGATGGTAAAAGCATCGTCGAAAGTCTGCTTCAGCCCGGCAACGCTTTGGGCGGGATCGATGCGCTCGATGTGGCCAGCGGGAAAGCGCGTTCCGTTGCCCGGTTCGATGACAAGCGGGTGTTCGAGTTGGCGTGGCTGCCTGACGGTCGCGGATTGTTGATGATGTATATCGCAAGGGGGATCGGTCGAGGGCAAATCGGATTCGTCTCCGTTCCTGATTGGAAGTTTCAGAGCCTTACCCGGGATACGAACGCCTATCGGACACTCACGCTGTCGTCGGATGGCAAGAGCCTGGCTACGGTGCAAGCTAAGGTCACGCGAGAACTCGATCTACTTCCCAGCTCGGGGAGCCACGAGAGCGCGCCGCGCCAGGCGCTTGCGCAAGAGCAGCCAATCAACGGTTTCAACTGGACGGCGGATGGCGCTCTGCTGCTCGAAGAGCGTGACGATATTGTGAAAATCGGCGCTGATGGAAGCGCTAGAAAAATGCTCATTAGCGATCCTGCGTTGCTGCCCGCGTCGAGCTCGGACTGCGCCAACGGCCGCTACATCGTCTTTGCCGGTTTCTCGGGGAACTCGACCACGAGGAACATCTGGCGCGCAGACGCGGACGGATCGAACCTTGTTCAATTGACGAATGAAAAGAATGCCACAGGACCCGTCTGCTCCCCCGACGGGAAGCAAGTGTATTACCTGGATGCTGCGGCGGATCAGTTGATGAGCGTGCCGATTGGCGGCGGCCATGCGGAAGTTGTTCAGGGGTCCTCGATTCCAAACGGCATCTATGCTGGGGGCGCACCCGCGGTCTCCGGCGATAGCAAGCTAGTGGCGTTCCTCGCGTCGGTGACGAATCCAGAAACGCGGAAAGGCGGGCAGAAGGTCGCGATCGTCAGCGTAGGTTCAGGCGCGAGATCCCCACTGCGCCTTCTGGAGCCCAACCCAAACATTGCAGGACCACCGGGACCGCAATTCACTCCGGATGGAAAAGCGGTGGCATACGTTGTGCGAGAAAATGGAGTGGATAATGTGTGGGTCCATCCACTGGATGGATCGAAGGGCCGCCAGATAACGGATTTCAGCTCTCAACAAATTCTTGAGTTTCACTGGTCAACCGATGGCAAGACGCTGGGAGTCCGCCGCTTTCGCACCGATTCAGACGTTGTGCTGCTGCATGATTCCGGGTCTTCAGCACAGTAGAAAAGTCAGACCGCCCGCCGTTTGTGTTGTGCTTCGCGTGTTCGGTTTCCCGCACACACAATGCGTGTGCAGAAAAATTTGCGAATTGCGAATGAACAGAGAAACACCCGAAGTCAAGGATTTTCTCTCTGAAATCAACGAGGCTTGACGCTGTGGAAAAGCTGTGAATGAACTGTGAATGACGCGCACCAACCTCACGAAGTTTTCTCTTGCTCCTTAGCTTCCGTTTAGGCAGAATCCGCGCTCGCACTTAAACAAGTGCAGAGAGCTCGTACTCCTCGGCAGTCTCGCGACAGCACCGCGTGGGGCGGAGATTCTGCTGCGAGATTGAATCATAGGACAGCTCGACAAAACCCCTTTCACGGGGGTAGGGTTTTCCACAGCATTTCCACTGGTGTGGAAATCGGCGGAGTTTTATTACTACTGTGAACGCCTGGGATAAAATTCTCCAACACATGGAGCGGCGGGTTAACGCCCATAGTTTCTCGACGTGGTTTCGTCCAACGCGCCTAGAGGCATCGGAACCGGACCGCCTGCTGATTCGCGTTCCCACAGCGATTTTCCGCAAGCGTCTAACGCAGACTTACGGCGACCTGTTGCAGGCAGTGCTCGCTGAAGTAGGCAGTCCTAACACGCGGCTGGAATTCATTTGCGCGGAAACAGAGGGTCAGACCGGAACGACGGCGGCGCCGGTTCAAGCCAAGCTCGACTTCGATTCCGCCAACCATCAACTGAACCCGCGCTATACGTTTGAAACGTTCGTCGTTGGAAGCAGCAATCAGTTCGCGCACGCAGCCGCGCAGGCGGTGGCGGAGCAACCTTCGAAATCCTATAACCCGCTGTTCCTGTACGGCGGCGTGGGCCTGGGAAAGACCCACCTGATGCACGCGATCGGGCACGCGATCAAACGACGCAATCCAGCCGCACGGCTGATTTATGTGAGCGCCGAGAAGTTTACCAACGAAGTGATTGCCGCAGTGCGCTTCGACCGCATGAGCGCGTTTCGCGACCGCTTCCGCACGATGGATGTATTGCTCGTTGACGACATCCAATTCATTGCGGGCAAAGAGCGGACCCACGAAGAATTCTTCCATACGTTCAACGCCCTCTACGAGCAGCAGAAGCAAATCGTGATTTCGTCGGACTGTCCGCCAAAAGAAATTTCCGCGATTGAAGAGCGGCTGCGCTCACGCTTTGAATGGGGGTTGATCGCCGACATTCAGCAGCCCGACCTCGAGACCAAGATCGCGATTTTGCAGAGGAAAGCGGAGAGCGAACAGGTAAGAATCGGCGAAGACGTCGCGGAATTCATCGCGCGGTCGATCAAATCGAATATCCGCGAGCTGGAGGGCGCGCTGATTCGCTTGCTGGCGTATGCGTCGCTTACGGGAGTGGAGCTTAGCGTCGCAACAGCACAACAGGTGTTGAAGAATTTAATCGACACGCAAGAAAAGAAAGTCTCGATCGAGCAGATTCAGCGGCGCGTGGGGGAGCATTTCGGCCTGCGCGGACAGGACTTAAAGGTCCGCAGTAATTCCAAGGCAATCGCTTTCCCGCGCCAGGTGGCCATGTACATGGTGAAGCAGTTGACGTCGGCATCGCTGCCGGAGATTGGGCGCCAATTTGGCGGAAAGCACCATACGACGGTGCTGCATTCGATCCACAAGATCGAGAACTTGCGTCACGTTGATAAAGAATTGAACAAGACGATCAACAGGCTACTCGACTCGTTCGGATAGAGTTGAACAGCTTTTCCGCAGACGTGGTTCCTGCGACGTGTGGATTTCGCGCTAACTCATCGTCGCTCGCTTTTTGGGAACGGGTTTCCTCGCCGGCGCGCGAATATCCACAAGCATCAAGAGGCGGCAAGGTGAGGAGGCAAGGCAGCATGGCGAGATTTCCGAAGAATTCACAGGTGCGGCGGCTACTACGGTATTTCCCTTGTTTATTCAAATAAAGAAAAGAAGTAAAGTACAGCGCAGCAAAACGCGGCCAATGAGGAAAATGCTCGATGGAATTTAGTGTAAAAAGAAGCGACTTGCTCGATGAATTGGATTTGACGCAGGGCGTGATCGAACGCAAGACGACAATCCCCATCCTGTCGCACCTTCTTTGCGAGGCGAAAGGCAATCGTCTGTTCATTACGGCCACGGATCTTGAGTTGAGCATTCGCACGTCGTGTGAAGCCAAAGTGAAGAAAGAGGGTGCGGGCACGATTCCCGCGAAGAAACTGCTGGATCTGGTGCGCCTGCTTCCGGAGGAAGAAATTCGTTTTAAGCTGCTTGACAACCACTGGGTGCAGATTGTCTGCGACCGCAAGTCATACAAGATGGTCGGCATGTCAAAAGAGAATTTTCCGGCGCTGCCCGAGTTTCCCCACACGCTCGTCAAACTGCCGGCGAAGATTTTTTCAAGCTTGATCTCAAAGACAATCTTCGCGATTTCACAGGAAGAATCGCGGTACACGCTGAATGGAGCGCTCGTCGTGTTGAATCCCAGCACATTGACGATGGTGGCAACTGACGGGCACCGGCTGGCCATGGTGGAGATGAGCCACAAACTCACGGGGCTGTCCGGGGACGTTCGTGTCCTGGTGCCAAAGAAGGCGATGACGGAAGTGCAGCGATTGTGCAGCCAGGTGGACGACGACGCAGAGATGGAATTTGCGCAGGATGAAAGCCATCTCTTCTTTCAATTTGGGGGACGGTTGCTGACTTCTCGTAAGTTGACAGGGACGTTTCCGAATTACGAAGCCGTGCTGCCTCGCGAGGTCAACAAGACCGTGGTGCTCGAGCGCGCGGAACTGCAGGACGCGCTGCGCCGTGTTTCGCAACTCGCCGACCAGCGTTCGCACGCAGTGAAGTTCATGCTCGCGAAAGAGGGCGTCGAAATTTCAGCGTCGAGCCCGGAATACGGCGAAGCGAAAGAAGCTATTGAAAAGGAATTCAAGGGCGAGCCGATCAGCATCGGGTTCAACGCGCAGTACCTTCTTGACTTCCTTTCGGCGGCAGCCGACGGGCCGATCTCCGTCGAACTGAAAGATGACCAGTCGGCGGGGCAGTTGCGTCCGCTCGCTGACGAATCGTGCTGCTACCGCTACGTCGTAATGCCCATGCGCATCTGAAGCACCCGCCGATTAGAAGAATAGTTGCTGCAGTTGTGCCGCATTATTCACCGGCTTGCCCCACTTCCATTAAGCTCCGCTAGGACCCTGACCGTGAGGACAGGGGATTCGTTGAGGACACCCGCGCTAGGATGAAGCCGCAAAGTTGCCGGTTGCGCTTAGGCTAGAGGGGGCATGGACCCCTGGCGAGGCTCGTTTCTCCGAGTGATTACTCTACGGGGCGCACCACAGAAGTGGGCGGGGTGTCGATGAAATTCAGTTTCAATTTTAGGCCTTCGGCAGAAGAGGCCGAGCAAGCGGATGCGGTCGAGGAAGAATCGAAAGCCGCAACCGCGCTCAACTATTGGTGCCGGAAATTCGGCGATCCGGAATTGGACGAGATCGTCGAAGACCATCGCGCATGGGTGGAATCGCGTGGCGAGGCCGGCCGCAAAGCCGATCTGATCGGCGCGAATTTCGAAGGCGTCGACTTGATGGGTGCTGAGCTGCCCGGCGCAAACCTGCTGCGCGCGAATCTAAAGGGCGCCGATCTGCTGCTTGCCGATTTACGTGGCGCGTGCCTGATTGAGGCGGACTTGAGCGGGGCGAACCTCGTCGGCACAAATTTGCGCGGAGCGAGTTTGGCGGGCGCGAATTTCGCGAATGCCACGGGCCTGGTGGCGCGGCAACTCGCGGGCGCGAGCCTTTTCGGCGCCGAATTGCCGGAATCCATTTACCCTTTCGAAGGACTCGCAAAAATCAAGGTTGTCTCCAGAATTCTGCGAGTCCTTTTGGCGGCGATGACGATCATATGTGCTTTTGTGTGGCTGATTGTCGCCAGGACGAAGGACGTACAATTCCTGCGAAATTCCCCCGCCGTGGGCAATGCAATGCCGACGCTCGCTTTCTACTTAATTGCGCCGCTGCTGCTCGCGGGCGCCTACATCGGTTTCCATTTCTTTCTGCAACGATTGTGGGACGCCCTCGGCGAACTGCCCTCCGTGTTTCCCGACGGCCGAAGAATTGCGGAATATGTTCCGGCGTCAGTCATCGCGCTGGCGCCTGCGCGCCTGGATGAATTGGATGCGGAACGTGCATCGCTTCTTTTTTTGCAGCGGATGATTTCGAAGCTGATGGCGTATTGGATGATTCCGGCAACACTCGTCTTGTTGTGGGCCCGCTATCTGACCGAACAGGACTTGCGCGGCAGCTTGCTGCAGATATTTTTTATTCTGCTTGCGGCGGCAATGGGCGGGTTTCTGCCCGGCAATGCGAGCAGTATATTTGTTCCGGCGCGTCGTGCGAATGACGGAAAACGATTCATGGAGTCGTGGCAGAGCGGACGCCTCACTGCGTTGACGCTTGTGGCATGTTTGGTTTTGCTGATGCTGTCGGTGGGCGCGATTCTCGGTGCCCCCCACGGAAACGGGCGCGCTCCAGGATTGAGCTCTACCAATTTTCGCCGCTGGACTGCCGACATTTTCTGGCTGGCGCGCTATGACCCATTTCCCGATATAACGAGCGCCGGAGTTTCGGCGGCCCCCGCAGGATGGTCAGGAAAAGACGAAGATTTGAAGCAGGTGAAAGGAGCGCGGCTGCCGGATGCGAGTCTCCGCTATGCGCAAGCGTCCGGCGCTTTCTTCGCAAATGCGCGGATGCAGAATGCCGACTTGCGGGGAGCATACCTCTCACAGACGGATTTTCGCGGCGCGAATCTGCGGCAGGCGAATTTCGATTTAGCAGTTCTTGATCGAGCAGACTTGGCCGGCGCGGATCTTACATACAGTTCTTTGGCTGGCGCAATTCTTGTGGGTGCTAGGCTCGACGGCGCGAATATGTACGACGCCCATCTAACCAATGCTCAACTGTCGCGCGCGAGCTTCGAGAAGGCTGATCTACGCGACGCCGATCTGGATAACGCAGAAATGAACCAGGCCGATTTGCGCGGCGCGTATCTCGGCTCGGCAAAACTGGCATCCACGAAACTCGAAAGCGCTCAATTCAATGGAACATTTCTAGACGCCGCGGATTTGCGTGGCGCCGATTTGCGCGGCGCCGTTCTGCAAGGAGCCATTCTGAGCGGAGCGCAGTTTAATGGCGCAAATCTTGACGGCGCTGATTTCCGCGGTGCGCTCGCAATTTCCGCCACGCAGATTTGTTCCGCCGCAAGCCACCACGAAACGCAAATGGACGCGACTCTCGAGCAACAAGTCACCGCTCTCTGTGGAAATTGATAGAGATTATTTAGCTTTAGGGGCGGGGACAGCGGGCTGATCGGTGCGGGCGAATTCAAAGACGCCGTGGGGATCGTCTGCGAGCAGCAAGCGATGCGGCTCGATGAGGATTGACGTAGGCGTCAGATCTTCGCCGCTGGTCGTGAGCGTGCGGTATTTTTCGGTGCGGTTGCCATCCTTGTCGAACTTCATCAAGTCGTCGCCCAGCGCCACCCAAACTTCCTCCGTCGTTGGATCCACGCCGATCGCATTGATCACTTCTTGCAACTGGGGAGTTGTATTCTGCTGATCGAGCCGATCGATCGCGCGACGGATGGCTTGCGCCGTGGGATAGATATCAATTGTCTTGAGCGAAATCTGGTAGGCGCTGTAGCCGAACGCATCGTATTTGCGGACGGTCGGCTCGGGCATGTAGCTAAACGCATAATAGATGTGGTTCGCCGGATCGCCAGCCAGGCGTCCAATATTCAACAGGCGATTTAAATCCTCATGCTCAGCCAGGTCAGAGATGTCGCCGAATTCGCGCAGATCCTTGCCAGTCATGCCGTAAACCGTGACAAGTTCGCCAGACTTCATGGCAGCGACAGCGATTTCGCCAGTGGGCAGTGCGACAACCGACGTGGGCGCGTTCACCGGGATGGAGAGCGCGAGCCTGCCGTCGTGGGTGTAAACCTTCACGGCATTCGCGCCGCGATCCGCGACGTACACGCGGCCTGAAGCGTCCACGTCCATATCATCGCCGTAAACGATTGCGGCCGGACCCTTGGCGTCGGTAGGAATTTGGCCGAGGAAGGTGTTATCCGCGGCGTAAACGCGGACGACCGGGTCTGTTGTGGAAAGAAAGTAGTAGCGGCCGGCGGCGTCACGCCTGACAGCCTTTATGCCGGGGCCAATGTCGGGGAACAGGCGCGCGCGCGCCGTAAGCTCGATCTCCATGTCGTCGCCCTGTGCGTGGGAATTTCGCGGCGTGAACAGGACGAACGCGGCGCAGAGGAATATTCCTGGGACAGCGGCAATCATCATTCGGGTGGGCGAAATTTTCATGGGCATAGAATTATACACAGTGCGTCCGGTCAATTGAGATGCGAAGACATGCGTTTAGGATTTATGCGCGCCGTGCAGATTATTCGGCGCGGAAGACGAGAGGCTCGATCGAACGGGCGTGCCCGGACGATTCATCCACGTCAATGCGCACGGCGTGCATCTGGACGTCGTCTTCGGCCACCTCAAAGCGCGCGGGAAGCCCATTCAGGAAGCGTTCGATGATGCCCTCCTTGCCCATGCCAATGATTGAGTCGTGCGGTCCGGTCATGCCAACATCGGTGATAAAAGCCGTGCCTTTGGGCAACACGTGGGCGTCTGCAGTGGCGACGTGCGTGTGCGTGCCGACGACGGCGGAAACCTTGCCATCCAGGAACCAGCCCATGGCCTGTTTTTCGGAAGTCGTCTCAGCGTGCATGTCCACCAGAATCACTTTCACTTCAGAAGGCACGCGGGCCAGTTCGCGCTCCGCGGCGCGAAAGGGACAGTCGAGAGGGGTCATGAACGTGCGCCCTTGCAGGTTCAACACCGCGTAGCCGACTCCGCCACGCGACGTGCCAATGTAAAGCCCGCTCCCTGGCGCGCCAGGAGGAAAGTTCGCCGGACGCAGCAGGCGCGGCTGATGAGGCAAGTAATCGAAGATTTCCTTGCGGTCCCAGATGTGATTTCCGCCGGAAAGCACTTCCGCGCCCGAGGCGAAAAGATCGTCGGCCAGCCGTGGCGTGACGCCAAAACCAGAAGCGGCGTTTTCGCAATTGACGATGGCGAGATCGATCTTCTGCTGCGCGATGATATCCGCGAGATGGTCGTGCACGATGCGCCGGCCGGGCGAGCCTACGATGTCTCCTACAAAAAGAATTCGCATGAGTTAGAAGTCGGATGCTAGAGGTTGGAGGCCGGGAAAGACAACCAAAGTTTGCAAAATCCTTTCCGCGAGGCAGCCGCCGAAAAAAGCGGAGCGGTCCACTTCGCCGTACGCAGCTAGGCCCCTGAACCCCTGATCTAAGTGGGCGCCCAACGCCTGCCTTTAGGCTTTCCTGGCCCGATTGCTCGAGAGAGGACATGCACACCGGCAGGACGACAAGGACTCCCGGGGTTACAGTGTTGGTTCAAAAAGGCCATCGCGGCGAAACGCGCGTCGCAGGCCATCTCCGCAATTCATTATAAGCGGGCGTCGCGGAAATGGCGAATTCCAACGGAATCACACCTGCAAGACGTCGCCGTCGCGGGCGACGGCGCGGTAAATCACCGGGTCGATAAACACGGCGAGGCACAGGCGCGAAATCAGTCCCGCAACGATTACAATGGCAAAGGGCCGTTGCGTGTCGGAGCCGATGCCGTGCGAAAGGGCGGCAGGCAGCAAGCCGAGGCACGCCACGAGCGCCGTCATCATGATGGGCCGCAACCTCAATAGCGCCGCCTCGCGCGTGGCGGTGCGGATGTCCTGGCCGCTCAAGCGCAGTTTATTTATGAACGAATATAGAATGACCGCTGTTTCGACCGACACGCCCATCAGTGCCAGCAAGCCCAAGATGGACGAGACGCTAAACGGCGTGTTCGTGAGTTTCAAGGCGATGAGCGCGCCGACTGGCTCCGTGATGAGTACGCCAATGGCAATTCCGATCGGGAATTTGAAATTTCCGTAGAGGACGAAAAGAATAAAAAAGATGAGCAAAACGGCGAGCGGGCCGATCAAATCCAACTGCTTTTTCGCCGCAACGAGCTCGCTGTATTCGCCGCCCCACGTGACTCGATATCCCTGCGGAAGCGTGACGGCCTTTTCGACGGCAGCTTGTCCAGCGAGGACCGCGGTTTGAAGGTCGCGTCCCTCGATGCTGTATTGCACACCGATGTAGCGCGAATTGCTTTCGCGATAAATAAACGACGCTCCTGAGCTTTCTTCTATATCAGCTAATTGGGTCAACGGAATCAGCTGACCTGATGGCGTGCCTACGAGCAGGTTGCCGATTTGCGTGGGGCTCGAGCGGAACTGCGGCTCCATGCGCACCACGAGGTCGAAGAGTTTTTCGCCCTGGATCACTTGGGTGGCCGCTTGTCCTCCAACTGCCGCCTGAATCACCGCCTCGACATCAGCCACATTGATTCCGTAGCGCGCAATTTTGTCGCGGTCGACACTGATCAGCAGGCTCGGCTGGCCGAGCTCCCGGACAACGGTGAGTTCCGTGAAGCCTGGAACCTGTTCGAGCGCGCGCTTGATTTGAATGGCCTTATCCTGCAGGACATTCAAGTCCGGGCCATAAATCTTGACTGCCAAAGCGCTCTTTAGCCCGGTGAGAGCTTCATCAACGGCATCTTCGGCGGGCTGCGTGTAATTGAAAATCACGCCTGGGAATGCGGCGAAGCGCTTCTGGAGATCTTCGGTCAGCTCTTGTTTGTTTTGAATTGCCGTTTGTCGCCACGTCTTGTCGTTATAGGGCGCCAATCCGACGTAAAACTCGTCATTGAAGAAGCCGGTCGGATCCGTGCCATCGTCGGGACGGCCAAGTTCCGAGCCTACCTGCGTCACCATCGGGTAAGACATCAGAATGTGCCGCACTTCCGGAGAGAACTTACTGGCCTCCTCGAAGGAAATCGTATACGGCATGGTTGCGCGCACCCATAGCGCGCCTTCATCGAGGTGGGGCATAAATTCGCCGCCGATGAAAGGCACCAACAAAAGAGTCAAGCCGAAAATCACACAGGCTGCAATCAACGTCCAAGCAGAATGGTCGAGGCACCAGTCGAGCCTGCGGCCATAAAAGTGCTTCAGTGATTCGAACGGCTTGTTGACGTGCTCCCGGACATTCTTGAACCAGTAGGAGCACATCACCGGAACGAATGTCAGCGTGAGAATCAGCGCTCCCAATAACGCGAACGCCATCGTGTCCGCCATGGGATGGAACAGTTTTCCGGAAGCGCCGCCCAACGCGTAAATCGGAATGTAGCCGGCAACGATGACCGCGATGGAGTAAAAGACGGGCCGGTCGACATCGGCCGCCGCAGCGCTGATTACGTCGTGGAGCTTATAATCCTGCCCCGCGCGCAAGCCCAGTTCGCGATAAATATTCTCCACCATCACGAGTGTGCCGTCGATGATGATTCCAAAGTCGATCGCGCCGATCGATAGCAGGTTCGCGTCAACGCCCTTGGCGTGCAGGCAAATGAACGAGAACAGCAGCGCCAGAGGAATTGTGAGAGCTACGATGACGGCGGCGCGCACGCTGACCAGGAAAATAAAAAGGACCAACAGCACGAGCAGCATGCCGCGCAGGAGGTTGCCTTCAACCGTGTCGATAGTCACCCGGACCAGGTCGCTACGATCGTAAAACGGATGAACTTTGACGTCCGGAGGCAGGATGTGCTGGTTGAGGTCGTTGGTCATTGCCTCGACGCCCTTCAGGACGTCCTGCGTTTGTTCGCCGCGGCGCATCAGGATCACGCCTTCGACCGCGTCGTCTGTGTTCATGAAGCCAAACTCGCCTAAGCGTGGGGCGTGGCCCATGACAACTTGGCCGATGTCGCTGATGCGCACCGGCACGCCGTTCTGGCTGCCCACTATTGTGTTGCCGATGTCCTGTACGTCGCGCATCAAGCCCAGGCCACGCACGTAGTAGAACTGGCCGCCTTGCGAGTAGAAGCCGCCTCCGGCGTTGGCGTTGTTGTTGGCAAGCTGCTGGAGGACCGTGGGAATGGAAAGGTGATAGCCGTAAAGTTTCGTCGGATCGAGCAGCACTTGATATTGCATCACTGTGCCGCCAAAGCCGGAGTCGTCCGCGACGCCCGGAACGGCCTTGTACGCGCGTTCAATCACCCAGTCCTCGAACGTCTTCAGCTCCTGAGGGCTGCGGTCCGGGCTTTGGATTACGTAGCGATATACGAGGCCGCTAGGGCTCGAAAGTGGCGAAAGTGAAGGGACGATGCCGGGAGGCAGTGTGGCATCCGCAATGCGCTCGAAGACGACCTGGCGTGCAAAGTAATCGTCCGTGCCTTCGTCGAACGTCATGATCACGTCGGAAAGGCCGTAGAGGGAAATCGAACGCATGACCTGCATGTGCGGCACGCCGTTCATCTCGACTTCGAGAGGGATGGTGATGAGCCGCTCGACTTCCTCCGAGGCATGGCCGGGCCATTGCGTGATGAGTTCCACCATCGGAGGAGAAAGATCGGGGTACGCGTCAACGGGCATGCGCTGAAACGAAATTGAGCCGCCAACAATGAGAGCGACGACGAGCAGAAGGACCAGAAAGCGCTGGCGCAATGCGAATTGGACTAGGCGATGGATCATTGTTGGACCATTGGCCGCTACCGTTGCAACGAATTCTGAAACTGCAGGAACAAGCTGCCGTCGGCGACAACTTTCTCGCCCGCCGACAATCCACTGAGAATTTGAATCCGTCCCTCTTGTGTTTCGCCGATGTCCACCATCTGGCGGCTGAATTGCGTCGCGCCAGTCTGCACGTAAACGAATGGCTGATTTTCGGTATTGCGCAGCACGGAGGCTACAGGAACGGTGATGGCCTTAGGGATTGTGCCGGCCACGACGATTGCCGTGACGTACATCTGGTTCTTCAGTTTTTCGCCCGGATTTTCCGTGACGATGCGCGCTTGGAGTGTTCGCGTGTTAGGGTCGACCGCCGGAGCGAGGTAAGAAATTTTTCCGTGGAAGATAGTGGGATAGGCGTCGGTTTGCACCGAGACAGTGTCGCCATTGTGAATATACGACAGCTGATTTTGGTAAACGTTCACGAGCACCCAAACGGTGCTCATATCGGAAATCGTGAAGCATTGCGTTGCGCCGGCTTGAATTAGTTGGCCCGGTGAGCATAGGCGGTCGACTACCTCGCCGGAGATGGGCGCGCGCACAGAGATTTGTGCCGTAGGAGGCGCGCCGGCGAGTGAATCCAGATTCGTGATTCCCAGGATATGCAAACCCTGCTCAGCGGCATTCATGTCGGCCTGCGCCTGTGTGCGAGTCGACTCAGCTTGCAATACGTCCGCTTCCGCAATGGCATGGTGGGCGAAGAGATCCTGTGCGCGCTGGTAGTTCTTATCGGCCAGATTGTAGCTGTCGCGGGCCTTCAGATAGCTCGCGCGCAACTGGGAATAATCCGGACTCGAGACTTCAAGCATTGGCTGGCCCGCCCGCACGTGCTGCCCTGGAAAAACAAGCACTTGGCTGACAGGTCCGCCAACCGCGGTGATCACTGGCGTGGTCTTGAAACCGTTGTAAGCAACTTGGCCGGACAGTCTGAGTGTTCGAGTGAGCGGAGCGGGTGAAATGGTCACGATCTGGATGTGCGATAGCTGGTCCTGGGGCACGGTGAAAAGCGTCGCTTCCGCGCCGGAATTCGCTGACGTATACGACGTCATTTTTTCGGCGGATTCGCGGCCACTTGATCCGCAACCGGCCAAAATCGTCGCAGCAACAAGGCTCATACCGAGAGCGGAAGCAATCGAGCGCGTGAATTTCGTCAAGGCATACATGTGCGTGGCATTCATGGCAGAGTCCTTGTGCCGACCGCTTCCCGCAACTGCTCGAGGGCGAGCATGTAGGAAGCGAGTTGCTGGCGGTAGGCCAGCTCCGTGTCGCGATAGCTGCGTTCCGCGTCCAGAAAATCGAGGAGGCTCGCGGCGCCGCGCTTGTAAGCGTACTCGCTGATATCAACCGATTGCTTGGCCTCGTCCAGATAGCCCTTTTGGTAGATCTGAAGCGTCTGCTCGTTCGTTCGGACGGTCTCGTACGCCGTGCGCACGTCGGTCATCACCTGCTCGCTTGCCTCTTGCTGCAGCTGCTGCGCTTGGGAAATCGCTGCGTCTGTGCGCGCGATTTCGCCCTGGTTGCGGTTGAAGATCGGCAAGGGAAGGCTGACGATAATCGAAGAAGAATCGTAGCCGGTGATATGCGTGAAATTCAGTGTGCCGTTCACGTCCACCTTGCCATTGGCCTTCGCAAGGCGATACTGACTTTGCGCCGCCGTCACGCTCTGTTCCGCGGCCCGCAAGTCGGGGCGGTCTTTGATGGCCTGCGCTTGCAAATCCTCCAGCGTGTACGGAATCTTCTGGTAATCGAGACTGCCGGCGACGTCATAATTTTCAGGCACCGACTCAAAACCCACGAGTTGGCGCAAGGCCGCGAGCGCCTGTTGCTTGGCGAGTTGCGCCGCAGTCACATCGGTTTGAAACTGCAAGAGCTGCAATTTGATTTTCAGCAAGTCACCTTCGCCAATCGCGCCCGCCTTGTACCGTGCCTCGCTGATATCCAGGGTGTTCTGGAAATCTTTCAGGTCTTGCTGCGCGAAAGACGAGGCCGACTCTGCGAGTAGTGCGTTCGTGAATTGAGTGGCCACATTAAAGGTGAGGTTGCGCTGATTGTCGGCGACCGTCGATTTCGTTACGGCGGTTTGGTCCTGAGCCGCTTTCAGCCGGTGCTGGCGCTTTCCGCCTCGTTCGAACAGGTAACCCAGCCCGACGTCAAATTCGGTCTGATCAATATTGTTGGCAGTAAACTCTTTCGGCGTGATGGGTAGACCGATAACATCGGCTCCAAGGATGGGATTGGGCCGCAAGTTGGCCGTGATTTCCTGGTACTGGCTCTGCACGATGTTCGAACGGGCCGCGAGCAGGGCGTGATTGTGCGCGACAGCGAGTTGGATTGCTTCATCCAGCGTAATGCGAATGGCGGATTGCGAGGACTGCCCGAATGCCAGTGCGGCAGCGCCCAACAACACAGCCAAAAGGGCCGAAACATGCAATGCACGGTAGTACATTGTCTTTCCTCTAAGAAAAATGGAGCAGGTTGGGGCGAGCGATGCGCCCGAAAGGAATACCCGGAGTTTTACAGGGAAGGAGGTGCGCGGGTTGCGAGACGCGAGAAGACCGGGGCCGCATGGAACAACGGTTCGGGAACGAACGGTCCCGAGCCTTCAGCCCGCATTACCGGGGCTGACTGCCTTACGACAGATTGCTGAGCCGGCTGGTGCCCGAGGTGGCAAATCGAGCAGGTGGACTCGGCGGCCGTCGTAGCATGGTGGTGCCAGACGTTTCCCGCTGTGGTCGCCATCGCCAACATCAGCGCCAGCGACAACACAAACAGTATTAGTCTTGTTTTCCCGCTTCCCAAAATGCTCATACAGGAACTACGCACCAACAAAGACCGGGGTCACAATCCCCCAATTGTAGGTCAGACGTACTGCCCGGGCAATAGGTTGCAACGTAGGGCGGCGGGAGAGTAAACGGTGCCGTCAATGGGAGCTTTCCAGTGCCCTCTCAACCAGATTCACGCATTTTTCGACCCGCTTTCGCAGCGGGCCTTCTAGCTCGTCTTGGCGCCGGCGCAGCGTGAAAAGTTCGTCGGCGATATTCAAGGAAGCCAGCACGGCCAGGCGCGTGGAATCCGCTTGTCGAGTCGCTTCAGCGACCGTGCGCATTTTTTCGTCGACGAAGGAGGCCAACTGGCGAAGATAGGCTTCGTCGCCCTCCGCCTGCACGTTATATGTCTGGTCGAAAATCTCTATTTTCATTAGCCGTCTCCTCGGGGCAGGTCCGCTCATTTTGCGGCATCGTTGCAGCCAAGGCAAGCGGGCATCCAATTGCCGAGGGATTTTGCGAAGGTGGAGGAGTCTTTAGAATGGCATGCGAACAGAAAGAATTATGTTGTGGTTAAACGTATGGAAACGAGTTGCGGCGATTTGAAATCCGGCCCCAAGCGTCAAACCGACGCGGTTATGGATGGGCACCCTGCCATAGACAATTCCTGGCGTCAGAAAAACCTGTTTCTTCCCCGCTTTCGCGCCATTTGACCACCACGTCGAATTCACTTCCATTTCCGGCCAGAACTTGCGGAAGACGCGGTATTGAAATGCGTTGTTCGCAATAATGGGCGTTCCGATGCGACTCACTGTCCCGATGGGTACAGCCGTGCCCCACGTGCTTTGAAAATCGAATTCGCCCCAGCCCTTTCCGAAAGCCAAAGTCGGCGCGACGCTTCCATGCCCGGTGCCATTACCGTTCGTTGCCGTTGCCGCCGTGACGCCGAGAAATGCAGTGAGAATATAATTGCCGTGACTCTCATTTCTCGATAGGACGCGATACTTTAGCAGGAACGCAGTATCCCCAATACCGTCTTGGGCACTCGAATTGTGGTGCACGATGTAGGGAGGCACGCCCAGGATGATTTCCACTCGTCGCGCCGGTATAAGCTCAAGGCCCTTCGCACCATCGTAATTCGTCAGCGACGCTCCGCCGGACAGGCCATCTTCCCAGAAATTGTCGTAGCGAATTTCCTGCTCCAGGCGCGGCGTGACGGTCGCGAGCGGCGTGATCCAATGCGGCTGTTCCGCCTGACTCTCCGAGACGCGCGCCAGCCACCCGCTGCTGCCGGCTTGTTCGGCATTCTGCGCGCGGCAAACGATTCCGTACGTCCCGACCAGCAGGAAAAATACAATTGGCATTGCGTTGTAAAGCCGCCGGAAGAATGCACGAGCAGATAGCCGCATCAGGGCTCCTCGGAAATGATTTTGGGCGCCAACTAAACTATAGCCAACTAAACAATAAGAGATGCCGGAACACAGAATACAATAACTACAATCGTTATGTAAGTACGACTTAATGCGACTACAATTGAAGGGAAACACGTTGGAGGAAAATACTAGGACGGGAATCAGAAGGAGTCAGACGCGAATAATCATCACTTCAGTGGATTTAATCAATGCGGCGACGGTGTCGCCTGTTTTCAAACGCATTTCGCTCACCGCGTCGGCTGTGATGATCGACGTGATGTGCTGTTCGCCGATCGATAACGTTACCTGGGCGATCAGGCCGCTCGTTTTAATACCCACCACCCGGCCGACAAGCTGATTGCGCCCGCTGATTCGTCGAAATGTTGTACGGCGCTCCGCGACATCGGCGCGGCGAAGAGTGCGCGACAGGTACCGGTCAATTTCTGACTCGGGTACGCGATGGTGACCGCCCGCCGTTTTTACCGTGCGCAATTTGCCGTGATAAATCCACTGCTTGAGCGTTGGATAGCTGATGCCGAGGACTTGCGCAGCTTCGCGTGGAGTGAACAAATTTTCGAACTTGCGACGCATGGAGGGATATTCTGCGGCAACCGCCGAACCATAGCAAGGCTGAGAAGACCGTGCGGCCCTCGGTCGCGTTACTCGCGGCACCATCTCACAAGCGCGCGATTCTCTGAGTCAATTGGCGCGGAGCGACGCGCCGAGTTTTTGCGCCAGAGTCGAAACGATGCGCGCGGAAAAATCCGTGAGTTGCGCCTCGGTGAAAGTCGCTTCCGCGCTTTGGAATGTGACGCGCACAAGCAGCGAATACCTTCCGGCAGGCACTTGTCCACCCCGGAACAGATCAATCGCCTCGATGGACCGCAGCTCAGGGATATTAACGGACCGAATCGTTTCCTCGATCTGAGCAAACGTTGTCCCGTCGGTGAGTACCAACGAAAAATCACGTTCTACGGTAGGGAAGCGCGGCAATGGCTGGTAACGCAACGAACCGTGGGCGTGCGCGACAGCCCGCATCAGCGGCTCAAGACGCAGTTCGGCAAGGTAGATTTGCTGACGCAACTTGAACCATTGCGCAAGGTTGCGTGCGAGCTGCCCCGCAACGCCGACGCCGATCAAGTCGCTGCCGTTTCCTGCTACCGAAATTTCCGCCGCGCTGCCCGCTCCGAGCCATGCAGGGCCGCCAAGCTTCCAGTGCGCCCCTCCGGCGAGAACCATAATTTGATCGAGATCGCCCTTCAGGTCATCGAAAGAAAATTCGCGAGCCGGTTCGTGAATCGATTGTTCGCGCGCCAAGCCCGTGGCTCCGAGCGTTAAAATCCGCGTTTCGACTGGTTTTCCCGCGTTCAGTTCGTACACCTTGCCAAACTCAAAGAGCCGCAAATTGCGCTGTCCATGATTCAAATTCCACTCGAGCGCGCCAACCATGCTTGTGACGCCCGAAGTGCGCATAATCGAAGCATCTCCCGAAAGCGGATTTGCGATGATCGCTGCAGTTGCGTTTTCGGGCCGGAATGCAGCATCGCGCTCCGGATCAACCAACGGGATGGCCACAATTTCCTGGTAACCGAGCGCGACCAGGCGCTCGCGCAGCCTTTCTTCCTCCGCGGCGTACGGCAAACGCGCGGCTGGTTGTTTTGCGGGAGGCAGGCGCGGAGGAAATTTGTCATAGCCATAATGCCGCGCAATTTCCTCGATGATGTCGACTTCGCGCGTCACGTCGCCGCGCCATGACGGCAGAGTGCATTCCCACCTAGCGGCAAGCGACTCGGCGCTTCCGCGATTCGCGTCAATTCGTTCGGGCGCGAAACCTAACGGAGACAGAATCTCTTCGATCGTGCGATCCGGGACGTCCGCGCCCATGATGCGCAGCAGCTCTTTACGCGACAGTTCGATTTTCTTCGGCGGCGCAGGATGCGGATACACATCGACAACGCCTGCGAGCACTTCGCCTCCCGCGAGTTGCTGAATCAGTTCCACCGCGCGGCGAGAGGCCAGTTCGGCCAGTTCAATATCGACGCCGCGTTCGAAACGCATCGACGCTTCGGTGCGCAGCGCGAGCGCCTTTGAAGTGCGGCGAATCGAAATCGGATCGAACCACGCCGATTCGAGCAGCAGGTTCTTGGTGCTGAAGCTGATTTCGCTTTCCGCGCCGCCCATCACGCCGCCAATCGCCACTGGCGCGCGCGCATCGCAAATCAGGCACATGCCTTTGGTCAGCTTGCGGTCGATTCCATCGAGCGTGCGCATCGTCTCGCCCGGTCGCGCTCGGCGCACGATGATGCGATGCTCAGCAAGGCGATCGTAATCGAATGCATGGAGCGGCTGGCCGAGTTCGAGCATGACGTAATTCGTGATGTCCACCACGTTGTTGATGGAGGATTGGCCCAGCGCTTCGAGGCGCTGCCGCAGCCAGTCCGGCGACGGCTGAATTTTCACGCCGCGAATGATCCGCGCCGCGTAACGCCCGCAAAGATCAGGGCATTCAATCTCGACGCGCGCCGCCTTCGACGCCAAATCCGGCGATTCCTTGAACTTCGGCCGTTCGCATTTCAGGGCGAGCCGGTAGAGCGTCGCGATTTCCCGCGCGATTCCCAAGTGGCCGAGCAAGTCCGGACGATTAATCGTGATCTCAGCGTCCAACACCGGGCCCGCTGGCGTCTCTTCAATGGAATCAACCGAAATTCCGGCCATCGACAGGCGCGAGCGCAACTCAGCCGCCGGCACAGCGAAGTCCGCGAATTCTTTCAGCCAATTGTAGAGAACCTTCATTGTTTCCTTACGCCGCTTTCCTTGCGCGATGCCCGTTTCGCGAACTGCTTCATGCGACTTTCTTGATCGCTACGCCCGCTATATGTAGCCGCACGATCGGTACGGGCCCGTCGAAATGTTCGACACTAACTTCGGCAAATCCCGCCGATTCGATGGCGCGCGACGTCTCGCGATCGGGATGGCATCCGTCGGCGAAAAAATGGAACCATGGGCGCAAGCGGCGCTGCCACTTCCCCAGGCGCGTGCCCGGCGCGGCTGCAACGTGCTCGATGAAGACAAATCGTCCGCCGGGTTTGAGCACGCGCAAAATTTCCGCGAGCGCGCTGCGCAAATCCGGCACCGAGCAAAGTACGAGCGTGCTGACAACGGCGTCGGCGGAATCGTCTGCACACTCCATCGCGTCCGCCCTGCCGTCGCGCAGGTCGGCTGTTGTCCCAGTGCGTTCTGCTTCACGCTTCAAATACGCGCGCATGTACGAATTCGGCTCGATGCCAATCCAGCGCACAGTGTTCGCGTAGTAGCGCAGATTTGGACCTGTTCCAGGGCCAATTTCGACTACCGTGCCCGTCAGCCCGCCAAGTAATCCGCGTTTTCGCGCCGCCATTTCCTGTTCATAGCGCCTGTTAAATCTATGAAGCGCCCAAGCAAAGAGCCGTTTCCGAAGGCCGGCTTCTTCGCCGCGAACAGGACGCGAATCTTCAGAGACGGACACCGTCGTCATGGTTGTGGCGGCCACCTACTTGAACTGGCGCAAAAATCGCGTGTCGTTCCTGAAAAATTGCTGTAAATCGTCGATGCCATATTTCAGCATGGCGAGCCGGTCGACGCCCAATCCGAAGGCAAAACCGCTCAACCGTGTCGCGTCGTAATCGACAAAGCCATAAACTGCGGGATCGACCATGCCCGCGCCGAACAGCTCGATCCAGCCGGAATATTTGCATGTACGGCAGCCCGAGCCGCCGCAGACGTGACACGACGCGTCGAATTCCGCCGAAGGCTCAGTGAATGGGAAATAACTCGGGCGCAGGCGCACGCGAGTTTGCGGCCCGAAAAACTGCTGCGCGAAATATTCGATTGTGCCCTTGAAATCGCAAAACGTAATGTCTGTATCGACCGCGAGCCCCTCGAGCTGGTGAAACATGAACGAGTGCGTCGCGTCCGGATTGTCGCGGCGATACACCTTGCCCGGCACAACGATGCGCACCGGCGGCTTCTGTTTTTCCATGGTGCGCACTTGCATCGGCGAAGTGTGCGTGCGCAACAGATATCCGGGCGCGTTGCCCAGATAAAAAGTGTCCATATTGTCGCGCGCGGGATGATGCTCGGGAATATTCAGCGCTTCGAAGTTGTAATAGGGTGTTTCGATCTCCGCGCCCTCGACAATCGAAAAGCCGATCGAATTGAAAATGCGATACAGCTCTTCATACGTTTGGGAGATCAAATGCCGCGTGCCAATCTGCCGCGTCACGCCAGGAAGCGAAAGATCGATGCGGCCAGCCGAAGCGCTCGTTTGAAGCGTTGCTTTCTTGCTGGCTAGATCTTCCTCTAACTTGCGAAAGCAAATGTTGAAGCTGGCACCCACCCACTTTCTTGCCTCTGCCGGAGCGAGCTTCAGCCAATTTTCCTGCACTCGCGACTTGACGCTGTTGTTTCTTCCCACCCAGCGAACGCGGAAGGTTTCTAACTCGTGGGTGCTCCTCACACCGACCAATTCGCCGTCGGCCACGCGGAATAATTCATCGAAGAGTGTCTGGATGCCGGCCTCTGAAGGCACGCCCAGCTTTTCGAAAGCGAGATGCGTTTTTTCGAGGATGTTCGCCATTGCGATAAGGTGTCAAGAACGTTTCGGCGCTTCAGGGGCTAAAGCCCCCCGAGGCACAAAGTGCTCGATGTCGCGACTGAAGCCGCGACCCACAAAGCTCATGGCCGTAACGTAAGCTGCTGCTGCACGCCAAAGCTCGGTACAGCTCGCGCGCACAACGCCGCGAGCCAAACCTGAGTTACAACGAAAATACGGTTACGCGGAAGCTGGCACCGCGGTGAGGTGCTGCTTGGCTTGCGCCACCAGCGACGTAAACGCCGCCGCGTCGTGAACCGCAATATCCGCCAGGATTTTACGGTCCAGATCCATGCCGCCCACCTTCAGTCCGTGCATGAACTGGCTATACGAAATGCCGTTATTGCGCGCGGCTGCGCCAATGCGCTGAATCCACAGCGTGCGATAATCGCGTTTGCGCGTGCGGCGGTCGCGATAGGAATAGCGCAGCGAACGGTTCATTGCCTCCTTCGCCGAGCGGTGTAGCTTGCTCTTTGTGAGGAAAAATCCCTTGGTGTGTTTCAGAATCTTCTTGCGACGTGCGCGGCGCTTGGTTCCACGTTTGACTCTAGGCATCGAAAAAGCTCCTCGAAAGAATTGTGAGACTGACCGGCGCGCGGCCGGCAACCGCAAATTCACGGGAATAAAACAAGTGAAGAGACAACGGTCGCGACACGCCAAACGTCAGCGTGACGCAACGGGTTTGTCTCGTAGGGACTGCTTGCTGCCATGCGCCCAGAAATTCCAGGGCTGACCGGCCGGCAGGCACCCGTGAAGCGCTGCCCGGCACGGTTAAAAATCAAATCTTCGAACTCAAATTATCGCAAAAGCCAAATACTAGCGGTAGCGGCCGTATGGCAACTGGAGCCGGATCTTCGCGGCATCGCCCGGCGTTACTTCGATCTGTTTCTTCAGCCTGCGCATCCGCTTCGGTTTCTTCGTGCCGAGCAAATGCCGCTTGCCGGAGTGCATGCGCATGATTTTCCCAGTCGAAGTGACCTTGAAACGCTTGGCCGCCCCTCGATGGGTCTTCAGCTTGATCTTTTTCCTCGGTTTTCTAGGCACAATTCCCTCACTAAACACAATTCGTTTTGAATGTCAGGCTTGTCCAGCCGCGGGAGCCGGCTTAGCGCCAACCGAGCCTTTTTTCGGCGCCAATAGAGCCAGCAGGATATTTGCTTCCATACGCGGCCCGAATTCCACCAGCGCATGTTCCTCGATATCCTTCAGCAGGCGCATCATTTTTCCCCGGCCAACGTCCTGGTGGGCCATTTCGCGCCCGCGGTGGAAAATCATGGCCTTCACTTTGTAACCCTTGCCAAGGAACTCGATAATCTGGTTCTTGCGCACCTGATAGTCGTGCTCGGCCGTTGAAGGGCGGAACTTCACTTCCTTGATCTGCGTGCCCTTCTGGTGCTTGCGCGTCTCATGAGCCTTTTTGTTCTGCTCGTAGAGAAACTTGCCGAAATCCGCGATTTTGCAAACCGGAGGCACAGCATTCGGAGAAATCTCGACCAGATCGAGCCCCGCCTCGCGCGCCGCCTTCATGGCGTCGAAGTAAGTCATCACGCCAAGCTGATTCCCCTGGTCATCGATCACGCGCAATTCGCGCGCGCGAATGCGTTCGTTCACCCGCGGACCACTACTCGCTCCAGCTCGTTCGGCGATAAACCCACCTCCAGCCCCAACTAACCCGCGAACACCCTGACAGAAACCCCCATCAGGTGCGCGGGTCATGAAGTATAGCACGGGCCAAGCGGGGAGCCGCAAGCGGCAAGCAAGTCACTTT
>DATNDO010000131.1:0-17375 GCA_035606955.1 Candidatus Angelobacter sp.
ACGATGCGCAACGCTTCGCGCAACGCGAACACCAGAGAAATCGGCGCGGTGTGATGGTACGTCCGCTCCTTGCCCCAGTAATTCATCGTGGTGGTCAAATCGAAATACCAGCTCTGCACGGGAGTTTTTCGCGCACGCAACACGTCTTCCGTCCGCGCATTCACGGTGATCGGAGACATTCCCGGAGGGGCGCTCAATGCTTTCTGCGAACCACTGAAGCAGATATCGATATTCGTCTTGTCGACATCAAGCGGCATGCCGCCGAGAGTCGAAACCGTGTCGACGACAAGCAACGCTCCGAGTTCGTCGGCGACTTTGCGCATGTTGTCGAGATTCGTCACCACGGACGTGGAACTTTCGCCGTGCGTGACGCCGAGAATCTTGATTTTCTTGCCTTTGCCTGCGCGCCGCACATCGTCAGGGTCGCAGGGCTTTCCGTAAGGAGCTTCGACGCGAATAATCTTTGCCGGAGTGCGCTCGGCGATAATCGCCATGCGCTCGCTGAATACGCCATTGACGCAGATGATCGCTTCGTCCCCCGCCTCGAGCGGGTTCAGCACCGCTGCTTCAATCCCGCCCGAGCCTGATGCGGAGATGGGAAAAGTGAGGCGGTTCTGCGTTTGAAAAACTTGGCGCAGAAGAATCTGTACGTCGCCCATCATTTCCAAGAACCACGGGTCCAGATGGCCGACGATGGGCGTGGACATGGCGCGGTAAACGCGCGGGTCTATGCACGACGGACCTGGCGTGAGCATCAATCTTGTCGGTGGAAGCAGTTCACCAATCGGCGAGTTCATTGTTCGTCCTTAGTGTTTATGTTGCGGGCGCGCCTAAAAGATGTGGATCGTGTGCTGGGCGAGCTATCGCAAGCCTATAGTTTCTCGAATTTGGAGTCCCACGGTCAACTACCAAAATGGCAGGATGACAAGATCCGGATTTGCCACGATTGGAAATGAGCCGACGGCCCGTTTTGTGTGAATCAAAGCGACCACCCTCTAACCACAGCCGGCGCGCGATACCGCAAGAACGCTTGCCCCGGAGTCCTATTGCCGAAAACGGGCTGGGCGGTTAATGTGTAGGCAGCACGCGGCGGCCTTACACAGGGACTACTACTTATAGCGGGATGCCTGCGGTAAGGCTAGTCGAGTTGCGCAGGCGATAAGGAACGAAAAAATGGTCGATCGGCCAACGAACTCATCATCCGACAATCCGCAGCAAGATGAATCCGGCATGAAACGCCGGATGGCCCATCGCTTTCCATTCGTCGCGTTGGCGGAATTGGTGGAAATCAAGACGGGCGATCGCATGGCCGCGCAGACGACGCAGCTGAGCTCGACGGGTTGTTACACAGGCGCGCTGAACCCCTTCGCCGAAGACACCGCGATTCGCGTGCGCATTAGCAAGGACGGGAAAGTGTTTGAATCGGCGGGGCGCGTACTGCACGTGCATGCCGAATTCGGGATGGGCATCGTATTCGAGGATGTCGCTCCCGACCAGCAGCGCGTCCTCGATGCCTGGGTCGCCAGCCACAGCAGTAAATAAACAATTGGCGGAACTCCCGTGACGTTTCAGTCCCACGCAACGCTTACCGAAATTCGCGACTCCCTGCTCGAAACCTACGCAAGCAATGACGCCATGAACCAGCTCATCCTCTCAGATCTCGACGCTCGTGCGTGGAGCGCCCGGCCACCAGGTCCAAGAAGCAGTGGCCGGACAATCGCGGCCATCTTCGCGCACCTGCACAACGCCCGTCTTGTGTGGCTGAAGAACTCCGCGCCGCATCTGAAGTGTCCCCCACCACTCGATCCCGACCGCTGCACGATGAAACAGACCGTTGCCGCGCACAAGAGAAGCGCGGCGCAGTGCCTGCGGATGCTATCCGATGCGCTCTCGGCCGCTCCGAACCGCCGCGTTACGAAATTCTCTCGCGGCAGTTGGACGCAATCGTGGCCCGCCGGAGGCACTATGTTCGCCTACATGTTCTCGCACGAGGCGCATCATCGCGGCCAGATTTTGATGCTAGCGCACCAACTCGGCTACCGCATCCTCGACAAAACTCCCGGCGTCTGGCACTGGGAGAAACTCTGGAAACAGGTTGGTTTCACCACACGGCCGCGCTGAGTCAAACCTGCCCGCCTGGCTTCTCTACTCATCTCTTCAGAGTTCCCGGCTGCTCGAAAATCCCCACAAAAATTAAAACCAGCATGAACGTCACCAAAAGCAGAATCCACGCGCTCTTAAACGGTTTCTTGTAGGCGTTGAAATTGATTACTTGCCAAAAAGCCAAAAAGAATATGAACGAGCTCAGAGTCAGAACGACGGGAACGGACGCCGGGATGTGAGAAGACGATGAAAAGACCAGCCCCGCGGTGAATGCGGCAAAAGCGGCGCCAAATACGACCGCGATGACCGCGAACCACCGCTTGCTCATCCACGAGTTGGGATCACCGGAGAAATCGAAATGGCTCGCGACCTGATCGGGCAGATCGTCCCACGCTCGTGCGAGCTTCATGACAAAGGCCAGAGGCAGGAATGACGGAACAAGTCCAATGATTTTCCACGCGTTTGAAATGGCGCACGCCTCGTTTGATGATATTTTAGTCCCGGAACACCCATTCGCAAACTCGCGTATCCAAATATTTATGCACATCTGGGCCAATGCGCGCTTTCGCGGAAAGCAAGGAGAAGAAAACAAATGCTCCAGCTTCCATTCCGTTCTGCGACACCGCTATTCAACAGCGCAATCACGCCGCCGGGAATTCCATCGAGCGGCGACGCGCTGCCGCCTCTTCCGCCGGATAGTAAATCCGAGATGAATGAAATCTTTTTCGGGCCGAATGGCCTGCGCGCTGGCTGGCGGCTGCTGATTTTCGGGGCGATCATCGCCGCCTTTCTCACAGCTCTCCACTATGGAGGAAAACTTCTCTCTCACGGACAGCCGCCGCAGCGCGGATTTTCCATGACGAGCGTAATCGCCGGCGAAGCTATCGTTTTCTTGCTGTTCTTGTTCGCCAGCTGGATCATGGCGAAAATCGAAGGCCGCACGATTGGCGATTATGGACTGCCCGGACGCAAGGCTTTCCAAAAAGAATTTTGGCAAGGAGCGATCATCGGCTTCGTGGCGATGACCATCCTGCTGGGGAGTCTGCGCGGGCTCGGTGTCTTTTATTTTGGGACGTTCGCGCTGGACGGCGGGGAGCTGGCGAAGTACGCAGCGCTTTGGGGCGTTGCGTTCTTGCTGGTCGGATTCACGGAGGAATTTTCAGCGCGTGGCTATGCATTGTTCACGTTGACGACAGGAATCGGCTTTTGGCCTGCGGCTATACTGCTGTCGATCGCGTTTGGCGCGCTGCACTTGGGAAACAGCAGCGAAGACTGGGTGGGCGCGCTGGGGGCAGGGTCCGCGGGATTTCTCTTCTGCCTGATTCTGCGGCGCACGGGGGATTTGTGGATGGCCATCGGGTTTCATGCGGCCTGGGATTGGGCGGAGACGTTTTTCTACGGAGTGCCGGATAGCGGGCAAGTCGCCCCGGGACACATGCTGAATCCCAGTTTCCACGGGCCGAGTTTATTGACCGGAGGTTCGGTGGGACCGGAAGGCAGTCTTGTCTGCTTCGCGGTCCTTATTCTGTGCTGGATTTTCTTCCACTTCTGGTTGCCGGACGCAAAATATCCGAATTCCGCGGAGCTGGACAGGCATCAACACAGCACCTAACACGGCATTTCCTCACTGCTTTGTAACGAGCGTTAGGGCAAATAGATTTTAGTCGGCGCCAGCAGCTTTACGTGCGGAATTTCCACGGCAGCTTTCAAATCGTGATAGCCAGGTTTTCGGGACGGTGCGGGACGGAAGGTCAGCAGATACTGCTGGCCAAGCATTTCTTGCAGGTCGTCGAGGAAAGGACGAAAAGAGATGGGCGTTTGCGTGCCTTGCGAGAAAGCAGATCCGCCCGTTGAGGTGGTTAGATCGGCCAGCGAACCCTGGCCGTTCATATTCAGGAATTCATTCCGTGTAGCACGACCGGAGCCCACGAATATACTGAATACCGTGATACTTTCTTGCTGTGCAAGCTGAATAGCTCGTTCGAGCGAAGGGTTTTGCCCTGGTTCTGTTTGTTGCCGGCCATAGGTGTCATCAATTCCATCGCTGATCAACAGAACTTCGCGACGAATGGAATTACGGGGCCACTGTTTGATCAAATCTGCCAACGCCTCGTAAATGGCCGTGTTTCCCGCCGACGGTCCGGAAGTCAGATGTAAGGTCTTGTTCACGGCTGCCCGGTCTTTCGTGAAGGTCTGCGGCATCATCACCGTGCCATTCATCGCGTAAGCGACGGCGATGCTGGAATCGGGCGGGAGCGCATCGATGAACTGAGAGATCTCTTTCAATTGCTGGCCGAGTCGCGTGGTGGAACTCTGATCGATCAGAATCGCCAACTGCAATTTTTCGCTCGAACTGCCCATAGGCGTCAAATCGGCGACCTGGCAGGGCTTCTTATCCTCGTGGACAGATACATCCTGGCGCCCCAGCGGCGGGACCTCCTTACCTGAAGAAGCCACGGCAGTGACCATAACGCGTGCAAGGGCAGGCGAGCCCGATGGAGCGTCTTGCGCACAAACCGCAGGTGCAAGGCAAAGCATCATCATGAAGGATAGCGCGGTAGAAAGAACAAGCAGTCGAGTCCTCGTAATTTGCCTCCGCGTTGAAAACAATTTAACTTTCATCATAATACCTGTCTTAGATGACCGAGTTCGCTATTTGGGTACTTGCAAGCAGCAGCTAGTCGCGTGCCTTCATGCACACACGTCGCCCATAGGTGCAAGCGTGTATAATTCCCGCGCGCAATGAAGTTAGAGAAAACCAATCCGCCAAGGAATTTCGGCTTGGAACGCGAGCTGGAAATTTATCAGCATGGCGCGACCGGGAAAAAACTGTCGATACCGGTCTCTCTTTCGCTGTTGGAACAAAGGGCGAAGGAGGCGCTCGATCCGCGCGCGTATGACTATGTGGCCGGAGGCGCCGGCGGCGAAAACACGATGCGCGCGAATCTGGAGGCATTCTCTCGCTGGCGCATCGTGCCCAGAATGCTGCGCGACGTCTCCGCGCGAGATCTGAGCGTCGAATTGTTCGGCGCAAGATTGCCCGCGCCCGTGCTGCTCGGCCCCGTGGGAGTGCAAGGAATTATTCACAGCGAAGCCGAAGTTGCATCAGGACGAGCAGCCGCCGAACTTGGTCTGCCGTTTGTGATCAGCACGGTCTCTTCGCGGCCGATGGAAGAAGTGGCGCAAGCTATGGGCGCCGGAACACGATGGTTTCAACTCTACTGGAGCAAGAATCAGGAGTTGACAGCGAGCATGCTTCGGCGTGCGGAGCGCGCCGGCTACACGGCGCTCGTGGTGACGCTCGACACCTCGATGCTCGGATGGCGCGAGCGCGATCTGGAACGCAGCTATCTTCCATTTTTTTCCTGTGAAGGACTGGCGAATTATTTTACGGATCCCGTGTTTCGCGCCGCGCTGAAGCAGCCTCCTGGAGAAAATTCCACCGAAGCGGTGCGCCTGTGGGTCAGCATCTTCACGAATAACGCGCTGACATGGGATGACCTGGCGTTTCTGCGCCAGCACACCAAGCTGCCGATTATTCTCAAAGGAATTTTGCATCGCGAGGATGCCGCGCGCGCGGTTGATTCCGGCGTCGATGGCCTGATCGTGTCGAATCACGGTGGGCGTCAAGTGGATGGCGCGATTGCCGCACTGGACGCCCTGCCCGGCGTGGTGCGTGCAGTGAATGGAAAAGTTCCGGTGCTGTTTGACAGCGGCATTCGGCGCGGCGCGGACATCATGAAGGCGCTCGCCTTGGGTGCGCGCGCGGTGCTGATTGCACGGCTCTACATTTGGGGGCTCGCGGCGGCGGGCGAAGCCGGGGTGCGCGACGCGGTTCTCAATCTGCTTGCGGATTTTGATTTGTCGATGGCTCTGAGCGGCCTTACATCATGCCGCGAGTTGAACGCTTCTGTCCTCGTGTCCGACGACGATTTGCTCCACGCTCACCGATCGGGCCAGCCATAGAGCTTTAGCGCATTGCCTCGCAGAACCATGCGCGCAATTTCCAAAGCTCGGGCCCGCGTGATTTCGCCGTCGTTCATCATGCCCGTCAGCGCGATAGCCAGCGCGTCGCGACCCGAGTTCGACGTTTGCCACCCAATTTCCTCCCAATCGATTTCCGGCGTGCCCGGCGAAAGGTCTGTGCCGAACATAACCTTTTCCGGATACCATTCGAGCCAATAGCGAATGGTCTCGCTCAACTCGCGAGCGGGCAGGAGCCAAGTCTGCTCGGAAAAATCGGTGTAGACGTTCGGCTTCATCAGCAAGGCCGCGACGGATTTCGAGAATGGCCCTGCGCCGCCGTGGAGCAAGACGAATTTCGTGCCCCGCAGTGTCGGGTCATTCAACACATCTTCCATGAGCAATGGATCCGCACCACTCAGTTCGAAATATCCGCCGCAACCGAAACCCGTGTGGATGTGAACGGGCATCTCAAGGCGGCCGGCCTCGGCAGCGATGTAATGGAAAATATAGTCCTGCAACTCATAATATTCCGCTTGGGCCGGCGCGCCGCCCTTGACGTAACGCGCATAGATTTCTCGCGCCGCAGCTAGGTCGGGACGCTTGAAATCGAGCGGGCGGAGATACGCAGCTTCAAACTTCACTGCCACGGCGCCATTTCGTTTTTGATTTTCCAAAGTCGGCGTGACGATTTGCGAGAGATAGTCGCCGAGCGTGGCCGGAAACTGATTTTTGCTAAGCGCTTTCAAATAGCGCTGCAATAACTGATTTTCCCGGCCATAGAAGAATTTGCGATCCGGAGTTTCGGCCGCCAAATTGCGGTTGTCGAGCGGGAGCAGTAACGCATCGTCGAATGGCACCCAGCGGAAACGCGACGCCTTCAGACCGGGCCCCATTGCTTCGCGATTCGCAAGTTCAGTTTCGATTCCGAGGTGATCGAGCACCCATGCAGGATAATTATCGCCCTTCTCTTTCTTGATGCGCGCTTTCGCAGCCAGAAGCTCGCGCACGTGCGCGGGCGCCATGTCGTTATATTTGTAGCCGTAGAGGGCTTTCCACGCGGCAATGAACTGTGGGTTCTCCGGCCGGCCCGTTATTGTTGAATCGGTCGGTTCAAGCGGCGCACAGGGGAGCGCATCATATTCATCGTCTGGCACCCCGTTCAATGGCAAAGCAGGCGGGTGCGAATGGTCGTCAATCGCTCGGATGCCCCGAATTCTGGCGAGGAGCGCGGGATCCGGTCTCTGCGCCGCAGCGAGCGGTGCGGCGAACACAAGAAGGACGAGAAGTTTCCTCAGCATCAAATCTTTGCTCCCATTCTTGCGTTTGCGGAATCAGTCGAATTCGCTCACGGATGCATCCTGCTCCGCGCCAACGCGCCCGACGGTGACTGCAGCGTGGCGCAGCACGTTGCGGCTGGCGTCAGGATGCACTTAACCCGAATCGTTTTGCATGGCGGCAATCCTACCACGACTAATCGTTGGCTCTTGCGTGGATGACCTGGTCGTCCGAACCAGAGAAAACGCAAAAACTGTACTTCCGACCAAGTATTAGCGACTTCGCAACTTATGGCAGGTCATGTTGAAAGGCCATAACCCCTATGCTAGATTCGGAAATCAGCTGAAATCGGGCATGACAACGGAGAAATTCACGGACGCGACGAGGCCGAAGGTCAACCGGGTGGAGGTGTATTGGCACACGGTGACTTACCGGACGATTCTCCTTTACGCTTTTGTGTTTGTGATTCTTTTTACGGCCGCCGGTTATCTGGTATTCCCGGATACGTTTGCGAGCATGGCAAGGCATCTTTCGCACGCGTTGGAGCCGAAAGATTCCAGCGTCTCATCGACGGGTGTGCGTGGCGCACGGTTCGTCAACCTGGACGGCAAAGTACAAGTGAAGAGAGTGAATTCCGTGCAATGGAGCGCAGCGGATTATCAGATGCCTCTTGAGAAGGGCGATTTGATCCAGACCGGGTCCGACGGAGCAGCGCGCATCGCATTTGCGGACGGCACCCAGTACATAGTGCAAGCCGATACGCTCGTCACCGTAGAAGAGATCTTTGTGCCGCAGAACAAAGCATCCAGCGTCGGCATGCACATCAGCGCAGGCAACGTGGATTTGACGACCGGAACATGGCAGATGCCTGGCTCTACCGCAAAAGTATCGTTTCAAGACGCGGTCGCATCGCTCCATGAAAACAGCCATGCGGACGTGAGGACGGATCCGAACACGAAGCAGAATCAAATCACCGTCGCCGCGGGAACGGCCGACGTGAAACGCGACGGTCAACAAGTACAGGTTGCCCAGTGGCAGCGCGCGTCGTTTAGCGGAAGCGGTCCAATTACAAAAACCGACGTGCTTGCGCCGCCGGGCCTTGTCCAACCCGTTAATTTACAGCCCATTATTGTGGCGGATCCCAAGCGGACGTCCATCCGGTTCGAATGGCAGCCCGTAGGCACCGCTGCCCAGTACGAGCTCGAAATCAGCGATACTTCGATGTTCAATCGAGTTCTTGCGGATCGCAAAACAACCGAAACGGCGGTTGAAGTCACTGGCTTAAGCGCGGGCGATTATTTCTGGACTGTGAAGGCAATCGATACAAAGGGAGCCTCGAGCGAGCCCGCCGCCGCGTCGAAATTCTCGTTGGTCGACCAGGCTAAAGAGCAGAGTATGCTGCTTGAAGTGGATCACATCGAGTTTGATGGCAAAGTGGTGGAAGTGATTGGCCACACGGAACCGGGCTCCGCGCTGATTATTGACGGCGAGGCAGTGGCCGACATTGGCCCGGACGGGAAATTCCGCCACTTCACGCAGCCCATGACCAGCGGCGCGCACGAGATCGTGATCACGGGACAGGATCGCAGAGGCGGCACAGCCGTCAAGCGCGTGCCCGTCGTGGTTCCTTAGCATTTTCGAAGAGTGAAATGGCGCCGCGGACACAGAGATTTGTGGGCGGGGGACGCAGGGTAAGAGGGGGTTCATGAAAAACGGATATTCGATGAGGTCGGTCTTCAGTCTTCTTTCCTCCGATCTCGCCATAGACCTGGGAACGGCGAACACGCTGGTGTTTGCCAAAGGCAAGGGCATCGTGGTCAACGAGCCCTCGATCGTCGCGATCAATAAAAATAGCGGCGAAGTTGTGGCGGTGGGAAAAGAAGCAAAGGAAATGCTCGGCCGCACACCGGGCAACGTGGTGGCGATCAAGCCCATGAAAGACGGCGTGATCGCCGACTTCAAGGTCACTGAAAAGATGCTGACCTATTTCATTCAGAAGGCGCACAACCGGCGCGTTCTGGTGCATCCGCGCATCGTGATCGGCGTGCCGAGCGAAATCACCCCGGTGGAAAAACGCGCCGTGCAGGATTCAGCATATCGCGCACGAGCGAGCGAAGTTTATCTGGTCGAGCAAGCGATGGCTGCGGCCATTGGCGCGGGACTGCCCATCGAGGAACCCTCCGGTAACATGGTGGTCGACATCGGCGGCGGCACCACGGACATTGCGGTGATTTCGATGAGCGGGATAGTCTATTCGCGTTCCGTGCGCGTCGCTGGAAACGAAATGGACGAAGCGGTAATGCACTATCTGAAGCGGAAATACAATTTGCTGGTCGGCGAACGCACGGCGGAGCAAATCAAAATCGAGATCGGTTCGGCCTATCCCCTGGAAAAACCTCTGACGCTCGAAGTGAAGGGCCGCAACTTGATCGAAGGCGTGCCGCGCACGGTAACTATTGACGACAGCGAAATCCGTGAAGCCCTTTCTGAATGCGTGGCCACAATTCTAAACGCTATACGCGTGGCGCTTGAGCGCACACCGCCGGAGCTTTCGGCAGACATCAGTGATCGCGGCATCGTGCTGACCGGCGGAGGCGCGCTGATCAAGAATCTCGACAAACGCATCCGCGAGGAAACGGGATTACCTGTGTCCATTGCCGACGATCCCCTCGCCTCCGTCGTTCTGGGGACGGGCAAAATGCTGAGCGATTTCCGGTTGCTGCGCTTGGTTTCGATTGACTGAGGAACGTTGCCTGGCGCACATCAAATATCGAATCGCTTGCATTACAAAGTACCCGCGAAAGCGCTGGGGATAGCACCGTGCATTTTGTCTGGCCTCGAGCGTCTTCCTTCCAATCGCTGAATTATTATGGATGTCCCTTCCCGCCAACGGCCCTTGGTTCTGCTGGTCGCCGTGATTCTGGCGCAAGTACTGTTGCTTGCGTTTCAGATTAAACGCGGCCAGGATGTGCGACTCATCCGCGTGTGGTCGGCTGACCTGCTGACTCCGCCGCAACGCTTCGGCACCTTCCTGCTTTCGAAAATCGACGGCGCGTGGTTTGGCTATATCGATCTACGGCACGCGCGCGCGGAAAACCGGCAACTGGCGGACGAGGTTGGGCGTCTGCGCCTGCAAAATCAGGAACTCCAAAGTCAGGCCGCCGAGGCTGGCCGGCTGGCGAAATTGCTGGGCTTTCAGCAAGCCAACGCTAACGTTCCAATGCTGGCCGCTGACGTCATTGGCGCGAGTGCGGACTCGAATAGCCAAACCGTTTTTATAAATCGCGGCGAGCGCGATGGAGTGCGCCGCAACATGGCCGTGGTAACACCCGATGGCGTCGTTGGAAAGATCTTCGAGGCCTTTCCCCATACCGCTCAGGTGCTGCTGATTACCGACAGAGAAAGCGGCGTGGGAGCGTTGCTGGCGAATACACGGACTCACGGCGTCGTCAAAGGTACGGCAGGCCCGTTGCTCTGGATGGACTACGTCTCGGCAGGGGAAAAAGTGCCAGCGGGCGAACTTATTTTGACTTCCGGCGAGGACAAGATTTTCCCGAAAGACCTGCCCGTCGGCACGGTCGCGTCAACGAAAACTGGTTTCCCTTTTCAGGCGATCGAGCTTGATCCTGCGGCGCATCTAAACCGCCTCGAAGAAGTGCTTGTCCTGCTGACAGAGCATCCTCTTACTTCCACCGAGAGCAGTTCTTCCAGCGATAAGTCGGACAATTCTGTGAATGCTCCAAGCGCGCAGGAGAAAGCAAAGAGTCCAAACAAAACGCCTGCGCAACCGGCGAAAAAGCCGGCGTCCCCGGCAAAACCCGCTCCTGGGAATCCGCAAGAGAAACAGCAATGACGCGAGGCCCTCGATGACCGTGCGAATGGATTCCGAGGCGCAGCACATCGAGGTCCATAAATTTTACGGCGGCACGGTCGTAGTGGTGTGCTTCCTCGCACTCGTGCTTCAGGCTTTTCTGAATAAATTCAGCACGCACTTCCAGTTGCTCGAACTACCGTTGTTGGTCGTGGCTTATTTCGGGCTCAGCCGCAGAAATTCCGTCTCCGGAATGTTCCTCGGAACGCTCGTCGGTCTATTGCAGGATGGCATCAGCCACACTCCCATAGGCCTCTACGGCATCGCGAAGGCGGTTATCGGCTACATCGCCTCGTCGGTTGGCGCACGGCTGGACACGGAGCATCCTATCAGCCGATTCATTCTGATGTTTCTGTTTTTCCACATTCATCAAATTGTTCTGGCCATCACGATTCATCTATTGCTGGCGAGCTCTGAGCCTTTCTTTTCGGTTCAATTGCTGATCGCTTCACTTATCAATTCTGCTGTGGCCGTATTCCTCTTCGCGGGCTTGGACCGATTGCGGCGCTGAAAGCGCGGCGATTGCGTTCGCGCTCTCGTTGGCCTAACATGCGCGGGCCGCCGATGCCGGAACTGAATTCCGCCGCCGAACGCTCGAACCAACGCAACGCCGTCATTGCCTGCTTCCTTGGGTGGACACTTGACGCTTTCGATTTCTTCATTCTGACGTTTGTCCTCGCACCGATCGGCAAAGACTTCCATAAATCCATTCCAGAGGTCGCGCTAGCGATCACTGCGAGCTTGGCAACTCGCCCGATTGGCGCATTTATTTTCGGTTTACTGGCGGATCGCTATGGGCGACGCCTGCCGCTGATGCTGGATGTCTTGCTTTATTCCGCGGTTGAGGTGGCCTCTGGATTCGCGCCCAGCTACTCCGTATTCCTTGTGCTGCGCTTGCTTTACGGTATCGGCATGGGCGGCGAATGGGGAGTTGGAGCGTCGCTCACGATGGAATCCGTTCCCGCGAAATGGCGCGGGATTCTTTCCGGCGTCCTGCAAGAGGGCTATGCCTTCGGCTATTTGCTGGCTGCAGTTGCGTACTGGCTGGTGTTTCCGCACTTCGGCTGGCGCGCTATGTTCTTTATCGGCGGCTTGCCCGCACTGTTGACTCTGTTCATTCGCTCGAAGGTGAAAGAAAGTCCGGCGTGGACCGCAACGCAAATGCATCTCGATTGGGCCGCCTATTTCGGCGCGATTTTTCGGAACTGGAAGCGCTTCGCATACCTGGTGCTACTGATGGCCCTGATGAATTTTATTTCGCATGGCACGCAGGATTTCTATCCTACATTCCTGCAATCGCAGCGAGGTTACGGCCACGGGACCACGGCATTGATCACCGTGATCTCGATGATTGGTGCGATTGCGGGTGGGATGCTCGTCGGCTTGTATTCGGACCGCCGCGGGCGCCGTCGCGCCATGATTGGCGCCGCACTTTTTGCAGTAGCCCTGATTCCGCTGTGGATTGCGGCGCCCAACTTGCCCCTGATTCTGCTCGGCGCATTCCTGATGCAATTCATGGTGCAGGGAGCTTGGGGAGTGATTCCCGCGCACATCAACGAACTTTCACCGGACACGCTACGCGGTTTTTTCCCCGGCTTTGCGTACCAGCTTGGTGTGCTTTTCGCGGCGTCTAGCGCGTATTTGGAGGCCCTCATGGGCAAGCGGATGAGCTATGGCCACGCCATGGGAATTTTTGCCGGCATTGTGCTTGTTGGCGGTGCGCTGGTCATCGCGCTGGGGCCAGAAGCTCACGGCGTTGCGTTTGGCGGAATGCAAGCCGAACAGTCGTCATCATCCGCGCCCAAAAGCTTTTCTTGACGCTTTTTCGCACGCCTGACCCGAACAAGAGTAAAATTGAATTTGAATTTATAAGGAGAGATCATGAGCGCAACATCGAAAGCAGCTCCGTCATCATCCACAATCGAAACGATTCGCGAAAAAGCCCGCCGCTTGGGGATTCTGTCGATGATGTCGACAACCGCGGCCGGCTCCGGCCATCCGACTTCTTGTTTGTCCGCTTCCGAGCTTACAGCCAGCGTGTTTTTCCACGCCATGAAGTTCGACCCGAAAAATCCAAACGGGCCGGAGAGTGACAGGTTTGTCCTCTCGAAAGGGCACGCGGCGCCGTTACTTTATGCGGCGCTTGCTGAAGCAGGAGTGTTTCCCGTTTCGCGCGTGATGACCCTGCGTCAATTTTCGAGCGAACTCGAAGGGCACCCGACGCCGCGTATCCCCGGAGTCGATGCGGCAACGGGCTCACTGGGACAAGGGCTCTCCGTCGGAGTCGGACTTGCGATTGGAGCCAAAATGGACAAGCTTGGCACGCGCGTCTACGTGCTGCTCGGTGACGGCGAGCTCGCCGAGGGCAGCAACTGGGAAGCCGCGGAATTCGCCGGGCATTACAAAATCGATAATCTCACCGCGCTTTGCGATATCAATGCGCTCGGGCAGAGCGAACGCACGATGTACAAGCATGACATGGAAATTTACCGCAGTAAATTCGAGTCCGAGGGCTGGGACACACAGGTAATCGATGGTCATGATATCGCGGCAGTGCTTTCGGCGCTCGATCATGCCAAGGCCAAGATCGGTCGCCCGCAAGCGATTATCGCTCGTACGATTAAAGGACACGGCGTCAGTTTTCTGGCAGACAAGGACGGCTGGCATGGCAAGCCGCTGTCGAAAGAACAACTCGAGAAGGCCGTGGCAGAAATGGGTGGGCCAATCACAGTACCCGCCGATCCGGGGCGCTCGTATGCGCGAACGAAATTGCCCGAGCCGCCGGCCTACGCTGAACCGTCCGCGCCGAGTTACAAATCAGACGCTTCCGTGGCGACGCGCGAAGCATACGGCAACGCCCTTAAGCGAATCGGAGCCGTGAATCCGCACGTCGTCGCGCTGGATGGGGACGTCAAGAATTCTACTTTCGCCGAATTTTTCGCCGATGCCTATCCGGACCGTTTCTATCAGGCATACATCGCCGAGCAAAACATGATCAGCGTGGGCGTGGGCTTGGCCGCACGCGGCAAAGTCCCGTTCCTTTCGACCTTTGCGTGCTTTCTTTCGCGCGCGTTCGACCAGGTGCGTATGGCCGCAATCAGTCGCAGCCCCATTAAAGTCTGCGGCTCGCATTGTGGCGTGTCCATTGGCGAGGACGGACCTTCGCAGATGGCGCTCGAAGACATTGCATCGTTCCGAGCAATTCACAGCTCGACGGTACTGTATCCCTCGGACGCGTATTCAGCGGAACGCCTGACGGAAGTGGCTGCGCGTCTGCCAGGAATTACTTATATTCGTACTTCGCGACCCAAGACCCCGCTGCTCTATTCCGCCTCGGACAAGTTCCCCGTGCCGGGTTTCCGTGTGTTACGCCAGAGCGCGAATGACCGCGCCCTGATCGTTGGCGGAGGAATCACGGTGCACGAAGCGTTGAAGGCGCATGAGCAACTGAAATCGCAGGGAATTTCCGCGCGCGTGATGGATTTGTACTGTGTGAAACCCATTGATGGAAAGCAATTCGCCGAGCAACTGAAGGCCGCGGGCGGAAATCTGATCACCGTCGAGGATCATTATCCCGAGGGTGGTCTGGGCGAAGCGGTTCTTTCCGCGCTGGCGGAGGCCGGCGCCAGCCCAAAGAAATACGTGAAACTGGCCGTGACTGGAATGCCACATTCCGGGAAACCCGACGAGCTGCTCGAAGCATTTGGAATTTCCACCAAGCACATCGTCGACACAGTTCGCGCTATGAATTGAGGCCATACTCTCTGACGTTCCAGAGTCGCACTAACAAGGGTCCCGCCAAACTGAGCCAAACAGCACAGTCCTGGCGCGACATCAGATTCTCAAGTTTGTGCCGCTGTGAAACGAATGCCCCGTTTTTGCTATCTTTCGGTCAGTGGCAGAGTTTGTAGGCTCTCAACTCCCTGATCCCACAGGCTTCTCTATTCAATCGTTTGGCCTTTCGTTTGCGCCATCAACAACGTGCCTCCCTCAGACGCTAATCTATCGCCCCGCCCGGACACGTCATCGGTCCATTTGTCGCCGAAGCCTCGCTCCATGCAGAGCCGCTTCATCCTGATGGAAGGCGCGACGGTATCTCTCGCGCTGCTCCTGATGGCCGCCGCGCTGGGCATGAGTGCGGCGATTCGTTCCCAATTCTCGTCGGGAGTCCAGGCTTTGCATCAGCAGATTGTCTTGCATACGCAGCTCCACGATGCCTTCGACAGCAGCGTGCTGGATTTCTGGCGATACTACGGTTCCAGCAGTGCCGCCTTGCTGGCTGAGTACCGTGCTTCCGATCGCAGGTTGCGCGCTCTGACGAAGCAATCCGCGGATTCCGCGCCCACAGACGCAGAGCGCGACGAGGCGGCGGAACTAGCGGCACACGAGGAAGATTTCTTCGACCTCGCGGATCATTTGCTGGCGGGCCAACAGATAGAGACAGTTGATGAGCCCCAATTTGATGAAGTAGCGAAACGCGAACTTCGTGTACGAAACGTTTTTCGCGAAATAGAACAAAGACAATTCCACAGCTTGGACGTGGAAACGCGCACGCTTGCCGAATACACGGATTGGCTGCGCGTTTTTCTGCTGCTACTGGGGGCGTTTCCGCTTTTCGTCATGCTGTGGTTCCGGCGCGCGCACCGCAGGGACATCTGGGCCCCGCTCGAACAACTTCAGAGAATGGTGATGGAGGTCAAACAAGGAAATCTGGATGTAAGCGGCGAAGTCCCGAAGAACGTGGAGCTAGGTTCGCTGACCGCGGCGTTTCTGGCAATGGCCTCTGAGCTTCGCGACATGCGCAATTCGCTCGAAGAAAAAGTCAGGCAACGCGCGGCACAACTCGAAGCCGCCCACAACGATCTCGTGCGGGCGGCGAAGCTCGCTTCGCTCGGGCAGTTGGTGTCTGGAGTCGCGCACGAAATCAACAATCCGTTAACGTCGATCCTTGGGTTCACCGAAGTAGTGTTGGGACATCCTGGGCTGGAGCCCACGGTTCGGACTCAATTGCAAACCGTACGCGATGAGGCCCTGCGGCTCAAAACGCTGGTCGGCAATCTCAGCCGAATGTCACGACGCCACCCGGAACAACTCCACCGGATGGATTTGCGAACAGTTCCCGCCCGCATGCTCGCCCTCCGGAGTTATCAACTGTCTGCCAATAATATCCGCGTTCAATACGCGCCGGCGCGCGCGTCCATCTTCGTAAGAGGCGATGCGGATTTACTGTTACAGGGGATGCTGCAGTTGGTGCTCAATGCAGAGCAATCCATCCGCGAATCCCGCGAGAAGGGTGAAATCCGACTGAAGTGCGACGTTTGGGATGGTCGCGCGCGAATCACAGTGGAGGATAATGGCTGCGGCATATCTCCGGAGGTCCGCGATCGCGTCTTCGATCCGTTTTTCAGCGGCCGTCCAATGTGGCAGGGAGCGGGTCTGGGGTTGAGCATCTGTCACAGCATCGTCGAACAGCACGACGGCGAGATCGGCGTCGAAAGTGAAGTGGGACGTGGCACGACGATCCGTATCTTGCTCCCATTGGCCAGCACGGAAGACTTCAGCGCGGAGCACGATGATCCGGATTTACCTGCGCTCGAATCGATAGAGCCGACCCTGTGGGGCGAAGAAGCCGCCCTCGCAAGCCCCACGCGGCGATTCCTGGTGATCGATGACGAGATGGAAATTCTGAACCTCGTCTCGGTTGTCCTTGCGAAAACCGGTGCCACCGTCGTGACTCTGCAGGATCCCAAGCGTCTGGACTCCATATTGCACTCCGCATCCAAGGATCAATTCGACGCAGTATTGTGCGACTTAAAGATGCCAGGACAAGACGGACTGGCGGTCCTGCGCACCTTGCGCGAAAGACAGCCTGCTCTTGCCCGCAAATTCCTCTTGATGACCGGAAACCTGGCCGATGCGGACAAAGCGCAGATCGAGCTCGAGGGCGTTCGCATATTGTCGAAGCCTTTCACGCTCGTAAACCTACGCGCGACGATCGCCGAGATTGTGTCGTCGAATGGCTAAATCGGGCGTTCCGTTTTGTAAAAGGACCGCGGATGCGGCGAAAGATGTAAACCGCGCGCGGGTATGTTATGGTTCGAGGCTCGCGCCTGCCTCGAATTTCCGGCGCGATTCAAACTATGGCTGAAAAACTCGTACT
>DATNDO010000139.1:0-4822 GCA_035606955.1 Candidatus Angelobacter sp.
TAACAATCCCACCAAGCCCCGCATAATCGGCTCCTTTGCAAACCGTCTGCGCCGAGATTACGGTTTGCACGGTTACCATTATCGGCTGTTGGGCCGGAGGGCCGCATCGCGTTTGATTGCAGATGTGTCGCGAACGGAACATCGGGTACGGATTCGGCGCGTGAGAGGCTCCGCGAATCCGCGGCGCTTGTCCCTCCGATTCGCTGTGATATCATCCCGCTACTTAACGCAAATGAAAAGCTCAGCGATCCGCGCAGGGCTTCTGGGGATTTTTCTCTGCCTCGGACTGTCTGCTTCCGCGCGCGCCGGCGACGTTGTGGTGCTCACATATGCCGGTCCGATCAATGCCATCAGCGCCGAATACATTTCGCGCGGCATCGGAGAAGCAGAATCGCGCCATGCTTCAGCCCTGATTCTCGAACTCGACACTCCCGGCGGCCTCGATTCCGCGATGCGCAAAATCGTGCAAGCGGAAATGAACGCCCGCGTGTCAGTGATCGTCTTCGTCGCGCCACGTGGGGCCCGCGCCGCATCCGCGGGCTGCTTCATCGTTCTTGCGGCGGACGTAGCCGCCATGGCGCCCGGCACGAACATCGGCGCGGCGCATCCGATTTTTATCTCTGGCGGGATTGTCTCTGAGAAAATTGTGAACGACGCTGCCGCATACGCCCGCTCGATTGCCGCCGCGCGGCATCGCAATATCGACTGGGCGGAAAAATCCGTGCGCGAAAGCGTTTCCTTGCCCGAACCCGAAGCGTTGCAGCAAGGCGTGATTGATCTCGCCGCGAACGACGTGGCCGATTTGCTTCGCCAGCTCAACGGCCGCGTTGTGCACATGACCAGTGGCGACGTGACGCTCTCCCTTGCCGGCGCAACGCAAATCGCCGTTAACTTGAACTGGAGTGAAGAAGTCCTGAGCACGTTGGCGGATCCGACGGTCGCATATTTGCTGCTCCTTTTGGGCATACTCGCTATCGTCGTGGAACTTATCGCGCCGCACGGATTCGTCACCGGCACTCTCGGAGCTGTCGCAGTGCTCCTCGCGCTTTTCGGTCTGACCAATCTTCCCGTGCATCTCACGGGTCTCCTGCTGCTGATTCTCGGCATGTCGCTTCTGGGCCTCGAGCTGAAAATCACTTCGCATGGCGTCCTGACTGCCGCGGGTCTGATCGCCTTCATTTTTGGCTCGTTGTTTCTGTTCCCGCGAGCCGCCGGTTACGCCATATCGCCCTGGGCCATTGGCATCGCGGCGCTGCTGTGGGTGGTGATGCTGGTGTTTGTGGTGCGCGTTGTTCTCAGAGCGCGGCACGCTCCCGTGCTTACCGGCGTTCAACGCGTGATTGGCAGCATCGGCGTGGCGAAAACGGATCTCGCGCCCAAGGGCGTAGTGCTCGTGAATGGCGAGGATTGGGACGCAAGCGCCGACCCTGCGCCCATCGCTCGCGGTGAAAAGATTTCCGTGCTCGAAATTCAAGGATTAACTTTGCGGGTTCGCAAGCTCGCTTGAGTTCTAATGCTGGGTCAGTTTGAATTTTCTTGATCGCGACACAAATAGTCAAATTCAAATCGACCCATTACTTAAATTTTCGCGCTTCAACAAATTCAGGAGGCTCGCATGACCGGCTGGATCGTTCTGATTGTCGTGGTCGTCATTTTATTGATCGCGCTGAAATTCATCACGGACATGATCAAAATCGTCAAGGAATACGAGCGCCTGGTGGTTTTTCGTTTCGGCCGCTGCATCGGCCAGAAGGGCCCGGGCATCATTTTCCTGATTCCCATCCTCGACAAAGCGATCTGGGTCGACCTGCGCGAGCGCTATCTCGAAGTTCCGCGGCAGACGTGCATCACCAAGGACAATGCCTCGATCTCCATCGATTTCCTGGTGTATTGGAAAGTGAGCGACCCGGTGCAGAGCGTCGTACAGGTGCAGGATTTCGGTGGCGCCACTCGCGGAATCGCCATGACCACGCTGCGCGCTGTCGTCGGCGACCTGATTCTGGACGACGTGCTGGCCAAGCGCGAAGAAATCAACAACGTGCTGCGCGGGAAGCTCGATGAAGTCACGTCACGCTGGGGCGGAAAAATCACGTCCGTCGAAATCCGCGAAATCGAGCCGCCCAAGGATGTGCAGGACGCCATGACCAAGCAAATGAGCGCCGAACGCTCCCGCCGCGCGATGGTCACCGCCGCCGAGGGCGACCGCCAGGCCAAAATCACCATCGCCGATGGCGAAAGGCAAGCGACTGTTCTCCGCGCGGAAGGCGACAAACAATCCGCGATTCTCCGCGCCGAAGGCTACGCGCTGGCGCTCGACAAAGTTTTCCAGATCGCGCGAACCCTAGACGCGAACACGATGGGCCTACAGTATCTCGAAACGCTGAAAAATCTTGGCGCCGGCCCCTCCACGAAATTCATTTTCCCCATGGAGTTCGCCAGCTTCTTGAAGCCCATCTTGAATATTGCTCCAACGCCGCCGGCCACTCAGAAATAGCGCGCGGTTCGTCGCCAACAATGCGGGCGAGGCGGCCATCGCGCATCCGAGACGCGTGCATCCTGCTGCGGTCGTTTGACATCAAATTCGACGCCACATACGATAGAGGCCACAATAACTGGCTCGTCTGAGGCGAGCCGCATTTCCATAAGGGAGATTCGAATGAAGCGATTTCCGCGCATGAAGGCCGTGCTCTTGTCCTTAGTCTGCGTCTTGGCGCTCGCTTTCCAGGCCGCCGCGCAGAAGAAACTACCCGTGCCGCCTGCTCACGCGCGCCATGTCGCTGACGAAAATGCGGTGCGCCCGCCGCAGCTTGCGATTCAAACGCACGTGCTGCCCAACGGCCTGACCATCGAGATGGTGCAGGACCACCACGTGCCGGTTGTCAATTTGCAGGTTTGGTATCACGTGGGCTCAAAGGACGAAAAGCCTGGCCACACGGGTTTCGCCCACCTCTTCGAGCATCTGATGTTCAAAGGCTCGGCCCACGTTGGCTCAGACGAGCATTCCCGCATCGTCGAAGCCATGGGCGGTTTCGATAACGCTTACACCAACGACGATGTCACCGTATTCTGGGAAACTTTCCCCAGCAATTATCTCAACCGGGTTCTGTGGCTCGAGGCTGACCGCATGGGCAGCCTCAACGTCGACGATGCGAATTTCAAGTCGGAGCGCCAAGTCGTGGAAGAAGAGCGCCGCCTGCGCGTCGATAATTCTCCGTATGGCCGTGCGCAAGAGGATCTGTACGCTGCGGCGTTCACCGTTCACCCGTATCACCACACGACCATCGGCAGCATCGCGGATCTCGACAACACCACGGTCGAGGACGTGCGCGCTTTTCACGATACTTACTACCGGCCAAACAATGCCACGCTGGTCATCGTGGGCGATTTTGCACCGGCGGAAGCGCTTGCCTGGGCTGAAAAATATTTCGCGGGCATTCCGCGCTCCCCTCGACCCATTCCCCGCGTCAGCATCAAAGAGCCGCCGCAAACCGCCGTGCGCGATGTGACGAAATCGTATCCCGGCGTGCCGCTTCCCGCGATTATCGAAGGATTCAAAATGCCCGCGCAGTTCACGCCCGATTCGTACCCTCTAAACTTGGCGTCGAACATTCTCGCCGGCGGCGAGAGCAGCTTGCTGTATCAGTCGCTCGTATATAAGGACCGCATCGCGCTGCAATCCGTCGGTTTCGGAAATTTCACCGAGGATCCCAATCTTTTCTGGGTGTTGGCTGTGATGAATCAGGGACATACAGCCGAGGAAGGCGAGAAGGCGCTTGATTCCGTCTTGACGCAGGTGAAGAGCCAGCCTCTCTCATCGAGCCAGCTTGAAAAGGCGAAAAATCAGCAGATTTCGGCGTTTATTCTGGGACGCGAAACAGACCAGGAAAAGGCTGACGCCGTCGGCGAAGCGGCAGTCATCGGCAAGAATCCAAATCTGGTGAATACAGGCTTGGCGCGCTATGAGGCCGTCACGGCGGCGGAGATTCAGCGCGTCGCCGACGAATACTTCGTGCCGCAGCATGAAACAGTTCTGTTTTATCTTCCCGAAAAGCCATCGAAGCCCGGCGAAGGGAGCCAGCAATGAGCCGCCGCACTTTTGGAAAGGTGAAAGAGATGCATTTCAACGTGCGCGCGTTCTTCGTCGCGGCAATTCTGTTCTTCGGTATCGCTCTTCCCGGTAACGTGCAAGCGCAGGACCAAACACAAGCAGCCCAGCAGGCAACGACTGCGCAGGAAAATCAGCACGGCACTGGCATTGTTCCCCCGGGAGTGAAGTTGGTACCGGAAATGCCGGCCGGGCAGCCTAGGGGCGCATTCCATTTCCCGACTGCCGCGACGCGCACCCTTTCCAACGGCCTGCGCGTTTTTGTTGTCACCGATCATCGCCAGCCAGCCGTGGCCGTTCGCCTTGTGTTGATGTCGGCGGGTGCGATTCATGATCCGGCCGGAACGCCAGGCATCGCTTCCATGACGGCCAACATGCTTACGCAGGGAACCACGACGCGGTCGGCGCAGCAATTCGCGGAAGCAATCGACTTCGTCGGTGGCCACATCGATGCCGGAGCCGGCGACGATGCCACCAGCGCTTCGCTCACGGTCGTATCCCGCGACCTGGATCTGGGAATGAACCTTCTCTCGGACGCAATTCTTCATCCCGCATTCGCCCAAGACGAACTCGAGCGCCAACGCGAGCAAACCCTTTCCGGCTTGCGTGTCAATTACAGTGATCCCAGCTTCCTCGCCTCTGCCGTTTTTGATCGCACGGTCTACGGCTCTTCGCCTTACGGACTGCCGGGTGACGGCACGCCGGAAACCGTGGCGA
>DATNDO010000145.1:0-12758 GCA_035606955.1 Candidatus Angelobacter sp.
TCCCCCCACATTCACCAGCGTGTAATAAATCGAATAGCCGATCGATCGAACATTTTCCTTCGACGCGCGCGCCGTGCTGCCCACTACCGCCGGCTTCACCATCGCAATTCCCAGCGCGGGCAACATCAGAATGCCCAGCACAAGCCAGTAGAGCGGCACCGCATGGCGCAACGGACCCATCCACGAAGAACCGATTGACCCCAGCAGGAAATAAGAACATGTAAGAATCAGATAGGCGACCGAGAGCGCCCGTCGAAACCCCAGACGATCCGCCACCGCGCCGCCGATAATTGCCAGAAACCAGACCAGGCCGCCAAAAATGCCCGCGAGCACGCCCGTCTGTTCCGTTGGAAAACCGAGGCTTTGGTGAAGATAGTTGGCAAGAGATGCGAACGCGGCGTAATACGCGAGGCGTTCAAATAACTCGCTGATATTCGCGACCCAGAACGCGGGCTCGAATCCCTCGCGAATTTCTTTAATGCGCTCGCCAAAACTCACATTCGCCCCCGGGAACATTCTCCAGGCCACGCGTCAAGCAGCGGCGTCAGCCGCCTCACCGCGCGCGATTGTAGCGAAACTCCCGCGAAATACGCATTCCTTTTTCCCCGCGCCACGGTCCTGAATTGGTTTCGGATTCCCGGCCCCGCCGGGCTGGACTACCGGCTCGGTGTGGGTCAATATACTCAGACCGTCGGCGAGGACGGTGCGCGCCATGGCTGAATCGCCTGAACTCAATCGAATTGCCAGCGAGCTCAACGATCACCGCAAAACAAAGCTCGCGGATTCGTCCGCCACGTTGCGCCTTGACCGCTGGCTCGCCGCTCTTGTGGAACAGGGCGGAAGCGATTTGCTGCTCGTTCCCAACGCCCCTCCGTGTTTGCGTTTCGAGGGTCATGTGCGGAAACTCGAATCTGGCTCGCTCGACGGCGCGGAAATCGAAGCCGCCGTCCTTCCTGCGCTCACATCTCACGCGCTGCATCTTTATCGCGAAACGCAAATAGCCGATTCTTCCTATCGCGTCGCTGGGCTCGGCCGATTCCGCATCAATCTCCACCGCGAACGAAGCAACGCCGCCGCGGCAGTTCGAGCTTTGCCTTCGAAAGTTCCCGCGCTCGGCGAACTGCACCTTCCGCCATCGGTCGACGCGCTCGCGCACTTGCCGCGCGGCCTTGTGCTCATCGGAGGTCCCGCCGGCTCGGGCAAGACGACCACGCTATCGGCGCTCGTCAACCAAATCAATCGGAACGAATCGCGCCACATCGTCACCATCGAAGATCCCATCGAATACGAGCACACGCATATTCACAGCATTGTCGAGCAGGTCGAAGTCGGCACTGATGCCGCGGATTTTCCAACGGCGTTGCGCGCCGCACTTCGCCAGGCGCCCGACGTTCTCGTCGTGGGCGAGATGCGCGACCCGGAAACGATGCGCATCGCCGTTGCCGCGGCGGAAACGGGCCATCTTGTACTTTCAACTTTGCATACCACCGACGTGGCTTCGACAATTTCGCGCATCTCGGATTCATTTCCCGTCGAGCGCCAAAACACAATTCGCCAGGAACTGGCCATGGCTCTCGCCGCCGTTCTCACGCAGATTCTTGTGCCGGTCAAAAATGGAGGTCAGATGCCCGCCGCCGAACTTCTTATGATCGGGTACGGCGCTCGCCAGCATATTCGCCACAACGCTCTTCAGTATTTGCGTCAGGAAATAACTCTCACAAAGAAGAAAGGCTCGCTCTGCCTGGAAGAGTCGCTCGCGCAGCTCGTCACACAGGGTCACATCAGCCGTGAAGACGCCGCCGTCCGCGCTTTCCATCCCGAAGAACTCGAAAGCCTACTCAAATCCGAAGCCCGCAGCCAGTCGGCCTAAGGTTCGGTAGTCCCTCAGATTTACCCCAGTAGGTTAGTCTCCGATTATCCGCTTACCAGGACTCAGCCGCGTTCAATAGAAATTGGAACCGCGCCTTTTGAAGTTCGAATTTTGGGAACGGGAACTGCTCAGGCGGGCTTCGCCGCAGTGCGCCACATCCGATAAAAACCACGCGCCAACACAAACACGAGCAGCGCGCTGAGCGCGACCGTGATCGCAGTCCAAGTCGAAACAGAACCATTCGCACCCATCATATAGTCTGGAATCTCCAAGAGGCCCCACATCGCATCCATCAGGCGCTTCTCGTTGGGGAGCCCGTTACTCAAAGCTCGGTACTGTTCGAAAGCGCGCTGAAACGGCAGAAAACTGATCAGAAAACCTACGCTCCCCACCAGCAGCGCAGCCGGACCATAGTCCGCCATCCAGCAAAGCACTTTTCGCCAGATGTTCTTTGTCTTTGGAATTCGGCTGGGCCAGAGTTCAACCATCAAGATTCCCGCAAACGCCGCCAACCCGCCCACCACGGCCAAAATCGCGAAGCTCTGCACCCATCTTGCTATTTTTCGGAAATCCTGCGCAGTGGCGTCATTCGTCGGATCGTGGAAGCGCATTCTCTTGGTGCGTTCGTCGATTTCGTTGAGACGCGCCGTTGCTATCTGTTCATCTTCCGTTTTGCCCGCGCTTGAATAAAGAGCGACGAGTTCTTTGTCAGCTTCCCGCGAAATTCCCCAGCCCATGACCCTCTCAATGTCCATCTCGCTTCCGTCCGCCATTCGCACCCCAAACGTATTTACTTGGTTGAGCAAACTCTCTGCTCGTTTCATATCGCCTGCTGCTCGCGCCTTCTGTGCTTCGTGGATTTTGACATCCGCAAAAATCCTCAAGTTCAGCAAGTTGGGAATCGCGTGGGACCACAGTCCAAAAAGAACTACCGTCGGGGACAAGTTCTTCTCCCGATTCCAAACCGTCCTCGTCAGCTGGACGTGCCTCTGAAAGTAGCCGTCATACCGCGGGGAGTCGTAGGCGCGTTCCATCAGTTCCATCCACTTCGAATTGCTCTCTACGGCTTGGAAGTCTGGATCCTTCATGGCGTTATGTCCGAAGTACAGGTTCTGAACGTGCAGGTTCCCGGCAACTATGTCCGCCTCAAACAAGTAAGGCACGGCGTTGTCCGGATCGGCCGCCTGCAGCCGTGCGAGCCATTCCGCTTTCGGCGGTTCATAATTCGGCCAAGGATGCTTTTTTTCCCCGTAAAGCCAGATGAACTCTGGATCAAGCGCAACCGCTCGTTCTGTCAAATCTTCCGCACGCTTCGGATCGCCGGTGCGCAGCGCGACAAACGCAAGCGTGCTCGCATCTTTCTCTCTTTCGGCACGAAGCCCAAGCTCATTCAGCATCCGTTCGTCTGAATTCGATTGCCGGTATTCCTGCCAACTTGACCGCACCGTTCGAATCGCCTCGCGACCCTCCGGCAGGGCTAGCAGCAACGCGGCGACCGCCAAAACCACCGCCGTGAACACCCTCGATCGCCTTGGAAGCAGCGAAGAACCCTCCGGTCCAACCGTGCCGCCCGATAGGGAGCTGCCCGCCGGAAGTTTCATCCACTTCCAACCACTCGAAAGCACCGAACGTGAGAAGAGCATAATTCCTCCGAACGACCACTTCACCGTTTCAAACGCACTCCTCGTCTCATCAATCTCCGCCGTCAGCGCCAGCCCCCACGCGCGATTCTCGTCCGGCCAATGACGCACAGCCCATCCCAGCGCCCAGCGCGCAAGACGCGCCGTCATCGAATTTTCTTGTGAGGCCATGTTCATGCTTCGTGCTCCGCTGCCGCGGGCTTCCAGAAGCGCCGTTCCAGCGCCGCCCGAATTTCTTCCCGAGCCCATTTCCGCGCATTCCCCGATAGCCGGTAAAGGTGCCGCGGTGGCCGCCCGGGGACTTTCGCTTCTTCCCACCGCGTTTCCAACCAATGCAGTTTGTCAAGCCTCATCAGGATGGGATAAAGCGTCCCGGAAGGAATTCCCGTGCTTTGGCTCAGCGAATACCCGTGCTGCCATTGCCCCGGATGCCCCAGCAGGGCATCCAGCACCGTCAATGTTTGCCGAGAGAGCCGAATCCGCAGTCCCATGACACAATTCTACATAGATAGATATAATCGAGCAAGCTTCACTTGTTGCAGGGTTTCCTTTCTCTAACTCCTGACAAACGCGGCAACCGGAAATTGAGTCACTACGTAAGTTTCCCGGCGCTTTTGCCATCGCTCAGCCGTGTGCTAACATCGCTGGTTTGACGAAGCACTTCCATCCCGCGCGTAATTATTCTTATCGTCGAAGGCGAACTTTACAATGAAAGCCCTGCGCAAGATGCGCCCGGAACAAGGCGCGCAACTCGAATCCGTCTCCATTCCCGCATTTGGCCCCTCCGACGTTCTTATCCGCGTTCGCGCCGCCTCAATCTGCGGCACCGATCTGCACATTTATCACTGGGACAAATGGTCCGCCTCGCGCATACGCCCGCCGATGACGTTTGGCCACGAATTCTGCGGCACGATTGAAAAAGTGGGCGATGAAGTCGAGTCGCTTAAAGCCGGCGATTTCGTCAGCGCGGAGATGCACGTCAATTGCGGCCATTGCCGAGCCTGCCGCGCGGGCCAGCCGCATCTGTGTCGCAACGTGAAAATCATCGGCATCGACGCCGACGGATGCTTCGCCGAATTTGTCCGCATCCCCGCCCGCAACGTCTGGAAAATCGATCCCGCGATTCCCGAACATTACGCCGCAATCCTCGACCCGCTTGGCAACGCCGTGCACACTGTTCTCGCCGGAGAAATCGCCGGACAAACCGTCGCCGTCACCGGTTGCGGCCCCATCGGCCTAATGTCCATCGCAGTCGCGCGCGCGTGCGGCTGCTCCACCATTTTTGCAACCGAAATGAACGCGCATCGCCGGGCATTGGCAAAACAAATGGGCGCTGATGCAGTGTTCGATCCGAAGGAAAGCGATCCTGTCGCGCGCGTCCGCGAAGCCACCGACGGCGACGGCGTAGACGTGCTTCTCGAAATGAGCGGCAATCCGGCAGGCATTCGCCAGGGGTTTCAAATGCTGCGCCAAGGCGGCCGCGCCTCTCTTCTCGGTATTCCCAGCGAGCCGGTCACACTTGATTTGGTTAACGATGTGATTTTTAAAGGTGCGGTCGTTCAGGGAATTTACGGCCGCAAAATGTTCGAGACCTGGGAGCAGATGACTTCGCTTCTCAAAGCCGGCCGCCTCAACCTCGAACCGCTATTCAACGAACGCCTGCCGCTCGACCGTTTCGCCGAAGCCTTCGCCCTCCTCGAATCCGGCCAAGCCAGCAAAATTCTCTTCTACCCCAACGGCTCCGCAAAATAATTTTGCGTTGTCGCCCTCGCCTGCTGCCTGTCCTATAATGTTTCTGTTTTAGCCCGCGCCCTCATAGGAGGAACCATGGCCACACCGTCACCGATAATGTCCACTCGCCCGCAGACGCAATATCTCCACGACGTGCTCGAGGACTTGAAATCGAAGCATCAATATATTCAGCTCCGCATCCTCGAAGGCGAGCAAAAGCCCATCGCCACCATCGACGGCAAGGAAGTCATCAACCTCAGCTCGAATAATTATCTCGGCCTTACCACGCATCCCAAACTTCGCCGCGCCGCCATCGATGCCATCCGAAAATACGGAGTCGGCTCCGGCGCCGTCCGCACCATCGTCGGCACCATGAAAATTCACATGGAGCTCGAAGAGCAGATCGCGCGCTTCAAAGGCACCGAAGCCTGCGTGGTGTTTCAATCCGGCTTCACCGCAAATGCCGGAACTGTCTCTGCAATTTTGGGAAAAGAGGACTTAATCATCTCCGACGAGCTGAACCATGCCTCCATCATCGACGGCTGCCGTCTCTCGCGCGCCACGATCAAAGTTTTCAAGCATAAAGACATTGCCGATTGCGAACGCATCCTGCAGGAAACAAAAGACTGGAACGGTCACAAGCTCCTCGTCACCGACGGCGTTTTTTCCATGGAGGGCGACATTGCCCCGCTCCCCGCACTTTGCGATCTTGCCGAAAAATACAATTGCATCATGATGGTCGACGACGCGCATTCCTCCGGCGTCCTGGGCCGCAACGGACGCGGCACCGTCGATCATCTCGGCTGCCACGGACGCGTTGACATTCAAGTTGGCACGCTCAGCAAAGCCATCGGCTCAATCGGCGGCTATGTCTGCGGCTCGCGCGATCTCATCAATTTCCTCTACCATCGCGGCCGCCCGTTCCTGTTCTCCACGTCGCATCCGCCCTCTGTCACCGCAACATGCCAGGCCGCCTTCGAGCTTCTCGATTCCGATGCGGGCGAAAAGCTCATCAAGCGCCTCTGGAGCAACACCAAGTTCTTCAAGCGCCGCCTCAAGCGCCTCGGCTTTAAAACGGGCAAGAGCGAAACGCCCATCACGCCGATAATGGTCGGCGAGACGGACAAAGCCTTCGAATTCTCCCGCGAGCTTTTCCAGGAAGGACTGCTGGCCATGGCGATTGGCTATCCCACCGTGCCGCAAGGCACAGCTCGCCTGCGCACCATCGTCACGGCCACGCACAAGCGCGCTGACCTCGAGCGCGCCGCCGAAATCCTGGAGCGCGTCGGCAAAAAACTCGGCGTGATCTGACACGCAACTAAGATTCGCTTTCCTCCGCGAAACGAGCGCGGCATCATGGGTGTATAGGCTGCCCAGCTGTATTCACAGAATTCAAGGATGTTTGCCATGAGCAATGGAACAGACAACAAAATCAAGCTGCCCGAGAAAGTAAGTCCGTCGCGTTACTTGCAACCTGATGAAACGGAAAATGGCGAGACCGATAACGTCGACGAAGCCTCGCGCGAATCGTTTCCGGCGAGCGATTCACCAGCGTGGACCGTAAACCGAAAAGGCAAGAAGAACGCCGCGTAGCATCCTGGAGCTCTCCTTGAGGCGCATCGGCCTTTCTGAACTTCATGAGCAGCCGTGGTTTCCCAAGTTCCTTCGGAATGACGTCACTGACGGTTTGCAGTTCACTCTGAATTTTGGAAGAGTCTATCAACCCGCCGCCTCGTGTCTGCGCAAAGCCCTCAAAACTGCGGGAACGGATCGCCTGGTCGACCTCTGCTCGGGAGCGGGCGGCCCGTGGTCGTGGCTATATCGCATTGTTGAAAACGAGGATACGGGCAAGCTGCAAGTTTGCCTGACGGATAAGTATCCGAATATAGCGTCATTCGAGCGCCTGCACGAAGCGTCCGGCGGAAAAATCGGTTATTGCTCTGAGCCCGTCGATGCAGCCAAAATTCCGGCGCAACTTCGCGGATTCCGCACGTTGTTCACTTCGTTCCACCATTTTTCTCCGGATGAGGCCGCGGCAATCATTCAAAATGCCGTGGACACGCGCCAAGGCATCGCCATCTTCGAAGCGCCCAGGCGAAGGACGCTGAGCATTCTAATGGCTGTCCTCATGCCCTTGTCGGCTCTGTTGCTGGGCCCATTCATTCGTCCCTTTCGGCTGTCACGCATGGTTTGGACGTACCTGTTGCCCGTGATTCCTTTTGTCCTTTGGTTTGACGGGATTCTTTCGTGCCTGCGCGCGTATTCTCTCGCGGAACTCTCGGAATTGATTCGCAACTTGAAGCCAAACGATTATAAATGGGAGATCGGTGAGCGAATGGGATTGCTCGCGCCCATGACATATGTGATCGGGTACGCAGAGAACAACAAGGGTTTGGCTCTCGAATCGGGCGAGGCAATCTCGGCGGCCCAATCCGACGCCTAGCAGAGAAAGCGGTTACCCGGTTATAGCCGGCATGTACATTCTTCCGCATTTGTTACATTTTCACGCGACGGTTCCCCTTTTCAACCGCCAGCGAAACCCGCAAATTGTTGTAAATAGGACGCTTTTATTTAGGAAACGGGATTGCTTCTTATGTTCCAGACCCCACGGGCGCAGTGTGGGTGTTCCCGCTCGCAATGCCCCCGAAACTCAGCCCGGAGGAGCTGATATGAATAAACTTGGTTTCTCAATTCTTGCTGTTATGGCTCTGGCCTTCACGTCCACCGCGCAGTCGGCGAACCAGCAGTATCGCTCCAGTCAGGACCAGGATCACTCGCGTCCTGCGCAGCAAACAAAATCTTCGCCTTCGACCAGCAACCAGAGCGGCGCGCAGAGCGCCGCTTCTGCTTCAGCGTCTGGCTCGGCCAACGCGTCGGCAAATGCCGGAGGAACGTCGGCTGGCGTCTCTTCTGGAATGACAATCAATACCGAATTGCAAACCACACTTGACGCGCGCAAATGCCATCCGGGTCAGCGCGTTGTTGCGAAAACCACGCAGGACGTCAAAGAGGACGGCCACGTGGTTCTTCGAAGAGGAACGCAACTGATCGGCCATGTGACCGAAGCGCAGGCCAGAACTAAGGCAAACTCTGAATCTTCCGTCGGTATCGTCTTCGACGAAGCCGTTATGAAGAAAGGCGAGCAAGTTCCATTCCACGCCACGATTCAAGCGCTGGCCGCTGCACAGTCCATGTCGGCCGCTTCACTTGACAACGACATGATGGAACCTTCCGGCGCTCCGATGGGCTCCGGCGGCGGTTCCATGGGCGGCGGCGTGGTGGGCGGTGCCGGATCGGCGGTCGGCTCAGCCGCAGGCGCGACGCGCGGTATGGCCGGCGGTTTACCTCAAACGGCTGGTGGCGCAGTTGGCGCCACTTCCGCGACGGCTGCTTCGGCGGGAGGCAATCTCCGCGGCTTGAACGCGGCCGGCCAGTTGACGCCGGCCAGCAGCGGGGTCATTGGTATGAATGACCTGAACCTCACGTCCGCAGCCTCGAATTCCACGGAAGGCTCGGTTGTTACCTCCGCGAAACGCAACGTGCATCTGTCCAGCGGCACGCAGATGCTCCTGCGAGTGAACGGCAACTAGCTCGCGCGTTCTTTAGGGCCGTGCGAAGCTGCCGCTTTGCACGGCTTTTTTGTTGTGCGGCCTCAGAGCGCATTTGTTGACTCTTTATCTATCGATAGTTCACTTCGGTACTATGGAAAAACGCTGTAACGGGCCACAATCGTGGCATTACCCCTGCTCGCCTCTTCTCGAGCAGGAAAAGGGATGGGCTCATCCATGAAACCACGAGGCTTGCGAATTCTCCCGTTGTCGCTATGCATTTTAATTTGGGCGGCGGGTTGCAGCCATGCGACCTTCAACACGGGTGGCGGTGGCGGCGGCCAAACGGCTCCGATGTTTCTCACGTTCCACGACACCCCAGCCGCCGGCATTACCGTCACCTCCTTCGAAGTCACGGTCACAGGCGCCGTGCTGCAACCCGGCAATGTGTCCCTTTTGTCAGCGCCGCAGACAATTGAGCTCACCCAGCTCCAAACCAACTCCGCTTTCCTCTCGAAGACCAGCGTCCCGCTCGGAACGTACACGAGCCTGACGGTCACCTACGCGAGCCCGCATTACACATTTTTGAATAACAGTGGAGTGCAGGTCACTGCGGGCGGCCAGACGTGCGCTGCGGGAGCTTCCTGCGTCGTGACCTCCCCGACAGCTTCGCCGCTGACGCTCACATTGTCCGCTCCGGCCTTTCCGTCGGTGCCTGTCACCACTACCTCTACCCAGACGTTGCTGGAAGTCGACGTCAACTTGAACAACATCATCCAAACCAACTTCTCGCTCAACTTCGGCCCAAGCGCTTCTGGAGGATCCGGAGCCGTCACGGTGACTCAGTCCGGAGTCGCGGCCAGCGTAATTGGCACCATGAATGTTACCGGCCAGGTTGGCACGGTTGGTGCGACCCAAATTCAGTTGACCCCTTCCACCGGGCAGCCGCCGCTCACGATTGCCGTCAATAGCAACACACTCTTTGAATTTGCTCGCGCCAGCTGCACGAACAACGACTTCACGTGCGTCGCCACCGGCCAAATCGTCGGCGCGAATATCAATATCCTCGGCGACGGCACGCTTCAAGCGGTGGAAATTGATTTCGACGACGCCTCTGGCACGCAGCAGGTCAGCGGCACCATCGTCACCGAGAACAATTCTCCGCCCACAAGTTTCCAAATGATTGTTCACAACACCATTCCGCCGGTCGCCAACCTTCCTCCCGGAACTCCCGTTACGGTCAATATCGGCGGCACCGCTTCATTTGTCATCAACAACGGTTCATTCGTCTTGCCGACAGGCGTCAGTTTTGCCTCCACCGCCGACGTCATTGTTGGCCAGGAAGTGGAAGCGCGCGTAGCATCGGGCACCAGCATTTCGAATGGCGCATTCACCGCCGACCGTCTCGCGCTCGCACAAACGCAGCTCGAAGCCAACGTCAGCTCAATCAGTCCGCAGGCTCAGCCATTCCCATTTTTCGTCTTCAACCCATTGCCCCCGCTCTTTACCCAGGCGTCAGTGGGTCCAGCCACTCAACTTCAGGTGGATATCACCGGGGCAGGCCAGAGCGGCGGGACCTCATTCCAGGACCTTACACCCCTTAATATCAGCGGCCTCACGCAGGGCCAGTCTGTGACCGCCGGTGGCTTTCTCTTCAATACCACTGGCACCGTCGGCTCTCCAACAATTGTCGCCACCACTGTCCGCGGAGTCGTGCCAGGTACATAGAACGCCTTCGCGACGAAAATAAAAAAAGGCCGGGATTTTCATTCCCGGCCCTTTTAATTTCATTCGCAAATCCTAAGAATATCTACACCGCCGCCACCGGTGCGGCTATCGCTGATGTATGCCGCAGATGCCGGTATATCGCGATTGCAATCGCGCCCATTCCCCACCAAAGCGCAACCAGCTTCACGATTGCGCCCACGTGATACGGCAACAGTTCGAGGCCGTGTAGAATCGCCAGGCCAAGCGCCAGCTGTCCCAGCAGTGCTCCTGTTCCTTCGCCTTTCCCCAACAAAGCCCCGCCAATCCACGTGCTGACGAAAGTCTGCGACGCATAGAGCGCAATCGCATAAATGAGAATCGTCGCGATTCCCACGCCCAGCCCGACCATCGTGAGGCACACGATTATCGCTACAATCGGCGTAGCGATCATCGCCACCACTCCCAGGCCCAATGCCGGCAAAAATCTCCGGCTCGCTCGCATCCCCTCAACAAAAAATCCCGGCAGCAGTAAAATCAGCACGAGGCCGAAAACAAATGCGGCCCCCCACAGCAACGCGCGATGCCACCAATAACGCCCGGACGAATAGTCAGGCCCTACTTTCATCAGTGTGAACACCAGCGGGCTGGCCAGCTTGGCCCCGGAATCCACAACTGCTTGGTTGCGGCCTAAGTACGTCGTCGATCCTGCCATTTCCGCTTGGGGTCCTATATGTAGATGTGAACTGCGAATCTTTGCATTGCCGCCCACCGAACCCTCAATTTCCAACTCTGCGGTTCTCGCCATCAGGTCCCGGCCAACTTTGCCGTCTATTCGTCCCTCTGCACCTTGAACAGTGAGGCTGCCATCCACTTGGCCTTTCGGGTTCAATTCAATCTCTTCAACCATCGCCAGTGCATTTTTCGCCACTTGCCCGTTGATGACGAGCATCTGGCTCCAGCCCCGCACGTTCCCGTCCACCTGTCCGTTGATCCGTGCCGTCTGGCAAAAAACGAACACGTCGCCTGTGACGTGGCCGTCCACTTCGACCTCTCGCCCCCAGGCGAATACATCCCCATTCACCGTCCCATCGATGCGAATGTAATCGCCCGCCACGAACAAATCCGTATTCAGCGTTTGTCCTGCCGCGAGCGTGTAGCCCGGATTTCCGTGCTCCAGATCCCCCGCATGCGTCGCGGGCGCGACCAGAAGCAAAAACGGAATGAGCAGTATCACAAGCGCGATGTTCGCCAGAACGACGCCCACCGCGACTCCGCCCCGCCAGAATCGCTTCAGCAACGCCAGCGCCAGCATCGAAAACGCCGCCACCGTGAAAAATTCCACAAAACTCAGCACGCTCGACCATCCCTTCCAAAATGCGCCGCTAAAAAAGAGCATCGTCATCAAATTTCCTCCGCTGAACCCTGCCTGATTGAGCTGCTGCTGAAATGGTTCTACGATTCCGTTCCATACCGTATAAATTCCCGCCGCGCCCATGGCCATCACCGTCATCCATCCCCAGGACATGCCCGCATGCGTTACAGGTGTGGCAAATCGTGCCGGCACCGCATCTTTTTCCTGCAGACTTGCTTCGAGCCAGCGCGTTTCGTGTTCCAACGACGCCAGCAGCGCCCGGCACTCCGCGCACTCGCTTGTGTGCGCCAGCACTTCGGCCGCTTGCGCGCGTTCGAGCTGCCCATCCAAATACAAAAGCGCCGCCACCTCGTCGAAGTGTTTCATCGCTTGCTCGCTGCTGCGGAAGCGCGCAGCGCGGGCGCGGTCTGCTCGAGCGTCCGCCGCAATTGATGCCGCGCGCGCAGCAACAGCACGCCAACAAACGGCCGCCGCACGCCCAGCGTCTCCGCGATTTCGTCGTAACTCATATCCGAGTAGTACCTCAACGTCAGCGCCATTCTCGTCCGGTTCGGCAACTGTTCGAGCGCTTTCCGCACCTGCTCGCGCGAGTGCTGTTCGAGCAATCGCTCCAACTGCCCCGGATCAGGATGCTCCAGCGGCATGCTCTCAATGTCGCCAGTTTCCAAATCCTGCCGGACGCGGCGCCGCCGCAATAAATCCCAGCAATGATTCGCCGCCACGCGGTAAAGCCACGCGTTGAATGGCCGCGAAGCATCGTATTGTTCCAGCTTGCCGCGCAATTTGGCGAAGACCTCCGACGTGGCGTCCTCGGCGTCCTCTCGGGTGGGCATGGCCCGCCGGCAGAACCGGAAAATCGCGGGCGCGAACTGGCGATAAAGCTGCGCCCA
>DATNDO010000150.1:0-4857 GCA_035606955.1 Candidatus Angelobacter sp.
CGCATCGTGCCCGTCACGCTACTGCGGAGCGCCCGTCTGAAAACTCACCTTGGGCACATCGCGCTCCGCCGGCGCGCCCACTTCGAAGAATTCGCGCGTCTTGAAGCCAAACATATTCGCGATGATATTCGACGGGAACACCGCGATCTTCGTGTTCAGGTCGCGCACCACGGCGTTGTAATAGCGCCGCGCGTTTTGAATGCTGTCTTCCAGCTGGCTTAACGTGGTTTGCAATTGCGTGAAACTCTCGACGGCGCGTAATTGCGGATACGCTTCCGCCAGCGCGAACACCTGCCGCAGCGCGGAGGTCAGCATGTTTTCAGCTTCGGCCTTCGCCGCGGGCCCTTGGGCCGCCATTGCGGAGTTTCGCGCCGCCACCACGCCCTCCAGCGTTCCTTTTTCGTGCGCTGCGTAGCCCTGCACCGTCTGCACTAGGTTTGGAATCAGGTCGTAGCGCCGCTTCAGTTGCACATCGATGTCCGCCCAGGCGTTGTCGCACTGCACCTTGAGCTTCACCAGCCCGTTGTACATCCCGATCACCACGATCACGAAGATCACGATGATCGCCAGCACAATCCAACCCATGGCAGCCCTCCGAAGAATTATTTACAAGGTCGCCGTGCTCCGTCTTCGCGCAAGCATACGTAGGAGCGCTACTTTTGTAAAGCTCCGCCGCTGCGGCGTTTTAAGGTCCGACGTCCGGGTCAGGAAGCTAGGGATGCTTGGGTGGAGCGACAATGGAATGCGAAGAGACGTGAAATTCCTTGTAGTCGCTGTAGCGGTCCGTTTGTTCTACGTTCACGCCGACGAAGAGCAGGGCTCGTGCGCTGATGTGCACCGAAATGTAAGTGGGCAGCCAGACCTGATTATGCACAAATGTTTGCACGAACTGGACAGCCGAATCCTTGTGCAGCGACACCAGCAGCCCGCCGCCCACTTTCAGGTTTTTCTCGAAGTGGGCGGCGAGTTCAGCGACATCATGCGCTTTGTCGTCAATCCAGATCGTACCGATCAGCGATTGCGCGACTTTTTGCATGAGCGTTCTTGCATGGAAGGCGGGATTGGCCGCGAAATCAAATACGATCAAATCTTCGCCGGCCCGCTGCTCGCGGCGCGGATTGTAAAACCGGTCCGCGCGCAGGAAGTCCTGAATCTGAATCGTCGCCCGATCTTGCTCCTTCTGTTTCGCGGACGCGCTTGCCTCCTCCTTTTCGTATTTCTCTACATCCTTGGCGATGCGCTCGTCTTCCTTTTTCTGCTCGTCAGCGCTTAGCGCCTTGCCGTTCTTTTCGATCAAACGGTCAATTTCATTCGGCCCTAAGAACGATACCTGATAAACGTACGTCGTCGTTTTCTTCACGTTGCCGTGCTTATCGATCTTCTCCTCCACGCGCATGTCGTTGCATGCGTAGTTTTCGTGGATCTTGTCGAGTTTGTCCTGGTTTGCGAGTACTTCATCCATTAGCGCCCCTATAGCGGGAAACTGCGTGGCGTTCGACACAGTGGCCGCCCCCGACGGCGGCGCGCCAACGCCTTGCGCGCGGCAGGTCTGGCTTGCAACCAGAAAAATCGCCGTCACGGCAAAGGCCGCCACACCGCAACTCCTTAAGAACTGCAAACGTTCATGGTTTTTCATCCAGTGGTGCCTCACCCGCTCGTGTCCCTCGCAAAATCATTTCACGCACTTGCGCGCTAGGTCTTCGGCGCAACCATACGTTCGTCCGATATCTTTGTAAAGCATCGCAATCCGGACAAATGGCCGGTCAGGAAAGTGTGCTGCGGTGGGTGGCCGAGGCTGGAGTTTGGCCTTTCGGGTACCCCATGCTCGCTTTGTGAGCGTGGGATTTTTTCCGAAGCCCCCGATTTGCTTTGGCCGTCTGTCTCTCACTGAAACAGGCCACTCACTCGCCTTGGGTTAAGGTCTACCGCGTTCTTAAGTACTTATTATGGCGTGGAAGTACCTTTTAGGTTATCTTGCATGTGGCGAAAAAGCTCCGCTTTCCTCTCACGATGCTCTTTAAGACATTCAGCGCCGCCGTTTATGGCATCGACGCCTACCTTGTCGAAGTCGAGGTCGACATCGGCCCCGGCCAGCCCGGCAATTTTAATGTGGTCGGCCTTGCGGACATCGCCGTGAAGGAGAGCCGCGAACGCACCAAGGCCGCGCTGAAAAATTGCGGTTTCGATTTTCCGGGGCATCTCGCGGTCACGGTAAATCTGGCGCCTGCCGACATGCGCAAGGAAGGTTCCGCATTCGATCTGCCGGTGGCGCTCGGGCTGCTTGGCTGCCAGGGAACGTTCTTCGGCAAGGTGCTCGATGAGTATGTGTTTCTCGGAGAACTGTCTCTCGATGGAAGCGTGCGCTCAGTGCGCGGCGCGCTCTCGGCAGCGCTGGCGGCGCGCGAACGCGGAATCAAAAACGTCGTGGTGCCGGAAGCAAATGCTCGTGAAGCCGCCGTTGTCGAAGGCATCCGCGTCTTCTCGGTGAAGTCGCTGCCGAAGGCCGCCGATCTTATCAATTCGCCTGAATCGTTTGCGCCCGTCAGCGTCGACAGCCGGCAAATGCTTTCGGAAGCGGGCCAGTATTCGGTGGATTTGCGCGACGTGCGCGGCCAGCAGTCCGCGAAGCGCGCCCTCGAAGTCGCCTGCGCCGGCGGACACAATATTCTTTTCATCGGGCCGCCGGGCGCGGGCAAAACAATGCTCGCGAAACGCATCCCCACGATTCTGCCGCCGATGTCGCTCGACGAAGCAATCGAGACCACGCGCATTCACAGCGTCGCCGGCGTTCTTGACGACTCACGCGGCCTCGTCGCCACGCGCCCGTATCGTTCGCCGCACCACACGATCAGTGATGCGGGACTGATCGGCGGCGGCGCGATTCCACGTCCTGGCGAAGTGTCGCTCGGGCACAATGGCGTGCTGTTTCTCGATGAGCTGCCGGAATTCCAGCGCAATGTTCTCGAGGTTCTGCGGCAGCCTCTCGAAGATGGAGTTGTGTGCATCGCGCGAGCCGCGCTTTCCGTCAGCTTTCCCGCGCGCTTCATGCTTGCGGCCGCGATGAATCCGTGTCCCTGCGGATTTTTCGGCGATCCCACGCGCGATTGCCATTGCACGCCCATGCAAATTCAGCGCTACGTCTCGAAAATCTCCGGCCCGCTGCTCGACCGCATCGACATTCATATCGAAGTTCCAGCGGTGAAGTACAAAGAACTGCGCGGCACCACGGAAGCGGAACCGTCTGCCTCGGTGCGTCAGCGCGTGATGGACGCGCGCCGTCTGCAACTCGATCGCTATGCCGCGGAAAAGAAAATTTACGCCAACGCGCAAATGACGCCGAAGCTCTTGCGCAAACACTGCGGCATCTCCGCCGACGGCGAAAAACTGCTCGAAACCGCGATTCAGAAACTCGGCCTTTCCGCCCGCGCGCACGACCGCATTCTGAAAGTCGCGCGCACGATTGCCGACCTCGATGGCATCCCCGATATTCAACCGCGCCAGTTAAGCGAAGCCATCCAATACCGCACCCTGGATCGCACCTACTGGGCGTAGTACCTTGCGCCCATAGCGCGCCGCGCCACAGATGCGCTACGATGAACGCTAATGTGGAAAACGAATGATACCGATGCGCGCTTGATTGACTTACCCGCTACGCCCATGCGAGCATATCGCTCTTTTATTCTTATCCGGAAAATGAATGGCAACGCACGCCCAGCGCATTGAAGTGACACTCGAGACGCTTCTCGACAGCGTTGATCTCGCCGAGGACATTGCTTTGCGTGTCGCCGCGGAGGCCGGCTTCGGCGACGAGGATTGCCATAAAATCGGCATGTCCGTGCGCGAGGCGGTCATCAACGCATACAGCTACGGAAATCGCAAAGAGCGCGGCCGTAAAATTGGACTCACACTCGAACTGGAAGAGCGCAAGCTCGTAGTGCACGTTCTCGATGAGGGCAAGAATTTCCGTCTCGCCGACGTTCCCGATCCTCTTGCCGAAGAAAATCTGTTACGCACTTCGGGACGAGGAATTTTTCTGATGCGCGCGTTCATGGACGAATTCGATATTCAACGCGGGCCGAAGGGCGGTACAGAATTAGTGATGAGCAAGAAATTTCCTTCGGCGGCTGGTAATGGCGCGGCCGGTAAGCTTTCAGAAAAATAGGTAACGCTCGCGCATCGTTCCCATCGCAGGTCAAAATTCCTGATGCGTTTGAACGGGATTCTGCGTTCTGTGCTAGCATAAGAAATCTGAATTTCCCGGAGATGTGAAAAGTGGCGAAGCATATTTCGCGTCAGGAATTGAAGACGGACCAAGTCCAGGAAGCGCTGTCGCACAGCGCTGAGGCTGTACTGTCGCACAAGACGGCGCTGATTTACGTTGTCGTGGTTGCGCTGATTGTTGCTGCCGGAGTTTTCGGCTGGCAGTTTTATTCGCAGCGGCAATCCGTGAAAGCCTCGGCTGGATTCAACGATGCCATGCAGGTTTTCCAGTCGCCGACGCTCGCGCCCGGCCAGGCGCCGCAGCCGAATGAAATCAGCTACTCGGATAGTTCGAAAAAATATCAGGATGCGCTGAAAAAGTTCGAAAACGTTGCGAATCAATATTCGCGCACGCGCGCCGGCCAGCTCGCTGATTACTATTCCGCGCTGTGCCTCGAACGGTTGAATCAAAACGCGCAGGCCATCACGTGGCTATCCAAGATTCAAAATAGCTCCAATCGTGATTTCGCGGCGATGGCGCGTTTCGAGCTCGCGCAGATTTACGATCATTCCGGAAATGCGACCCAAGCCGTGCAACTTTACAACGACCTCTTGAAGAATCCGTCGGTGCTGGCGCCAAAGCCCATGGTGATGCTG
>DATNDO010000164.1:0-15821 GCA_035606955.1 Candidatus Angelobacter sp.
TCGAGCTTCACTCCATTCTCAATTCTCGTAACACCCAGCGACCCTCGCGCGACAGTCGTGTTATTCCCAATTTCCACGTCGTCGCCGATCTCAACGCTTCCGAGTTGCGGAAATTTCCAGTGTCGCCCCTCGCCATAAACGTATCCGAAACCATCTCCCCCGATCACGGCGCCCGAATGCAGCGCGACGCGACTTCCAATTCGCGCCCCGGGATAGAGCGTTACCCGCGGATGCAACCGGCACGATTCCCCAACGACTGCTCCCTTCCCGATAAAACAAAACGCTCCAATTTCGGTATGCGCGCCAATCACAGCCTCGGCCTCAATCACTGCGTATGGCCCCACGCGCGCATCCGCCGCCAATTTCGCCAACGTGTCGATCACCGCAGTGGGATGGACTCCTCGCGCAATCGGCTCCGGCTCCAGTAACCATGCCGCGGCCTTCGCAAAGGCAAGCTTCGGGTTCGCAACCACCAGCAAGGTCTTGCCGTCGAGTTTCATTCCTTCGCGCACCAACACGCACCCAGCCGCGGAAGCCTGCGCTCGCGCCAAATGCTTCGCGGCGTCCACGTAAATCAAATCCTCTGCGCCCGCGTCTTCGGGACTCGCCACGCCGGAAACAGGCTGCGACAAATCCCCTTTCGCTTCTGCCTTCAAGTGCTCCGCAAGTTCTCGCGCGATTCGTTTCATCTCGTACTCTCCCATTCCTTCGCTGCCATCAAAAATCATTCGACCCGCTACGACGAATAAAGCGACGGCTCGCCCGCTGGCCGGTTTTTCCATCGCTTGTGCACCCATAGCCACTGATCCGGATGAGCGCGTACGTAATCTTCAATCACCTTGTTGAATCGCGCCGTATTCACGCGAATGTCCGCGTCCTCATCCGCTGTCTGCTGAAGTTGCACAGCGGCCTCGAACCGCAACCGGTATTTGCGCATGGCTCCATCCCAAAAGAGAAATCCCGGCACCACGGCGGCGTCGGTCCGCCGCGCTATCCGTGCCAGTCCTGTGGTCGTTGCCGCGGGAATCCCAAAAAAATCAACAAAGATTCCCTCGTCGAGCGATGTGTTTTGGTCGGCCAAAATCCCCACCGTGCCGCCATCGTGCAGCACTCTCAGCATGGCTCGCGCCGCGTTGTTTTTCTCAATCGGCCGATTACCAGAAAGGCAGCGGTAGTGGTTTACCAGCGCGTCGACTCGCCTGTTATCAACTGCGCGCGCCAGAAACGACAGCGGATGCCCGTACAACGCCTGCGCAAACGGCGCCAGTTCCCAGGCGCTCATATGACCCGTCAGAAAAATCACGCCTTTGCCGCGCCGATGGGCCGCGTCGAAATTCTCGAAGCCGTCCAGCACCACCAGGCGTTCGATATTTTCTCGCGATAGCTCCGGGAAATGTGCGAACTCCGCGGCCATCCATCCCAGATACCGCGCCATCCGGCGCAGTGTTCGGCGGCGCTGCGCATCGGTCCAATCCGGAAATGCCAGTCGTAAATTTATGATCCCCGCTCGGCGAAGCGGCGGCCGGCACAGCAGCAATAAGCGCGCAATGGCTGCGGCGGTGCCGCGAGCCACCGGGCGCGGCAAAATCCCCAGAAACTTCACAATCGTCCAGGCGGCAGCGTACTCGCACCATTCACGCATCGTGCGCCATTCTGTCACAGTAATTTTCCGCGAACCAGCGCGCGTGTGCGCCGTGTGAACTGCGCCCGGCTCTGCTACACTCACCCGCCATGGGCGAGAAATTCACCCTTTCGCGAAGAAATATCTGCGCCGCGCTGCTCGCCGCGGTGGTATTGGTGATTTGCCTGTTCAGCGGCCTCTCCGCGATTGGTCTGGTCGGACCCGATGAACCGCGCTATGCCTGGATCGCCCGCGACATGGCCCGCACGGGCCATTGGATTACACCTTTCCTTTACGGGCTGCCGTGGTTTGAAAAGCCGATTCTCTATTACTGGAGCGCTGGATTTTTCTTCAAATTCCTGCATTCGCCCGAATGGGCTGTGCGCTTGCCTTCGTCGCTCGCCGCGCTCGTCTCCGCTCTTGCGATGGCCTGGCTCGCGCTCCGGTGTTATGGGATCCGAACAGCATGGGCTGTCCTGTTGATTTTCCCAACATGCGTCGGCGTGATCGCATTCGCTCGAGCCGCTTCTCCCGACATGCTTTTCACCGCATGCCTCGCGCTTGCTCTCTTGTGCGCTGCAAGCGTTGTCGAGAAACATGGTGCGTTTGCCGCCAAAAATGCGGCACTAGCAATTATCCCCGGCGATAAACTCGCGCTCATTTTCCTGGGTGTGTGGCTGGGTTTTGCCACTCTCGCGAAAGGGCCCGCCGCTGTTGTTCTTGCGGGAGGCAGCGTTCTTCTCTGGGCGCTGGCAACTCGAAACTGGAGGGCCGCTTTCCGGCTTCTCCATCCGCTTGCTATTTTGTTTTTTTGTATCGTATCGCTGCCTTGGTACATCCTTTGCGCCTATTTCAATCCCGACTTCTTCCGCACTTTTATCTTGCTCCACAATTTTGAGCGCTATCTCACACCTGTTTTCCAGCATCGCGAACCATTCTGGTTCTTCATCTCCATCGTCTTGGTCGGCCTGTTGCCGTGGACGGCGCTTCTCTTCAGCGCCGCGCTCGACGGCCGCCGCATCTTCCGCAACGGCGAATGGCGAACCTCTTCGGGATTCTTCATCGCCTGCTGGGCGACTTTTCCATTTGTTTTTTTTAGTTTTTCTCAATCGAAGCTGCCGGAGTACATCCTGCCGATCTTTCCACCCCTCATTCTGTTGATGGCGCGCTCCTTTACCTGCGCTGTCGCATGGGCTCCCCGCAAAACGCAATGGGTCGGCGTGGCAACAGGCACGATGTGGGTGGGGCTCGGAGTTGCCGCCGCGATCGGTTTTCATCGCCTCCCTCCTTACGAGCCGCCATATCAACACGGAATCAATCAGCTAGCGCTGGCCACGCTTCTCATTGGCCTGATCACCGGAGTGGCAATCGAATTTGTCAGTTTGGCGCGCAAGCCGTGGCTCGTGCTCGTGATTTCCGCGCTCGTTGCCACCACCTCGGTGGGCGTCGCAGTTCTTCGTGTGCTGCCGCAGCTTGACGCGCTCGTCTCGCCTCGTCCACTGGCGCGTGACGTCCACAAGATTCTTTCAGCCAGCACGGGTGGAACTCGCCCATTCGATTTACAGATTTACGCCATTGGCGAAATCAATCGCAATTGTGACTTTGGCCTGCGCTTCTACCTGGACCAAAGCGCCATTCCCCAATTTCAACCACCCGACAACACCTTCGCCTTTCACCAAATACCTGCCTACGTCCTCGTCGGCAGCGGTGGCGACATACTGTTGAACAACGCCGGCCTGGTCCACCGAAACATCGTCGCGAAGTTTTTTCCGTATTGCTGGCTGGAGTCCTTACCGAAACCCATTCCTTACGGCGACAAATGAAGGATTACTGCGCCGGTTGCCCCGAAGGAGGGAGGTGCTGCAGGAAAAAAGTAACCACGAGGTTCTCATAATTGCGGCGTCCTTCGTCACTCATCTCCGCATAGGTCATCGTATCTGCGGACTGGTCCTTCGGAGGCGGAGCAATTTGAAACATTTGAATTGTTTCTCTATCCAGATCCGGTTTATCGGTAGATTCAATAAACAATTTGGGAATCCCCTGCAGTCGACCTAGGCGGCTTACGAGTGGAGGTATCGCGCGGTCATCATAGTTCAGCATCCTGAATCCAAACAGGCAGAACGTCTTTACCAGCGGAAGCGACCCCAATCCCATGTGACCCACTTGAATCGCCAGAAAATCCGAAGGCTGGTCGTACAAGGAATCAACCGCTATCGCCTCGATGCGCGGTTCTTGGACAGCCGTGGCTAACGCCGCATACGCTCCCAGGTCCGTACCCCAGACGCCAAATCGCGAGCGGTCAATGTCTTCGCGTTTCGCCAGCCCTTTGATCGCGGCAAGCAATTCCCGGGTTTCCTGATAGCCCAGCGTTGTACGCCCGGGCACCGCGCCGTGACCCACAAAATCAAACAGGAACACGTTGAATTGGTGCTCTTGCAGCGCTGTCACCAGCGTAAGAATGTCTGCCCGCTGCGATCCATAGCCGTGGCATAACACGATCGTCGGCGCCCGAATCAGGCCCGGGAAAAACCACCCCTCGCGCGATCCTTCTCCGGGAATGTCAAAGCTGTAGACAGTTGGATGCCCCATCAACAAAGTGACGTCAACATTCGCAGCGCTACGCGGTGGCGTCAGAATCTGATACAACAGATATCCTGAAATCGTCGCTCCCGCCAGCAAAACGAACAGCACCAGAGCGAGCAACGACCCTGCAATGCGCGCGAACCGCGCAGACAGACGTTTCAAACTCGATATAGGATTCATCTTGCGGTGCAAGACTCCGTTTCGAACCGCCGCGCAGTTTAGCATAATTCTCGTGCGCGCCAGCGAACACTGCACCTATTGGTTTCTTAACTGTTGATTAAAAGAACCGCGCGAATTTTCCGTCATTTGTGCCGCTCCCGACTCTCTCTCCGGCTGCTGTAAGTATGCTGAGATATAATATAATCGTCCAAGGGGACACTCAGGCCATCCATGCAGGTTGTCGATCTGCGCCAACTTCATTCGCGTTCGCTTGAGCCACTCTTTCACGAAGAAGCGGAATTGTGGCGCAATGATCTCCATTGGGACTACCGCCCTTCGCAGCATTTGATCCGCAAATTCATCGACTCGCATTCTCTAGCAGGTTACGCCGCCTTTGAGGGGAAGCAGCCCGTCGGCTATGGCTTTTACGTTTTCGAAGACCAGAAAGGCCTCATCGGCGGTCTTTTCGCCTCGTCACATTTCGCTCAAATCGATATCAGCAAAAAGCTTCTCCTTGAAATGTTCGAGACGCTTCGCGAAACTCCTTTCATCGAGCGCATCGAAGCGCAACTCATGCCATTCGGCTCCGCCCTCGATCCCGTTCTCGCCGAGCAGCATTTTCGTCTTCACCGTCGCCAATTCATGCTTCTTGAGTTCCCTGCGAATCCATCCAAGACCTCCGCGTCACAGGACGGCCTGCGCGTCGAAGCCTGGACCGACCGCTGCCTCGAACCTTGCACGCGCTTGATCCAGCGCGCCTATGCCGATCACGTTGACGCACAAATCAACGACCAATATCGCAGCGAGCTCGGTGCCATGAAATTTCTGCGCAACATCGTTCTGCTTCCCGGCTGCGGTCAATTCTTCCCTGAAGCCTCCTTCATTGTTCGTCCGGGCTCGGGAGAAAAACCCATTGGCATGGTGTTGACTTCCACTGTCGCTCCCGGAGTTGGGCACACTACGCAGATCTGCGTCTTGCCGGGTTATCAGAAAAACGGTCTGGGTCGGAGGCTGATGGAAGCGGCGCTCGCCGCTTTGCAACAACACGGCTACAGCGCCCTCTCGCTCACCGTCACTACGATTAACGCAAACGCCGTGCGTCTCTACGAAGATCTCGGCTTCCGCACCGTAAAATCCTTCGCCGCCGGCGTCTGGGAACCCTAACAGTGTAGCGTCCAAAAATTCGGCGCTCTATTTCTTCGCGCGATCTTTCAACAAATTCTTCAGTTCCGACATGAATTCCTTCACATCCTTGAAATCCAAATAAACTGACGCGAATCGCACATACGCCACTTTATCCAGCTTCTTCAGCCGCACCATCAATTGCTCGCCAATCTCTGAAGTCGTCCGTTCCCGGTCCTTCGCTTCGTTTACAAACCGCTCCGCGTCATCCACCAGTGCTTCCAGCTTCGCCGTCGGCACGGGCCGCTTTTCACACGCTCTCAACAATCCCTGCAAAATTTTGTGACGATCGAATTTTTCTCGCCGCCCATCTTTCTTAATCACCATGTACGGGATTTCGTCGATGCGTTCATAAGTCGTGAACCGCTTGCCGCACTTCAAGCATTCGCGGCGCCGCCGGATCAAATCTCCAGCGCGGCCCTCGCGCGAGTCCACAACTTTGTCATCCAGATGCGAGCAGAAAGGGCATTTCACCGTGGCGTCTCGCGTTTCTGTTTTGCCACATCCGAAACTGACGCGTGTTCGCCGCGCTCTTCGTCCGCGGCTTCTTCGCGCGCCAGCCGGCGCAAATCTCCCATCGACCACCCCTCGTGAATCAGCAACGGCATTCCAGCGACACACGCCGCAGCAAAAGTCACCAACCACAATACAATCGCCACGGCCGCCGCAGGCTCCTTTTCTACTCCAAATATGACGGTGAGAACAAGGAACGTCGCAAGCTGGGTGCCTCCGCCAACCGCCGGAAGTTGCACCACCGAGCCAACCATCGTAAACGCCAGCACCAGCAGCGCAGCGCGAAAATCGAATTTCCCAATCTCGCTGCTGAAACTGCGCATCACCAGCAGGTACACCAGCGCCACCACCACCCAATGCACCAATGTATACGCGACGGCCGCGGATAAGTCCCCTGCCGAGCGAATCGCCTGCAACCCTTGGCTGAACCCGTCAATCAGCGTCGCAATTTTGCCGCGCCAGCCGCCGCGCTTCCGAAACCCTCCGAGCCGTGACTGCAGCGCGCGCGCGCCATGCAAACGAAAATAAACGAGCACTGCAATCATTCCAATCAGCAGCCAGAAAATTCCCCATCCGGCCAACCGCGCATCGTGAACCAGCCGGCCCGCATTCGCTTCCGATCCCGCCAGCACGTGGCGCGGCAACGCGAGCAGCGCCAGAATCGCCAGCACCGCCGTAGCTCCCACATCAAACACGCGCTCCATCACGTACACGCCGAAACTATCCGCCACCGGCAATCGATCTTTGCGTGCAATCAGCAGCGGACGAACCGGCTCCCCCGCGCGCCCCAGCACAAAAATCGCCGTGAATCCCATAATCGTCGCGCTGTACACATTGCCAAATGTCGACCTCCCCATGTAGCGCGAGAACCGCACCCATCTCAGCGAGCGCAGCGCATACGAAACATAAATCGACGCCACGGCGAGCAACAGCAACGGGATATTTGCATTCCCAAGCGCCACACCAAGCTTGTGCCAGTTGAACCCGCCCAGCATGATCGCGCCGCGAAACCGGTAAAGCAGGCCCACGGCAATCGCCAGCGCCACAATCAGCCAAAGCGTTTTTCGCATACTTCGTCGCATCGTCGCGCACCGTATCAGCACGCCTTCATGAGTGTCAAGTTAGCTTGCAAACAATAATCTCCACTACTGAAACTAATTCCCGCTGCGATTTGACTGCAAACCATGCAAGATGCTTGTGTTACGCACCTAGCCCAGCTAACATGCCCCGGCAGTGCGGAACTTTTCGGCCCCTTTTCTCGTTCCTTACTATGAGGCCGGAAGTGATGCTACTCACGAGGACAATGACGATTGGAGCCGGACGCTCAACTGGTTCAGCGCTGCCTCCGGGGAGAGGGGCCGGCATGGGAAGAACTTGTGCGGCGCCACTCCCGACGCGTTTACAATATTTGTTACCGCTTTACCGGCAATCCAGCCGAAGCCGAGGATTTGAGCCAGGAGGTTTTTTTACGCATTTATCGCACCCTTGCCAGCTATCGCACAGCCTACGGCGGCTTTCCGACGTGGCTGACCAGCGTCACGCGCAACTTGTTGATCGATCATTATCGGCGGACTCGTCACGACCGGGTTACCGATTCGCTCGAGGACGTGATGCCCAAGGTCGAAGAGAAGCATTCCCCGGTGCGCACGCCCGACAAGGCTGCTCTGGCCAGCGAGCTGAGCGCGCAGGTACAGTCGGCGCTCTCTCGACTGTCCCCCGATTTGCGCGAAGCTGTAATCTTGCGCGACTTGCAGGGTTTGGAATACAACGAGATTCAAGAAGTTTTATCTGTGCCGGAAGGCACGGTAAAATCCAGAATCAACCGCGGCCGCATCGAACTGGCCCGCGTGCTTCAAGAAATGGGCTTGAGACCAGAGTGAGCATAACGAGTAAGAACGAGTAAGAAAATGACCTGGACCTGCGTACAAATCGAAGAACGGCTCAGCGACTACCTCGACGGCCTTCTCCCGGCCGCCGAACAGCGTGAGTTCCGCGCCCATGTCGACTCGTGTTCGCAGTGCGCTCCTCTTCTCGCGCAGGTCACGCATGTCATCGGCCGTCTTCGCACCCTTGAGCCGGAACCCGCTCCGGCCGCGCTCGTCTCCAAGATTCTCGATCAAACTCTGGGCCCTCGCAAAACCAAGCGCGATTGGTTCAGCTGGTTGCCGATGTTGTGGCAACCACGCTTTGCCATGGGCACGGTGACTGTCCTCGCTACTCTGCTCATCATTTTTCAGGCTGCAGGCGTGCGCAGGTCCGATATCACTGCGGCCAACTTGAACCCTGTTAGAATCTTCCACGCCGCCGACAGCCATGCGCATCTCGCCTTCGCGCGCGGCGTAAAGTTCGTCAATGATCTCCGCGTGGTCTATGAAATTCAATCGCGTCTCCAACCGGCGAATAATCCCGCGCCGAACAATACTCAGCCGTCTTCCGCTCCGTCGCAGCAGAAATCGCCCAACGAATCACAGCGGAACCAAGGCACAAACGGGAGTTTTGCTTTCGTCGCCACTCTAATTCCTGACGCGCCCACAAGGAGTCCACGATGAAATGCGCTGTTCACACCGACGTTGACGCCACCGGCTTCTGCCGCAACTGCGGTAAAGCCCTTTGCGCGCAGTGCGCTCGCGAAGTCCGCGGCGCTCTGTATTGCGAGGAGTGCCTGGCGCGCATGGTCGTCGGCCCGCCGCCCGTCGCACCGGGAGTTCACGCAGGACCCAATCCCGGAGCTGCTTGCGCGCTCGGTTTCATTCCTGGCTTGGGCGCCGTCTATAACGGGGAATACGTTAAGGGGCTCATTCACGTGATAATCTTCGGCGGCCTGATCGCGCTGATGAGCAGCGATTCCTTGCCCGGCGGAATGCTCGGCCTTGTGATCGTCTTTTTCATTGCCTTTTGCTGCTACATGCCGATCGACGCCTACCGCACCGCGCGCGCCAAGCAACTCGGCCAGCCCGCGCCCGGCCTTTTTGTCGAAAGCGAAGGCGGCCGGCCCATTGGAGCTTACGTGCTGATTGGCCTTGGTATCTTCTTTCTGCTGGGCACTCTGGGAGTTTTCAATTCGATTTTTATCTGGCGATTCTGGCCGCTGGCTCTTGTCGCCGTCGGCGTACTGTTGATTTGGAAGCGGAACCGAGTTCCCTCATAGGGATTCTTTAGGAGGATTGCGATGCACTGGAGAAATTGCAATTGCACTCGTTGCCGCATGCGCGGCTTGATGGGTCCTGCGATCCTTATCACTCTCGGGATTCTGTTCTTCATCGGCCAGTACGACTGGCACTATTCTTTCGAACGTTTGTGGCCCATCATCTTGATCGTCGTCGGCGTGGTAAAGGTCCTTTCAGAGACCGCTTCCACCGAAGGTCACGTTGACCCGCGGGGCTGGCAGAATCCATCAACCGTTCCGCCAAACGTTCCGCCGTCTGGTTACGTGCCGCCACAAAATCCACCGCCGCCACAACCTCGATGACTCATTACTACCGTCAACGACGCTCGATTTTCGGCGGCCTGATTCTCATTCTCATCGGCGTGATTTTTCTCCTTTATGAATATCAACCGGAGATGGAGATCGGTCGCCTGTTCACGCATTACTGGCCCCTCTTGTTGATCCTGTGGGGCATCGCACGTCTCTTTGACCATTTGCTCGCCACTCGCACAGGCGAAGCCGGGCCCCCGGGCATCTCGGGAGGCGAAATCGCCCTCATTGTTTTGCTTCTCCTCGTCGTGGCCAGCATGGCTGGATTCGATTGGGCGCGCAGAAATAATCCCGGCATCGACTTCGGGATGGGCGATTTGTTTGAGCATTCCTACGACTGGAAGAGTTCTTTGCCCGTCGTTCCTGTAAAGCCCAACGAAGTCATCTCGATCTCTACTGTCCGCGGCGATATCTCCGTGCATCCCGGCAATGACTCACAACTTCACGTCTCTGTGCACAAGACCGCAAGCGCCTCCGACGAGAACGAAGCCCGCCAAGCCGCCGACAAAGTGCAAGTCAAAGTGACTCCCACCGACAACGGCTACCAGATTCAGCCGCAAATCTCCGGTGACGAGGGACCCGACGTCAGAGTTGACCTCGATATCGAATTGCCGAACCATGCAACCATCAACGCGCAAACCAGCCACGGCGACATTACCGTCGCTCAAATGACTGGGCCCGTCACCATCCACTCGAAGAGCGGCGACCTCAACATCCACGACATTTCCGGCGACGTCGACGCCGACCTCGCCCACGGCGACGCTCGCTTAAACAACATCAAGGGCAATGTCCGGCTAACCGGTCACGGAGGGGAAATCAATCTCTCTGGCATTGCCGGGGACGCCATTATGGAGGGCGAGTTCTTCGGTCCGATTCGCGCCAATAACGTTTCAAAAAACACGCGCTATACTTCTTCTCGCACGAATCTGACCGTCACTCATCTCGCTGGTCAGTTGGAAATGGATTCCGGCGACTTGTCAATTTCCGATGTTCCCGGCAGCGTGCAGCTTTCCACCGCGAATAAAGACGTCACGCTCGACGGCGTCGTTGGCAGAATCGACGTCACCGACAAGCACAGCGACGTCGAAATTACGTTGCCTCATCCTCCTCACGACGATGTCCTTATCGCCGACGAGTCCGGCAGCATCAGCATCACTCTTCCCGCGCAATCGAACTTCGAAGTTTCCGCTGTCTCCCGCAAGGGCGACATCGAGAATGATTTCGAATCCGCGGGCCTCAAATCATCCAATACCGGCGACACCACGGTCCTGCAAGGCACATACGGCACGCGCGGCCCGCGCATCACTCTCAGCACCACCTACGGCACCATCTCCATCCACAAGTCCCAAAAGTAAGAGCGCCCCGTTGTGTTCTGTTGCAAAATGTCCTGAGATCAACCGAAGAATAGCGTTGCAAGGGAGTCATCTACACGTCTGTTCGCAATTTCACCAATCCGTCCAGCAGATCATAAAAACTCGGAAACGAAATGCCCACGCACTCCGCGTCGCGAATCACTGTCTCGCCCTCCGCGCCCAACGCCGCGATCGAAAACGCCATGGCGATTCGATGGTCATCGTGCGGCTCAATCGTCGCTCCGTGCAGTCGTCCTGCGGACCGCCCCGCCACGCGCAATCCATCCGGAAATTCCTCCACCTGCGCGCCCATCAAGCGAAGATTCTCTGCCATCGCCGCGATCCGGTCGCTTTCCTTAACCCGCAATTCCTGCGCATCGCGAATTTCAATTCCCTCGTCCGTGTAAGGCCCGAGCGCGGCCAACATTGGCAACTCATCAATCACGCGCGCCACCATCGCCCCTGAAACCTTTCCGCCCCTCAGCGGTGCGTGACGAACATTAATATCCCCGACCAATTCGCCATTTCGCATCGCTACGGCAACCACCGAAATCGCCGCGCCCATCGAAACCAGTAAATCCAATATTGCCGTCCGCGTCGGATTCAAACCTACACTTTGAATGGTCAGTTCCGTCCCGGGCACCACCAGCGCGGCCCCCAAAAAGAATACCGCCGCCGATAAATCTCCCGGCACGCCCAACGGCCGTCCCACCAGTTTCGGTCGCCCTCGCAACCGAATCGCGTTGCCATTTCGATTCCCGTCTCGGACCGTCCCATGCTCAACTGTTGCCCCCAGTTCGCGCAACGCAATCTCTGTATGGTCGCGCGTACGCACGGGCTCGTGAACTACCGTCTCGCCGTCCGTAAACAGTCCCGCGAGCAGCACCGCCGACTTCAACTGCGCGCTCGCTACCTTCGGCGCATATTCGATGGCGTGCAGTTTCGCTCCTTGAATTTCGAGTGGTGCAAATTCATCGTCGCGCGCGCGAATCTCAGCGCCCATTTGCCGCAGCGGCTCCATCACGCGCCGCATCGGCCGCCGCCTCAGAGACTTGTCTCCCGTCAGCTCCGAACTAAAACTTTGCCCCGCAAGCGCCCCCGCCAACAATCGCATCGTCGTGCCGCTATTCCCCGCGTCCAGCGCCTTTCGCGGCGCTTTCCATCCGCCCAATCCTTTTCCTTCGATGACAACGCTCCCAGCCTTCTCCTCGATTTTCACTCCCAGCCCGCGCAGGCACGCGAGCGTGCTCGCGCAATCCGCCGCCCCGGAAAAATTGAAAATCTCGCTGCTCCCCTCGGCCAGCGATGCCAGAATCGCATATCGGTGCGAAATGGATTTGTCCCCCGGTACGAGGAGCACGCCGCCAAATGCCTTCGCCCGAGTGATGCGCTTTTTCATGACGCCAAAATAGTAGCACGCGCCGCGAAACAACCCCACGGCTCCCATTGGTGTCCAATAGAATGCGCTCCGTAACTGAATATGACTCGACAAGGAACCCCAGCCCTGCCGTTACCCCGGAATCACATCGGTACCACGTCCGGTTTGCTTCGCGCTGCAACGCACGCTATGATGAAAAGTCTTATGCGTCTCCGTCCCAGCCTTCTGTTGTCCTGTCTCTTGGCTCTCTGTCTTACCATCCCCGTTTTCGGCGCGGAGAATCCCGTCATTTTTCCTCTCAGCGATATTCATGCGGGAATGAAAGGCGTCGCCTACACCATCTTTACGGGCGACCAAATTGAAAAAATGGATGTGACCGTCCTTGGCGTGCTCAAGAACGCCATGGGCCCGAAGCAGGACATCATTCTCGTCGAGCTCGCCGGCGCTGACGTCGCGAAAACCGGGGTGGTTGCTGGGATGAGCGGCAGCCCCGTCTATTTCGATGGCAAGCTCGCGGGCGCCATTTCTCTTAAGATCGGCACCTTTACCAAAGACGCCATTGCCGGCGTCACGCCTATCCAAAACATGCTCGACGTCCAAAAGGCCATGGCGAAGCCTGCCGGAAACGCTAACGGCACGCCCGCCGCGTCACCCGTTGACCTGCAATCCGAAACTTTTCCCGAAAAAGTCGCTCTCGGTGACGGAAAATTCCTTGTTCCCATTGAAACGCCTCTCATTTTTTCCGGCGTGATGCCTCAAACGCTCGCCCTGTTTGGCAACCAATTACAAACTTTCGGAATGAGCGCGATGGCGGGTGGCACCACGGCAGCGCGTCCCGACGACGCGCAGCTCAAACCCGGCGATATGGTTGGCATGGATTTGGTTTCCGGGGATCTCTCGCTCGACGCAGGATGTAGCGTCACTGCCATCGTCGGCGACGAAGTCTTTGTTTGCGGCCATCCTCTTTTCGGCTTCGGTTCTGTCGCTTTGCCTATGACTCGCGGCCACGTAGTCACCACGCTCGCTTCATCCCTCGAGTCCACAAAGATTATGAATTCCGGCGGGCCCATCGGCACCATCACGGAAGACCGCGTAACCGCCGTCGTGGGCCGCCTCGGCGCATCTCCGGCCACGCTTCCTGTCGAGGTGAACGTCACCACTCCCACCGAACAGCGCCATTTTCACTTTAACGTCGTCCAGAATCCGAAATTGACGCCCCTGCTCGTCGCCCTTTCGGCTTTCAATGGCATCGTCTCTAACACCGCCTACACCGAGGGCACCACGCTTGAGCTCGACGGCCACATCGATCTCGTCGGCCACCCGGCTGTTCAGCTTCGCGACATGTACCCTCCGACGGACGCTTCAGTTCCTGACGGGTACCAACTCGCTATCGCCGTGGCTTCCTCCTTCGCCCGTATTTACGCCAATCCCTACGAGCAGCCCAAGGTTGAAAAAGTCACCCTAAACGTCACCAGCCGTCCCGAGAACCGCTGGGCCGCAATCGACGGCGCTTGGAGCAACAAGAGCGAAGCTCAGCCCGGCGAAACAGTTCGCATCAAAGTGTTGCTGCGCCCTTATCGCGGCGCTCCTTTCATTCAAGAAGTCCCCTTTACCATTCCCGCCCAGGCTGCCCGCGGCAATCTACAAATTCTCGTCAGCGACGCATCGTCTCTCAATCGCATGCGCGAACTTTTTCCGGGCGCGGGCGGCGAACGGTTGCAGAGCCTTGACGAGTTGATTCGCGTAATCAACCGGGAGCGCCAGAACGATCATTTATACGTCACACTGCTCCAGAATTCCCCGACCCTGCTCGTCGAGGACAAAGAGCTTCCCAATGTGCCTGCTTCCGCGGTCAATGTCTTCGATCAGCATCGCGTTCCCGGCGGAGCCCAAATGCTTTTCCAGTCAGTCATCGGCGAGCATTCCGTCGGCATGAGCCAAGTCATCACGGGCCAGCAGTATCTTTCGATTACGATTAAGTGAATTCAGCGAACAACACGGTAAATAAAAAGATTGGATAGTAGGTCAGTTTGAATTTTCTTAATCGTGACACAAAGAGTCAAAATTCAAACTGACCCAATACTTAAAGACTGCGAGACACCTGATGCGGCGAGCCATACTCGTTTCGATTCTCTCTGTGGCCTTGTTTGGGGCGGTTGCGGCGCGCGCGGAGCACACGCGCTTCTGGGAACAATCCAGTTTCGAGGAATTCGAAAAGGGCACGCACAAAGGTGTCGCTCTCCGCAGCGACGGCACCCTTATACCTGCGCCGGAATTCAAGCCCTTTGCCGATCCCAACCTCGCGTATGTTTGGGCATTGACCGTGGACTCTCACGGGCGCGTTTATGCCGCAGGCGGCTCTGACGCCAAGGTTCTCCGCCTCGACGACTCTGGCAAGCCTGCCACGGTTTTTGAATCAACCGAGCTTACAGCTCAAGCCCTCGCGATCGACAAGCAAGACAACGTCTACGTCGCAACATCTCCTGACGGCAAAGTCTACAAAATCACTCCGGATGGAAAACACACTGTCTTCTTCGATCCCAAAACGAAATACATCTGGGCGCTCGCGTTTGATTCTGCCGGCACCCTCTTCGTCGCCACCGGCGACAAAGGAGAGGTTTACGCTGTGGGCCCCGATGGCAAAGGCCAGCTCTTCTTCAAGAGCGATGAAAGTCATGCCCGTTCCCTTGCCTTCGACCATGATGGCAACCTGCTCGTCGGCACCGACCCCAGCGGCCTGATAATTCGAGTTCCCTTCCACGGGGCCAGCGCTTCCGCTCTTCCGCAAGCCGGCCAAGCTTTCGTCATCTATGAGACCAGCAAGAAAGAAGTCACCGCTCTTGCCGCGGACTCCTCGGGCAATATCTACGCTGCAGCAGTTGGAAGCAAAACGCCCCGTCAGGCGCGCCCCGGCGCAGGTCAAACTTCTGCGGCACAGCTCGCCGCCGCATTTCAAGCTGCTGCCACTCGTTCGGCTGCTGCTGCTGCTGCAACTCCGCCATCCGCTGGCGGCCCCGAGGCGGCACCGATGATTTTTCCCCAGTTCCCAAGTGCGACGGGCGGCAGCGAAGTCTATAAGATTGCCCCGGATGGTTCTCCGGAATCGCTGTGGTCATCTCCGCAAGACGTCGTCTATGCCCTCGGTTTCTCGCCTGAAAATCATCTTCTGCTTGGAACGGGAAATCACGGTGAAGTCATCGAGCTCACCGACAATCAAATGTTCTCTTCTCTCGCCAGCGCCGACGCCTCTCAGGTCACGTCGCTCGCCATGGGACCCGGGCACAAGGTCTACGTCGCAACAGCGAATCCGGGCAAAGTTTTTACCCTCGGCCCTGAATATGCCGCGGAGGGCACGTTTGAATCCGATCCCTTTGACGCGAAAATTTATTCGCGCTGGGGTCGTCTCACCTGGTGGGGCGAACATGACGGTGCCGCCGGAAAGGTTGAATTTTATGTTCGCTCCGGCAACACTTCGGACCCCGACGATTACTGGAGCCCCTGGTTCGGTCCCTTCTCCGACGCCTCCGGAAATGACGTCCAATGTCCGCCGGCGCGTTT
>DATNDO010000200.1:0-5490 GCA_035606955.1 Candidatus Angelobacter sp.
AAAATTGCAGCACAGTTATCCGCACTGCTGGCGTTGCCACAACCCCGTGATTTTTCGCGCCACCGAGCAGTGGTTCATCAACCTCGAACACGACCATCTTCGCCAGCACGCGCTCGACGAAATCCGCAAAGTGAAATGGACTCCCGAGTGGGGCGAGCAGCGTCTCTCGGGCATGGTTGCCGAGCGCCCCGACTGGTGCATTTCGCGCCAGCGTTTCTGGGGCGTGCCTCTGATCGTGATGTATTGCGAACAATGCGGCGAGCAGTTCAAGGATTTTCACGCACTCCGCAACGTAATCCGCTGGTTCGAAAAAGAAGGCGCGGACGCCTGGTTCACGCATTCAGCAGAAGAATTGCTTCCGCCCGGAACGAAATGTAAATGCGGCTCCACGCGCTTCCGCAAGGAAAAAGACATTCTCGACGTGTGGTTCGAGTCCGGCTCAACCAGTCTCGCGGTGTTGAAAGACGGAATGTGGCCCGCCGACGTCTACCTCGAAGGCCCCGATCAATATCGCGGCTGGTTCCAAAGCTCGCTTCTCGTCGGCATCGGCACGCGGGGCCGCGCGCCGTACAAACAGGTCGTCACGCACGGCTGGACTCTCGACGCCGCCGGCCGCCCCATGTCGAAATCCGCCGGCAACGGCGTGCTGCCCAGCGAAATCTGCGAAAAATGGGGCGCGGATCTGCTTCGCCTCTGGACCACTTCGCAGGATTACCACGCCGACATGCGCTTTTCCGAGCCGATGATGACGCAGCTCGCCGAGTCCTACCGCAAGATTCGCAACACGTTCCGCTTTGCGCTGGGCAATCTGGCAAATTTCGATCCCGCTCGCGACGCCGTCGCGGACAACGAACTCTCGGAAATTGATGCCTGGATGCTCCATCGCACCGGCGAGCTCGTCGCGAAATGCCGCGTTTGGTATGACGAATTTGAATTTCATCGCGTTTTTCACGCGCTTTACGATTTCTTCGTCGTCGATTTGAGCGCCTTCTATTTCGACGTGCTCAAGGATCGCCTGTACACGTTCGCGCCGCGCAATATCGCCCGCCGCTCCGCGCAAACGGCCATCTATCGCATCACCAGCGCACTCGTTCGCCTCGCCGCCCCGATTCTCGTTTTCACCTCGGAAGAAGTCTGGAAGCATCTCCCGCGCGCCGCCGGCGAGCCCGACAGCGTTCACATGGCGCTTTTCCCGATTGCCCAGGATTTCACGACTGGTATTGACCGTCGCAAACTAGAGAATTGGGAATCCTTGCTCGCCATCCGGGAGCAGGCGCTCAAGAAACTCGAGGAAGCTCGCAATGCGAAAGTGATCAACAGCGCGCTCGAAGCGAAGCTCCAAATGCGCGCCGGCGGTAAGACTCTTGAGCTGCTGAAAAATTACGCGTCGTCGTTGCCGCAGTTGTTCATCGTTTCACAAGTGGGCGTAGAACGCGCGGAAAGCAACGCAGGAGCTGCCACCGGGCCTGTTGATGAGATCGAAGTCGTCCACGCAGACGGCAAAAAATGCGAGCGTTGCTGGAATTACTCCATCCACGTTGGCGAGAACGCTGACTATCCCACAATCTGCGAGCGTTGCACTGTGGCCATCGCGGAAATCGAAAGCAGCCGCGACGCAGCCGTTGAGAGCGCCAATCGCTGATGGCAGCCTCGCGCAGCATCGCGTGGCGCTGGCTGATTCTCATCATTGCCGCCGTACTCGTTGCCGATCAGGCTACGAAGCACGCCATCGAAAAATACACCTCGGCTGATTATCTGCACGTGGTTTTTCCAGGCATCCTGAACCTCATCCACACGCACAATCCGGGCGTAGCGTTCAGCCTTTTTGCAGACTCCCATTCGCCCGCAGTCCGCTTTATGCTCCTTGCATTCTCGATTGCTGTGATTATTTTTTTGTTTTGGCTTCTCGCCGCCGAACGCGCTGGCGGACGCATGGGCCAAATCGGCATGGCCATGATTTTGGGCGGAGCGCTCGGTAACGTCTTCGATCGCCTGACGGAGCGCGGCGTCACTGACTTCATCGATCTTCACATTCAATCCCACCACTGGCCCACGTTCAACGTCGCCGATTCCGCCATTGTCATCGGCGCGGCCCTTGTTTTGCTGGAACTCTTTCGTGATTGGGGGCATTCTAGCAATCGTCAGGGAGCCTCCTAGCCATGCATCCGCTGTTAGGGACAATCCCCACGCCGTGGGGCGGTGTCCCTGTCTATACATACGGCGTACTGGTCGCTTCAGGCGTGCTGCTCGGCCTTTGGTACGCGCGTCGCTACGCACCGCAGGCGGGCATCGACCCCGAACGTGTCTGGAATCTTGGCATCTACATGGTTTTGGTCGCGCTTCTCGCGGCGAAGATTTGGCTCCTTATCGTTAACGGCCAGTATTATTCGCAACATCCCGGCGATATTTTCACGCTCGCCACTTTGCAATCCGGCGGCACGTTTTATGGTGGGCTCTTTGGCGCGCTCGCGTTTGGCGCCCTTTACACGCGTTTCCAGCGTATTCCGTTTCTGCCGCTCGCCGATTGCTATTTCGCGGGTCTGCCTCTCGGCCACGCCATAGGCCGGCTCGGCTGCTTCGCTGCGGGTTGTTGTTACGGCAAACCCACATGGCTGCCCTGGGGAGTCGTGTTCACCGATCCCCGCGCGGCGCAATTGGTCGGTACGCCGTTGAACGTCCCGCTTCATCCGACGCAGCTCTATGAATCCATCGCCGAGTTCATCAATTTCCTAATCCTCGTCTTCCTCGCGAAAAAGCAGCGCTTCGCCGGAGAGATTTTTGCGACCTATATGGTCCTCTACGGCTTCGAGCGCGGCCTGATCGAATTTGTGCGCGCCGATCCGGATCGCACGTTGTTCCTTCACGGCAGGTTTTCGCTGATGCAGGTCGTCAGCCTCGCCTTGATTGTGATTGGCGCCTGGATTTTGCGTCGCGGAATGAAACATTCTGCGGCACTCCACCATCCTCAGCCCGCCCCCGCGCGGCAATAGCGTTGCAGGAACCCCCGACTGACATGACCTCAAGACACACCCCTTCTGATGAAACGTTTGACAAAGCCTCCGACAAAGTTCGTGATAAAGCCCGTCACCAAGCCCGTGACCTAGAGAACGGCCCGCGCGATTTCGCTCGCGCCGCCAAACTCAGCGTTGCCGCCGAAGACGCCGGCCAGCGCCTCGACCGTTTCTTGACCGCGCATCTTCCTGATTTCAGCCGCACGCGCATCCAGTCTTTGCTCGACCACGGTCACGCTCGCGTGAATGGCGCGCCAGCCAAGCGCTCCCATCGCGTAGAGGCCGGTGATGCAATCGCCATCGAAATTCCTCCGCCAGCACCCATGCACGCGCAGCCCGAGGCCATCCCTATCGAAATCCTCTACTCGGATGAAGATCTTATCGTCGTCAACAAGCCCGCGGGCATGGTCGTTCATCCAGGCGCGGGAGTGAAGACCGGCACCATGGTCAACGCCTTGTTGCACGAATTCGGCGCGCGTGGCGAACTGTCCTCCATCGGCGGGGAACTGCGTCCGGGGATTGTGCATCGCCTCGACCGTGAAACCTCCGGCGCGCTGCTGGTCGCGCGAAATGACAAAGTTCATCGCGCTCTCTCCGATCAATTTCGCGACCGCCAGATCGGCAAGACCTATATTGCGCTTCTCCACGGCAGGCTGAAAGACGACACAGGCCGCATCGAGCTGCCTGTTTCCCGCGACCTGCATCGCCGTGTCCGTATGACTACACGCCGGCGCGAAGGTCGTGCCGCGCGCACCGACTGGCGCGTCCGCATGCGCCTGCCCGGTTACACATTTTTGGAAGCGGATCTCCACACCGGGCGCACACATCAGATTCGCGTTCATTTCTCCGCTCTCGGTCATCCTGTTGTGGGAGACACGCTCTATGGCGCGCCCGCGCAGCCCAAGGCGGGCGTCACTCTGCTCCCGCCGCTCGGCCGCAATTTTCTTCATGCCGCGCACCTCCACTTTCTGCATCCAACCACAGGGAAGGTAATTGACGTGCGCGCGCCAATGCCCTCGGACTTGGCAAACTATCTTCGCAATCTCGCGAATGCCTCGGGAGCCGGCGGCGAATCGATTGACGCTGTGCTCGCGCCGTACCTATAATCGTCTACTCCACAGGGGCAGGAGCAATGACTAAGAAAACGCGCAGCAGTCCGGCCAGAACCATCTTCGCGGGAATTTGTCTATTGCTTCTCCTCGGCGCCGCAAGCAGCGCCTTCGCGCAGCAGAAACCCGTTCCGCCACCTCCGCCGGACACTCAGCAAAAGACGATTCCTCAGCAGGCGCCTACAGTGCGTGTGAGCGTCCGGTTGGTCCATTTGGTTGCGGCTGTAATGGATCGGCGCAACAAGTTCGTCACCGATTTGAACGAAAACGATTTCAAGATTTTTGAAGACGGCAAGCAGCAACGCATCACGCAATTCAGCCGCCAGGCCGATTTGCCTCTCCGCATCGGTATGCTTCTCGACACATCAAACAGTATCCGCGAGCGCCTGCACTTCGAAAAAGATGCCGCAGTGGATTTTCTTTACACCGTAATCCGCCGCCACCAGGATCAGGCGTTCATAATGACGTTCGACAACGAGCCCGAAGTCATTCAGGACTATACCGACGACGTCGGCCAGTTGAGCTCCGTAATCCAAAAGCAAAATTCCGGCGGCGGCACGGCGCTCAACGACGCCATTTACGCTGCCAGCCAGAAGCTGATGACCGCGCCACCCGCCGCGGGTCCGAATCCGGATATCCGCCGCGTTCTCGTCCTCATCAGCGACGGTGATGACAATCTGAGCGACCACGCCTTGAGCGACGCCATCCAAATGGCCGACCGCGCCGGCGTGTCCGTTTACGCCATTAGCACCAACAACGACTGGGTCACTACCGACACTCCCACTCCGGAAAAACTTCACCTGTCAGAGGGCGAAAAAGTGCTCCAGGAATACTCCGACGAAACCGGAGGCCGCGTTTTCTTTCCGTATCGCGTCGATGATCTCGCGCAATCCTTCCTCGATATCGGAAACGAACTCCGCAGCCAATATCTTCTCGGCTACGCGCTTCCCAATCCCGAGGCCAATGGCGAGTTTCACCGAGTCGACCTTCGCGTGGATCGTAAAGGCTTGGTCGTCCGCTCGCGCAAGGGTTATTACGCCACCGCGCCGGTCACCACGCCTGCCGAGCCAGCGCCGGGAAGTAGCCCGCAACGGTAAGCCGCGCGAGTTTCCTGCCCATTTGAATTCTTCCTGACTACTGGGATTCGATTCGGGTCTATTTGTATTGCAGGCTGAATCAAGCTTTGTGGGTCGTGGCTTTAGCCACGACATAAGCCTGCGATTTCAGCGCGGCTTTAGCCGCTGAAGGACGATTCTGCAGTTCTCATTACCGTACGCTGCGTCCGGGCGCGTAGTAGCCCTGCCGCGTCAGCACGCGAAGGCCTTCTGTAGTTGTTTCCACTTTGATTTTGCGAAACGCCCCGTTTGCGG
>DATNDO010000224.1:0-14012 GCA_035606955.1 Candidatus Angelobacter sp.
CAACTGAGAGCCTACGAAGAAGGCTTAAAACAATTCCAACAGCAGAAGTTTAGCCGGGCGAAACAAGCGCTTGAGCGCGTTCTGGAAGGCCCCAATAAGGAACTGGCCGATCGCGCGCGCACCCATCTGCGTATTTGCGACCAGCGAGTTTCGCGCGCTCCGGAGCCGTCAGCGAAATCCGCTGAGGATCACTACAACCAAGGCATCGCGATGATGAATTTGGGCCGTTGGGACGAGGCTCGCGTGCATCTGGACCGCGCGCGCAAGTCCGCGCCCAAGGCCGACCACATCGTTTACGCCATGGCGGCGCTCGATTGCTTGACGGGCGAAGCGGAAACGTCGATGCAAAACCTGAAAATTGCGATCCAGCTTCGCGGGGAAAATCGCTATCGAGCGCGCAACGACGAGGATTTTGCTTTTCTGCAAGAGGACCCGCGATTTACCGAACTGCTTTACCCGGAGCGCGAAGGCACAAGCGGTTAGTTCCCCCGTCCGTGAGTAAGTCCGCACACTCCCGTTCAAGAGGCATCCGCATTGTCGCGCTTGGCGGAGGCACGGGGCTTTCGATGTTGCTGCGCGGATTGAAAGCGCACATTGCGACTCCGAGCCAGAACGGCGAGCACCGGCCGATTGCGAATATCGCCGCGGTGGTCACGGTAACGGATGACGGAGGCAGCTCCGGGCGCTTGCGCCGCGAATATTCCATTTTACCTCCGGGAGATATTCGCAACTGCATGGTCGCGTTGTCGCCCGATGAAGCGTTACTTGGGCGGCTGTTTCAATATCGCTTTCCCGCCGCGAGCGGCCGCGGACGCGGGCTTTCAGGACACAGCTTCGGAAATTTATTTTTGACTGCGCTGACGCAGGTGACCGGCGATTTTCCGGAAGCGGTGAGGCTTTCCGGAAAAGTGCTAGCCGCGCGCGGAAGGATTTTCCCGTCGACCAATGCGAACGTTACTTTAGAGGCGGAACTGGAAGACGGCCGCGTGGTTGCCGGGGAGACGAAAATTTCGCGCTCGACGCGTCGTATTCACCGCGTGCGATTAGTTCCGTCCGGCGCGCGGCCATTGTCCGAGGTGCTGGACGCGATTCGCGAAGCGAATTTGATTCTGCTGGGTCCAGGCTCGCTGTATACCAGCATCATCCCCAGCTTGCTGGTTCGCGGCGTCGCCAACGCCATCCTGCGCTCGCGCGCGGAGTGTGTTTACATTGCGAATCTGATGACGCAACCCGGCGAAACGGATGGTTATTCGGTTGCCGATCATGTTCGCGCGATTTACGACCATACTCGCGTGGGACTGTTCGATTGGGTCGTGGTGAACCGCGCGCCCGCTTCCTCGCCGGCGCTGCTGCGGCGCTATCGCGGGCAAGGCGCCGAGCCGGTTGATCCATCACTCGATGAATTGCGCCGTATGGGGCTGAAATATGTTACGGGAGATCTGCTGCAACAAGACGGCGTAGTGCGTCACGATCAGAAACGCCTCGCGCGGCTGCTGCTGCGGCATTTCGTCGAGGGCGCGCGGTCGTAACGCGCAGTTCGCAAGAATCTGGCAGTGTTCCGAAGCGCCTCGCTGTTTTCTAAGTGCGCATCAAGCTTGCAGTCGCTATCTTGCGTGGCGAGGGCGCGGCTACGTATACTGGCCGACGCTGTCCTGGCCGATCCGCCGCATGGAATCGCCAGTGTTATTATCCAATTCATTTCGTCGGAGGAGAGTATCGCCATGGCTAGCGTGTCACTGGAACACGAACTGAATCCGTATGAAGCGGCGGAGGCGCGGTTTGAGGAGGCAGCAAAGCGCCTCGGCCTGCCGCAGGACCTTTACCGCTACTTGCAGTACCCAAATAAGGAAATCACTGTTTACATACCGGTGAAGATGGATGACGGGCGGCTGGAAGTTTTCACGGGCTATCGCGTGCAGCATTCACTGGTGCGCGGCCCGGGCAAGGGCGGAATCCGCTACTCGCCCCAGGTCACGATCGATGAAGTGCGCGCGCTGGCGTCATGGATGACATGGAAGTGCGCCGTGGTGGACATCCCGTTCGGCGGAGCAAAGGGCGGGATCATCTGCGATCCTGAAAAAATGTCGCAACGCGAGATCGAGGCCATGACGCGCCGCTACACGGCGGAACTTTCCGACTGGATCGGGCCGGAGCGCGACGTTCCAGCTCCGGATGTGAATACGAACGCCCAAGTAATGGCCTGGGTCATGGACACGTATTCGATGCACATGCGTCACACCGTGACGGCGGTCGTCACTGGCAAACCCCTGGAGTTGGGCGGCTCGCTGGGGCGACCGGAAGCAACCGGCCGCGGCGTCATGATGGTTTGCGACAAGGCCATCGCCAAGCTCGGCATGAAAAAGCAAGACTGCCGCGTGATCATTCAGGGATTCGGCAACGTAGGCTCGATGGGCGCGAGGCTGATGCACGAGGCCGGATACAAAATCATCGGGCTCGCCGACGTGCATGGCGGCCTTTTCAACGAAAAAGGTTTCGACGTTCCGAAGGTGATTGACTGGGTTTACAGCCAGCATAAGGCGCTGCCCGATTTCCCCGGCGGCGGACAGACAATCTCCGCGCAGGACATTCTGTTTCAACCATGCGACATCCTGATTCCCGCGGCCATCGAGAATCAAATTACCAGCCAAAATGTGAGCCGCGTGCAGACGAAAATCCTGTGCGAAGGCGCTAACGGCCCCACGACGGCGCCGGCCGACGAGGTTCTCGGCAAGAAGGGCGTATTTATTATTCCCGACATCCTCGCGAATGCCGGCGGCGTCACCGTCAGCTATTTCGAATGGGTGCAGGACCGCCAGGGACTTTTCTGGCGCGAGCGCGAAGTGAACGAGCGGTTGCAGGATGTGATGGATCGCAGCTTCGACGACGTAGTGCGCTACGCCGAAAAGCACGGCGTCAACAACCGCATTGCCGCTTACATGCTGGCGATTGACCGCGTCGCGATTGCCTTGAAACACCGGGGAATCTATGCCTAATCCGCAAAAACATCGTTAAAACTGGACACGCGAGATAGAATATCCCTCGCCTCGTAGGAGGGGTTCCGCTGGGGCGGCGAGGCACCGAGGGCTCGAACATGCTTTCCGAATCCATCTCGCATGGTGCGTTGAAGAGCGAAGACGAACACCGCCGCGACATTTGCACGGTCGGGCGCTGGTTTCACCAGCGCAACTTCGTAGCCGCCACGGACGGCAATATATCTCTCCGCCTCGGTCCCAATCGCGTGCTCACCTCACCGACAGGCGTTTCCAAAGGCATGATGTCGCCAGAGGAACTCGTCATCACCGACAGTACAGGGAACAAAATCTCCGGTCGTCGCAATCCTTCCTCGGAATTGGCAATGCACTTGCTGATTTACCGGCTGCGTCCGGACGTGAATGCGGTCTGCCATGCCCATCCCATCACGGCTACTGGATATGCTTCGGCGGGATTGGCGCTCAATAAAGCTTTGCTGAGCGAAGCCGTCATGGGACTTGGCAGTGTCCCGCTGGCGCAGTATGGCACTCCCGGAACATCTGAGCTGACGGATTCCATCGAGCCGTACGTGCAGTCGCATGACGCAATTCTGATGGCGAATCACGGCGTAGTGACGTACGGTGCTGATCTGCTGACAGCTTTCTATCGCATGGAGACGGTCGAGCATTTCGCTCGAGTCGCTCTGGTAACGGAACTTCTGCATAAGCAGGTTTTGCTCTCCCGCGGAGACGTGGAAAAACTTCTGGCGGCGCGCGCGCGCTACGGCCTGGAAACGGCCGCAACGTGCCCGGTGACGGCGGACTCGGCTGAACCCGATCGCGTCACGCTCAACCGGCGTGATCTCGAAGCCCTCGTGGAAGAAGCTGTCCGAAACGATCGCGCGCGGCGCTAGCGCTGCGCAAGGCCCGTCTATTCCCCTTAATTTGTTGGCTGATTTGTTGACGGAGAAAATGAATGCTTGGCGCGCAGAAGTTTCTGGACGCGGTGAAGGCCGGAGACGCTCCTCGCGTCAAACAGATGCTGGTGATCGATCCGCGATTAGCGAATGCCCGCGCCGAATCGGGCGCGTCGGCGGTGATGACGGCGATTTATTACGGCAAGGTGGACGTTTGCGAGCATCTGCTCGAGCACGGCGCACAGTTGGACATTCATGAAGCGGCCGCATCGGGAAAGGCTGAGAAAGTTGCCGCCTTGGCCGCGCAGAATCCAGCCGCGATCAATTCATATTCCGCTGATGGATTTACGCCCCTCGCTTTGGCGGCGTTTTTTGGACAGCGAGACGCGGCGCAGTGGCTGCTCACGAACGGCGCGGACGTAAATGCTGTCGCAAAGAATCCGACGGGCTACACGGCGTTGACGGGCGCCGTGGCGCGCGGCGACGCGGAAATTGTTCGCTTACTGCTGTCCCACGGTGCAAAGGCAGCACATCGATACGGAGCCGGATATTCCGCGCTTCACGAAGCCGCCGCCGGCGGAAAGCTCGAAATCGCCACACTGCTTCTTGACCACGGTGCGGATTTGAGTGCGCGCACCGATGATGGCCAGACGCCTCTCTCGATGGCCGATTCAAAGGGTCAAACCGATGCCGCCGCTTTGCTGCGTCAACGCGGCGCGACATCCTGACGTGGCCCGCCGGTCACCTTTCCAGTAGTTTCTACCGCCGATGAAGTAATTTTCTGCGCATCCACAGTCGCGTCAGCTTGCCCCGGCAGGTCCAATCCTTTACCCTCGATGATCCGGTTCTGATTGACGGAGATGCTGTGAGCTGTCCGATCTGCGAAAAACGCAAGCCGAAACGGTTCTGTCCCGCAAAGGGCGAAAATATCTGCGCGATCTGCTGCGGTACGTACCGAGAGGTGACCATCGACTGTCCGGCGGATTGTCCTCACCTGATTGCGGCGCGACGCTACGAAATCGCGCATCGCGAGCCGCTGGGCGCGCAGGATTTTCCGTTTCCGGATGTGGAATTTCCCGTCGACATTATTCGCCGCAATGGCGAAGCGCTTTCAGGAATCGGTCTGACGATTTTGAATTTCGCGCAGGAAAATAAGGCCACACGCGATCAGGAAATTCTCGCCGCCGTCAGAGCGCTTGCGGAAACTTACCGCACGCTCGAATCGGGGATTTACTTCGAACGCCCGCCGGAGGCGCCGTTGCCGCGCGCGCTGTACGCCCAACTCGCGCAATTCCTGCAGGAATTCAAGAAGCAGGAGGCCGAACGGACCGGTTTCAGCAAGTTGAAAGACTCGGAGATTTTTCGCCTGCTCATTTTTCTTCTGCGCATCGGCACCCGCGAGACGAACGGCCGGTCGCGCTCGCGCGCCTTCCTTGATTTTCTGCGCGCACAGTTCCCGCAAACCGCTAAAACGGAATCCGCAGCCTCGCGAATTATCCTGCCTTGAGCTCAACCGCTGAACTCACTAAAGCAGAAGCCGCAAACATCCGGGGCGGAGCCGTGCACGGCGGCGTTTGCGTGCCGAGCGCCAGCGCCATTTGCGGCGAATGCCAGGAATTGTCTCCCGAGCGATCAGGCCGCACATCGAAGCCATATTTTTTTCGCAAATGTTCGACGCGGCATGAGATTTCTCTGCGATAGCTCTCCGGCGCGTTGCCGTGCTTGACGTACCATTCGCGATACTGCTTCGCCAGTTTTGGAAATTTCGCTTCGACGAATGGAATGAACTGCTTCAGCGCCGAAGGCATCAGGAACAGCACGCGTCCCGCGAACCATTGCGCGCCCGCATCCCGCGCGGCCTTTGCCAGAGCGTCGAGCGCGTCTTCGCCATCGGTGATCCCCGGCACAATCGGCATCGCCAGCACTCCGGCAGAAATTCCGGCGTCGCGCAAACGGCTCACTGCATCGAGCCGCAGGTCCGGACGCGGCGCGCGAGGCTCCAGCAGCCGGGCGAGGCGCGCAGAGACGGTGGTGACGGAGAAGTTGACGGTCAACGCGGAACGCTCGGAGATTCTCTTCAGCAGCTCAATGTCGCGCACCACGCGGTTCGACTTCGTCGTGATGGAAAGCTGCAGGCCTTCGCGCTTGGACATTTGTTCCAGGATGGCGCGCGTGGCTTTGAATTCGCCCTCGGCGGGTTGGTAAGGATCGGTCGCCGTGCCGATAGCGATGTGCTCTCCCCAGATTTTCTCGTTTTCCAGGTCGCGCGCCACCAGGGCGCTGGCATTCTCCTTGACGTAAATCTTTCGCTCGAAATCGCCGCCGTCGAGCTCCATATATTCGTGCGTATAGCGCGCATAACAATAGTGGCAGCCGAATTCGCAACCGCGGTAAGGGTTCACCGTCCAGGCAAAAGGCACGCGAGGCGAATTGCAGCGGTTCAGAATCGACCGGACGGGCAGCAGAAAATACTCCGTACCTCGCTTGGCTTCTGCCAACGAGGAGGAAGCGGCGAGGCGTGCGATACCGACCAGATTCTCAACGGGCTTCAGACTCCGGTTGGCGTCCGGAGGGGGCGAAGAAGCGCCGTGAGCCTCACCAATGCCGTTGGGGGCGGCGGGGAAAAGGGTGAGGCTGGTCGCAGTCGAGCGGCGCAAACGGGGCCTTGGTGGCGCCGAAGCGGCTCGAAGCGTGGGAAAAGTAGCCATCGGTAACGAACACCTCGCTGAGGTCTGTCCCGAATATATTCGCCTTTGTTTCGCCATGTCAAGTGAAATCTATTCGCTCTTTGTTCGCCTGCGGGGCTGGTCCACAGGACAGCCCCGCCTCTGGAAACTGCCGCGGGCGGGCGGCCTCTCGCTCTGCGGGCGAGGCCCTATACTGGACTCGGAGGCGAGTTGAGCGACGTTCACATACTGATTGTTGATGACGACGAGGCGAGCCAGCACGCCCTGCAGCAGGTGTTTGACTCCGAGGGCTGGCGCGTCCGCGTAGTGCCGTTTGCCAGCGAAGCAATGCGCGAACTCGCGCGCGGCCATTGGACGTTGGTGATTGTCAATATCGCGCTCGCTGATATCACAGGGCCCCTCTTCACCACGCTGAGAGAACTCGCACACGTGGAGATTGCGCCGGACGCCGCTCAAAACGGGCTGCGTGTGCTCTTTCTCGTGCCCCTGCTGGCGGCGCGATGGGCGCGCCCCGTTCTCGATAAAGAACGTCTGCCCTACGCCATGAAGCCGCTCAACCTGAACGATTTCCTTGAGAAGGTCAGCGACTTGCTCCTTGAGGCCGGCGCCATTGCGCGGCCGATTCGCGACGTCAGCGTGCTGACGGCGAGCAAGGAACGCCGACAAAGAGACCGCCGCTCCGGCCGTGACCGCCGCGACGGAAAGATGTTCGCTTCGCGTGAGGATTACTCGATGACCGAGGAAGAAATCGCCGATTACGAACGGCAGGAAGAGGAAGACCGCAAGAAACGCGAAGAAGAAGAAAAGAAGCGCGAAATGCTCTAGCAGCCTGCTGAAGAAGCCGCTCGTTGTCGTCCCGCCTGCCCTGCTTGCCCTCACGAAGGAACGGTTGGAATCTGCTTTTGTTTGCTTTCAACGTGTCGCTCATCGCTCGTGCTCCCAAAGGCGTACCGCGCTGCGATCCGCTGTGGTCGCCAGCAGCTCCGCCACAGTCTTGTTCTCGACGGGATGACGGGCCGTGGGCGCGATTTCCGCCAGCGGTACCAGAACAAATCTCCGCTCGGCCATGCGCGGATGAGGAACTTCGAGTTCCTGCGTGCGGATGATGCTCGATCCGCACAGCAAAATATCGAGGTCGATCACGCGCGGGCCCCCGCGCACCAGACGGCGGCGGCCGATTTCATTTTCGATCTGGCGAATCGCGCGCAGAAGCTGGCGCGGCATCAAATCCGTTTCCGCCTCGACTGCGCAATTCAAAAACCAATTCTGTGTTTCGAAGTCCACCGGCTCAGTCAAATAAATCGCCGACTGACGCGTCACACGGATGCCGTGCGACTCCAGAGCGGCGATGGCCGCCGCAAGATGCTCTTCACGGTCGCCCACATTCGACCCCATCGATAAATAGACAGTCTTCATCGGCGCAGATTGTGACGCGAAGGCATTTCAGAAGAGCTGGGGCTGGCGGCGCGGCTCATCCATGCCGAAATACTTGTAGGCGAGCGCCGTAGCGACGCGGCCGCGCTGCGTGCGGTCGAGCAAGCCGAGCTGCATCAAGTACGGTTCGTAAATTTCCTCGATGGCGTCCTCCTCTTCGCTGAGCGACGCGGCCAGCGTATTCAGTCCCACCGGACCGCCGCTATATTTCTGAATGATGGCCAGCAAAAGGTTGCGATCCACTTCGTCGAGACCATGCTCATCGACGCCAAGCATTCCTAGGGCTTCTTTGGCTACCGCCAGCGTAATTTTTCCCTGCGCGCGAACTTCAGCGAAATCGCGCACCCGGCGCAACAGGCGATTTGCGACGCGCGGCGTTCCGCGGCTGCGTCGCGAAATTTCTTCCGCGCCCGCATCATCCATCGCGATGCCAAGAATTTTTGCCGAGCGGCGCACGATTTCGAGCAAATCTTCAGCCGTGTAAAAATCCAACCGGTGCACGATGCCGAAGCGCGAGCGCATCGGCGCCATAATGAGTCCCGCGCGCGTGGTGGCGCCGACCAGCGTGAATTTCTGCAATTGGTAGGGATGAATGCGCGCACCGGCGCCCTGCCCGATCACCAGGTCGATGCGGTAATCCTCCATCGCGGGATAGAGGATTTCTTCCATCGAGGGCTGCAAGCGGTGAATTTCATCGAGGAAAAAGAATTCGCGCGCTTCGAGCGCCGTCAGGACCGCCGTCAGGTCCCCTTTGCGTTCTAGTAGAGGCCCCGAGCTGATTTTGATGCTGGTGCCCATCTCGTTCGCCAGGATTTGCGCGAGCGTCGTTTTGCCCAGACCGGGAGGTCCGTAAAGCAGAACGTGGTCTAGAGCGTCACCCCGGCTGCGCGCGGCTTCGACGGCAATTTTCAAATTTTCCTTGACGCGCGATTGTCCCACAAAATCATCGAAGCGTTTGGGACGGACGCTGGCGTCGAGACGCGCATCCTCGTCGAATGCTTGACCGGAGACGACTCGATGTTTCAGCTCAACCATGTAATCCTGTTTTTGGCGCGACGATTACGCTAATCGCCGCGGCCTGCGCGCGCGCCTTTCTCAATTGCGGCGCCGCCCAGTTTTTGCAGAGCGGCGCGAAGAAGCAATTCGAAGCTCGCGCCCGCTCCGCCGGGCACCTCTTCGAGCGTCTTTTCCACGGAACGCTCATCGTAGCCAAGATTCACGAGCGCCGACGCGACGTCGGATTCGACTTGCGAACGTGACGCCGGTTTTCCCGGCCCGGCGATTTCGACGACGGCAAACTTGTCGCGCAGCTCGAGAATAATGCGCTCCGCGGTTTTCTGTCCCACGCCCGGAATGCGCTTGAGTTGCAGAACATCACCTTTGCGGATCGCAGGGACCAGTTCATCCAAATTCATTCCCGACAAAATTTTCAGCGCCAGATTTGGCCCCACCCCGGAAGTCGAGATCAGCATTTCGAAGCATTGCTTTTCGCGCGCGGTCAAAAATCCGTACAGCGCGATTTGATCTTCGCGCAGATGCGTGTGGATCAGCAGCGTCACTTCGGCATGCAGCGCGCCCAGTCCGGCAAATGTCGACAACGGAATCTGCACCTGATAGCCGACGCCGCCGGCATCCACGATCACTTGATTCGGCCGTTTATCAATGAGCGCGCCACGAAGCTGTCCAATCATCTCGAGCGATTATTGATTAGCGGGCGGGGAGTGTCAACGCAACACGACCGTGGTGCTGCAATCGTGGAGTAACAATTGTCCCCGTTCCCGCAGGCGCTCTTGAATGGAGTCCTCCGAAATTATGGAGATTGCTCGTGCGAGCCTTCGGAGAATCCTCAAGAGATTCGTGCGTATTTGGTACGCGGAAACGATTTCGAACACGTAGAATGCTCTGCAAAAATTATTTTAATTTCTTTGCGTCGAATTTGATTCGTTCAAAATATTTCCACGTCTAAAACAATCAGTAAGAGCGGGCCCGTTTTGAAAAGGAGACTCGAAAATGAAACACAACAAGCTAGTGCATCTCTTCGTGGCGGTGCTGTTGCTGGCCGCGGCGATTCCCGCGATGGCGTCGCCAAAAGGCGCAAAGATGTCCAACACGCTTGCCAAGGGTCAGTTCGCTGTGGCGGGCGGCGAGATAATCAACGGCACGGCGCTAACGCCGGGCGAATATAAAGTGGTCGCGAACGATTCAACCGTTTCGTTCTTTCGCGGCGACAAGCTGATCGTTCAAGCTCCGATTCAGTGGAAGGACGGCACGCAGAAGGTCGAGCAAAACGCGATCGTTACAGATGCGGGGAAAATTCAGGAAGTTCGCTTCAAAGGCCAGAACCGCTCCGTTGTGTTGCAGTAGTTGGGGGCGAAGAAGGCGCGGGCGTGAATTCAGTTCTTTGCCCGCGCCCTCTTTGCTCTGTTGTTACGAATCGCGGTTAGTCTTTCAGCGACTTAGGCTCGGAGTGGTTTCTCGGTGAGTGTTTCTCCAGTGTACCGATCAACACCCGCGCCGAGGCCGGAATTCCCACGGCGTGTTTCAGCACGATGTCCTTCGCCTCGATTTTTCTCCCGTAGACATTCTGATTCGCTTCATTGTCCGGCCTCAGCGTTGAGCCTTGCAGCGAGATGCCTGCAAAAAGTCCGCGTGCGCGCGAGTAGGTGAGAATCTCCGCGCGCATCGTGACGTCCGTATCCGCCGCGGCATTGCGGCCCTTGGGGCCCGCAGCCGCCGAGGCATCCGCGCCGAGTTTTACTTTGCTGCTGAGAATCGCGCTGGCGCCGCGCTTGTTCATCACCAGCAGCACAAAATCGGTTGCCTGCCCGCCGAGTTGAAATCCAAAACCCCCACCCTCCAGCCGCATCATCGACGGCGCGCCCCACGGCCCTGTGAAGTCTTCGCCGCTGCGGCACGTCATCGCTCCGGCCCCATAACTGCCGCTGATGCCGAACGCTACTTTGATCACTGAAGGAATCACAATCACGCACTCGGCCTTGTCGAGCAGATCCGCCGGAATATCGTCCGGTATATCGAGGATTTCCTTGATCACTTCGCCCGAATTCTCCAGGCGCTTATTCGCCTTGCTGTCCCGATCGGCGGCGCGTGTCGTCGGAGCGGCAAGTAAAGTCGGTATTCCCGCCAACACCATCGTTATCAGAAAAGAGAACACTTTTCGCATGGAACAGCCTCCTGAAATGCGGCTTCATTTTAGTCGTTTCCCGGGCCCGGTACAACATAAGGTGACGCGACGACGACGCGAATACTGCGCTGGTTGCGACGGCGTGAGTCGGTTGTTAACTCTGCGCTTCTGGCCCCGATAAACTGGCATATAATCGCGCGGCTGAATTTCCGGGTAGCAAAGTATTGCCGCAGGATATTCGCAGGAGTGACACTGTGCGCCAGCATCAATTCGCGAACGTCAATACGAAATTCGCCACGAAGCTCACGGCGAAAGCGAGGATGATGGGCGTGCTCGTCGCTACCGTGCTCGCATTCTCACCGTATATTTTCGCTCATCCGCCCAAGGACAAACTCGCCGGGCGTGTCCCCGCCGACGTAGCGCGATTCCAGAAGCGTGTCGAATCTGCTCTGGCGATTCCGGTCGCCCAGAAATCTTTTGTCGGAGTCCTGATCGTGGACGCGGCCACCGGCAAAACACTCTATGAACTGAACGCCGACCGTTATTTCACGCCCGCCTCGAACACAAAGCTCTTCACCACCACGCTTGCCATGGCCATGCTCGGTCCGGATTATCGCTTCCGGACGACAATCGAAACGCACGGCACTCTGGATGCGGCGGGCCGTTTGCGCGGCGATCTGACGCTTGTCGGCCGCGGCGATCCTGATTTTTCCAACCGCCGCATTCCTTACGATGCGAAGAGTCCCATCGACGGCCCGTCAGATAAGCCGCTCGGCGAACTGGTTGACGCAATCGTCGCGAAGGGCGTGAAGGAAATCGACGGCGACATTATCGCGGATGACACCTATTTTCCTTACGAGCCATTTCCCGAAGGCTGGGCAGTTGGCGATATGCCGTTTGATTACGGCGCCGCGGTCAGCGCGATTTGCTTCGACGACAACGGGCTCGATGTCAAAGTCACGCCTGGCGATCATGTGGGCGCGCCCGCCTGGGTCGCTGTCGAGCCGTGGCCCGGCTACGATGTGTATACCTACAGCGTCACCACCGGCGCCGCCGGCTCGCAACCAGATTTCAATACAGTCGAAAATCCGGGCCCCAAGCCATTTCTGGTGCGCGGTTCCATCCCGCTCGGCCATGCGCCCATCGATTTGGCGATGGCTATGCCCGAGCCGGCCGAGTACACCGCTCATGTGCTGAAGCAAATGCTTCTCGCGCGCGGCATTCGCGTCACGGGCGACGCGCGCGCGGTGCACGCTCCTCCGCCTTCAGACGGCATGACGTTCGATCCACCGCCAGCGCTGCCGCAAAGTTCCTCGCCGATTTCTGAAATGAACACGCTCGTTCTTGCCGAGCGCCAATCGCCGCCGCTCGTCGAGATCGTGCGCGTCTTGAACAAAGTCAGCGAGAATCTTCACGCCGAGATTTTGTTGCGAACGGTTGCAAAAGAAAAAAGCGGCGAAGGCTCGCTCACCGCTGGCCTGAAAATCGAGCAGCAGTTTCTTACGTCCATCGGCATAACGCCCGGTGACGTGCACGTTGATGATGGCTCCGGCCTTTCGCGCGAAAATCTGGTGACGCCGCGCGCCGTAATTTCGCTCCTTGAATATGACAGCCATCAGCCCTGGGGCGATGCGTACGCGACGACGTTGCCCGTCGCGGGTGTTGACGGCACGCTCGACAATCGCATGAAAGGCACTCCCGCCGAAGGCCGCATTGAAGCGAAAACGGGTTCCGTGGAACACACGCAGGCCATCTCGGGCTTCGCGACCACGCTGCACGGCGAACATTTGATTTTTTCGATGTTCGATAATCACAATGGCGGCGCTAGCCGCGATGCCACGCACGTTCTCGACACAATCGCCCAGGCGATGGTCGAGGAACTCGGGACAACCTCGAAGAAACCCACGAAAGCGCCTGCAAAAAAGCCTAAAAAGAAAAACTAATGAGCCCTGGCGCGGAAAATCGCAAGCGACAGGCGCGACCTGAAGAAGACTCCCGCCAGATCATCACCGTTTTCGGCAGCTCGCGTCCGCGCGAAGGCGACTCGCATTACGCGATGGCGCAGAGCTTGGGCGCCGCGCTCGCCGCTCAAGGATTCGCCGTTTGCAGCGGCGGCTACGGAGGCGTGATGGAAGCGGTGTCACGCGGCGCAAAAGAAGCAGGCGGGCGCACGCTCGCCGTCACCGCTGAATTTTTCCGCGCGCGCGCGAATCGCTGGGTGGATGAAGAAGTACGCGTCACCACGTGGCAGGAGCGCCTCTTCGAGCTGGTGCGCATCGGCTCTGGATACATCGCCTGCCCCGGCGGCACCGGGACGCTCGTCGAGCTCGCCGTCGTGTGGGAAATGATCAACAAGCGCGTGATGCGCGACAAGCCCTTCGTCGCCCTCGGCGATTTCTGGCAGCCTATCATCGAGCGCGTCCGCGAAGTCGAAATCGGCCATGCCTCCAAGTGGGGCGAATCCACCGAACGCCTCATTCACTTCGCCCACGAGCCAACACACGTCGCCGAATACCTCGCCTCAAAACTCACGCCCGACATCGGCGCTGCCCGCTGAGTTTCACTATGGTGTCGGCGGAGTACTTTTTTGCCGGTGCGAAAGATGAGCATCCGCGAAGGTTCCGAAGATCTCATTGCTCGCGAAATGAAAGACTTCAGGGTCAGTCCCGACCCAAGACGTCGGGACGGGACCTGAGCTATAGAACCGAGCTATTTGAAGATAATGCTATCTCTGTAGAGTTCACCTGAGGGAATGTGTCCATTCCTGGTTTAGAGCGTCCGATTGCGGACATACCTCGGGAGAAGATATCAGCCTAGTCTTTTAATTACAGACACATACAGTTGGCTGCCATCGTGCTTTGAA
>DATNDO010000225.1:0-4831 GCA_035606955.1 Candidatus Angelobacter sp.
TCGTAATTGTTTTCCGCGATTCGCTTGCCATAACCCTGATACACGGGGCAGGGAAATAGAGTTTGCGTCAGCATGTCTGCCGCAAGCTTGCGATCAATTCCGTTTTTCTCCGCCAGCGTGAATGCCTCGGCCATCCCTTCGATCGCCGCGGCCAGAAGAAAATTCCCGCACAATTTTACAACGTTTGCCGCGCCCGGTTCTTCGCCGAAATCGAAAGTCGCGCGGCTGACGGCAGCGAGAATCGCCGCAACGCGCTTTTTCGCTTCCGCCGACCCGGAAACGCAAATCGCAAGTTGACGTGATGCAGCGGCTTCCGGGCGCCCAAAAACGGGCGCAGCGACGTACGCGACTTTGCTCTTTTTATGTTGCTCGGCGAGCCGCCGCGCAGTGGCCGGAGAGATCGTGCTCATTGAAATATGAATTCCTCCCGCGCCCAGACGCGTGATAAACGAATCGTCGCCTGCGGAGATCTCTTCGATCGCGCGATCGTCGGCAAGCATGGTCACGACGATGCCGCCGCGCGTCGCCACTTCCGCTGCGGAAGAAACAGATTGCGCGCCGGTCGCAAGCAATCCAGAAGCTTTCGAAGCCGTGCGATTGAACACCTTTAGCGGATACCCGGCACGCAGCAGGTTTTCCGCAATGGGAAACCCCATATTCCCAAGCCCGATGAATCCGATCGATTCGGTCATGATGGAAATACCTCCGCAGTCATTTTACAAATAGCAGGTCTCATCTAGCTGGGTCACGCTGGCACAAGGTTGAGTTTAACAGGCTAGCAGAGGTTCAGACTGCGGGGGATAGTCAGAGCGCGCAACATTCAGGAAAAATCGCCGGAGCACGCCGAGCGAGGCGCTTCGGTGGATCCCTCGACGTGTTTATTTGGGTTTTTCCACGGGCAGATCCGTGCGGGCACTCCAGTCCTGCCATGAGCCGTCGTAAAGCCGGGCTTGGTATCCAAGCATTGTCGCCGTGAACCAAATGAGCGTGGCGCGCTGGCCGATGTAGCAGTAACCAGCGATCTGGTCGCCGGGCTTGACGCCCGCCTTATCGAACAGTTCGCCGATGGCGGCTCTGTCCTTCAGTTGGCCGTCGTCGTTCACCAGCAGTTCGATAGGGAGATTCTGCGCGCCGGGAACGTGCCCCGTGCGAGGGAAGCCCCGGTCGTTTGCGCCCCCGTATGAATCCGGCGAACGCGCATCAAGGATCGATACTCCCCGCTGGTGCAGGTGCGCGGAGACCCAGGCGTCGTCCGCGAAAAATTCGGGGTGAATATGCGGCGTGAGCTTGCCCGGCGTTGGCGTCTTAACCTCGGACGTCACCGGATTGCCCGCGGCCCGCCATGCGGACATTCCGCCATCGAGAAGCGAAACCTGATCGCCCAAGCCGTAATAGGCGAGTGTCCAGATCACCCGAGTGGCGTATGAAACAGAGCCTGAACCGAGATAGACGACGATGCGCGAGTCGTTGGAAATTCCGCGGCTCTCAAACTCCGAGGTCAGCTTCTCGATGGGAGGAAGCTCGAGCGACAGGCGTGCGCTTCCTGTTCCGTGAGATGTGGAGATGTCACCCAAACCAATCTCCTGCGCTCCGGGAATGTGTTCTTTGCCGAAGCCGCCGCCCGGGCCGCCCATGGGATCGCTCACGTGCAAAAGAACAAGATTGGCGTCGTGCAGATGTTGCGCCACCCAGGCGGAGTTCACCAGCAGCGGCGCACGCTCCTGGGCTGTGACGGCCGCCGTCATCGCCGCCAGAGCCACAAGTATCAGTGAGAAACGAAGGACAATCTTCTTCATTGATCTTCTCCCGGCAAATCTGCCTGACTCTTAGGATTGACCGGCTCCGTCTTCGCACGGCCGAGAGACCACCGGCCCGGGCCTTGCGCCGCGATCACTAGCAGCCCACCCATTATTGCCAGATTTTTTCGAAAGTGAGTTTCCTGGGCACCGGCAAGCCCGCCAGAAAACGCCCAATAATTGTGGAAAAGCACGGTTACCATCGTCAGATATAAAAACATGACGAAGGCTGCCACTCTGGCGTAGAGGCCCGTAACCAGGCAAATCGAGCCGCCAACTTCAATGACCAGCGCAATCGCCAGCAACGCGGGAACTCCTGGCAGGTGCCGCGTGTTCATGTATTGCACGTTGCCGGACCAGTCCATGATTTTGGCCAGACCGCTGGTGGCGAAAATATAGGTGATCAGAAGCCGGCCTAGCAGAGACATCGACGCATTCAGGACGTTCACAATTGCCCTTTCGCTTCTCGGCTCTCAACCCGTCGCTTCTTAAGGGCGGGGCGTTTGGAAAGCGGGCCCGCCCGACAAATGTGTTTTCACTGCTTCATCATTACGATCTCATTCGCAGCGCAGTGCATCGATGGGATCAATCGAAGCAGCACGGCGCGCCGGAATGTACCCAGCAGCAAGCGCGGCGCTTATGAACACAATGGCCACCACCGCGTAAGTGAGCGGATCGGTGGGCGTCACCTCGAAGAGCAGCGACTTTGCCAGTCCGGTAAGGGCCAGCGCGCCCACCAGACCGATTGCCACGCCGATAACAGCGAGTACGACGCCCTGACGCAAAACCATGTACAGAACGCGCGAGGGTTGCGCGCCGAGCGCGATGCGAATGCCGATTTCCTTAACGCGCTGGCTCACCGTCAGCGCCATGATGCCGCCAATGCCCGCCGTTGCAATCAGCAGTGCGAGTGCGGCGAACACGCCGAGCAAAATGGCGGTGGTCCGCGGTGAAGCCACCGATTCGGAAAGCGCCTGATCGAGCGTCATCACTTGCGACACTGCTGTGCTGCTATCCACTTCATGTACCGCGCGAGTGAGTTGCAAGCCCATGGCCGCGGGATCGGCAGCCGTGCGAACGACGAGCGTGCCTACTCCGCCAAACTGCGCGATGGCGGCATATGCTTGCAGCGTTGGCGCGTGATCTAGGCCCATGTCGTGGACGTCGGCAACCACTCCGACGACCTGCAACCAATGCTTGCCGTCGTCAAAAGATATGTGCTGGCCAACCGCGTCGCCCTTCGGCCAGAAGCGGTGCTGCATACTCTGATTGACAATGATGACGCCAGGAGACTTGTCGTTATCCGTATCCGCGAATTCGCGCCCGCTAATCAGCGGAATTCCCAGTGTGCGGAAAAAAGCCGGACTTATGGACACCGTATCCGCAAGCGGCGGCGCCTCGCCGGGGCCAAACGGCTGCCCTTGTATCTGGAAGGTGTTGGAATTCGGGCCGCCGGAAAGCAGTTCTGGCTCGAGAGGGTAGCTCGAAGACACCGCGGCGGAAATAACTCCGGGCTGCGCGTCAATGCGCTCTACGAGTTTCTTACTGACTTCGGCGTACTGACTCGAAGTGCCATATTTCGACCAATTGAAGTTTGTTTTCATCGCCAGGACGTGCTCCGACTTGAACCCCGGGTTCACGGCGAGCATTTTGAACAGGCTGCGCAGCATCAATCCCGCGCCGATGAGCAGCACGAAGGAAAACGCGACCTGCGAAACGATGAGCACGCTGCGAATGCGGTTGCGGTGCTGGCCGGCACCGGCCGTTCCTTCTTTCAGTCCGGAGGTGAGATTCACGCGCGAGAAGAGCGCGGACACCGTGCCGAAAACAATGCTTGTGCCCAGCGCGGCGAGCAGCGTGAAGAGAAGCACGGTAGGGTCGATGCGGATTTCGCTGGCGCGCGGAGAGAGGCGCGCGGCGAAATTCGTGAGCAACTGCAGGCTGTCGAAGGCCAGCAGCAAACCCAGCAACCCCCCGATGAATGCGAGAATAAAACTTTCGGTGAGGAGTTGGCGCAGCAAGCGGCTGCGTCCCGCGCCTAGCGCTGTGCGCACTGCGAGTTCTCGTTCACGCCGCGCCATGCGCGAGAGCGTGAGATTGGCGACGTTGGCGCAGGCGATTAACAGGACAAAACCCGCCGCGGCCAGCAGCACCAGAAGAGTCGGCTGCGCATCGTGTGTCAAATCGCTCTTGAGCGACGAAGCGGCGACGCCGTAGCCGAGTTCCGCCGGATAGAATTTGGGATACTCGGTTTGCAGTCGCGCGCCAATCGTGGAGAGATCGGCTTGCGCTTGCCCGAGAGTCACGTCCGGTTTCAGGCGGCCGAAGACCTCCATCATGCGCATCTCGCGGTGCTTGATATGGCTGTCGGAAGAACGATAGGGACACGCCGACGTGGGCATGTACACGTCCGTTTTGAGCGGGTACTGCGGAATCGGCGGCAGCACGCCTACCACGGTGTGAACTTTGTCATTCATCTCAAAAGTTTTGCCGATCACTTTGGGGTCGGCCCCAAATTTATCGCGCCAGTATTCGTTGCTTAGGACGAGCACGGCGGGGGCGCCGATTTCATCGTCCTTGGGAACAAATGCGCGGCCAAGAATCGGCTTGACGCCGAACATGTCAAAATAATTCCAGGAAACCACGGCCGTTTTCACGCGATCGGGATCGCCGTGGCCGAAGAGCGTGAAGGACATAACGTGGTATTCGACCAGGCTCGAAAGCGTCTGGTTCTGCGCGCGAAAATCCATAATCTCGGGCACCGACCATCCCATGTCGTCAACGTTTATCTTCTTCGCCTGCTGGCGGATGAAAATCAGCTGTTGCCCTTGCGTGTAGGGCAGCGGACGAATCAGCACAGAGTGAACCACGCTGAAAATGGCGGTATTCGCTCCAATGCCAAGCGCGAGCGTGAGCACCGCAATCGCGGTGAAACCTTTGTTGCTGCGCATCACACGAAACGCGTAGGCGCAATCGTGGCGGAAGATGTCCCAATGCTCGCGCGGCGCCGTGCGAAACATGCCAGAGATGGTTTC
>DATNDO010000234.1:0-7506 GCA_035606955.1 Candidatus Angelobacter sp.
GACAGATCATGGAGTGGGCCTGCTCTCTCTTATAGCTCGCTAGAGTTTCGGAATTATGACTCAGCTCCCACCAGCCTGCAAGCAAACCCATGATGAAGTCGCGGCTGGGTCGCCGGTTAGTGCCTTAGTCAGCCAAATGGACTACTTCGGAGTTTGCCATCACTCGGAAGGGGCGGCCAGGAATGTCACCAAATCCCAAATGTTTGCGCAAGATTGTTCCGAGGAAGAGTTGCGCGTGGTCTGCGAAGGATTATTCGTAGCGCAGGGCGACCATGGGGTCGACTCGCATGGCGCGGCGCGCGGGGATGTAGCAATGCACGTCTCGAGAAGAAGCTCCTCCCGGATAAGCCACCCAAAGTGAAAGGAAAACATCGGCGCGTTCCCTCGGCGGAGAAAAGCTCGCCGGCATCACACCGATCACTGTGTAGGAGTCTCCACCAAGCCGAATTGATTTTCCGAGAGCGTGAGGGTCGCTCCCGAGGTAAGTTTGCCAGAAGTGATTGCTGACCACCACGACGCGCGGCCCACCCTGCACATCTTCCTCAGGAGAAATGATGCGCCCGAGCATCGGCGGAACGCCAAGCGTCTGGAGGAATCCGAATCAATAAAAGCCGCGTGGACCTGCGTCGGCTCAATTTCGCCTGTGTAATCCATTGAGTTGACGTTGATGCCTCCTCCCTGCGAGAACGAATGATTCTGCCGCTGAAAATCGATCACGTTCAAGAGCGAATCGTTGTGATTCATCGCGACGAGTTGATTGGGCTGCGCGTACGGAAGTGGAGTGAGAAGCACACCGTCGACCACGGAGAAAATGGCGGTATTGGCGCCGATGCCCAAGGCGAGGGTGAGCACCGCGACGGCGATGAAGCCTGGGGATTTCCGCAGCATGCGGAGGCCGAAGCGTATATCCTGGGTGAGAGATTGAAGGAAAGTCACACCGCGCGCTTCGCGGCATTCTTCTTTCGCTCGCTCGATTCCGCCGAACTCCATCCGCGCGCGGCACATCGCTTCTGCGCGGGGCAGTCCGCCGCGAACTAGATCCTCGGCGAATGTTTCGATGTGGAATCGGAGTTCCGCATCCATATCGCTCTCCATGCGAGAGCGTCGCACGGTTGTTCGCAACCAGAAACGAAAGCGGCTAGAGAGAGTCATGCTTCCTCCACTTGCCACTGCCTCACTCGTAGCGAAGGGCGACCATGGGATCGACTTTCATCGCCCGCCGCGCCGGAATGTAACAAGCCAGCAGCGCGACACCGATCAGTAGAATGGCTACGCCGGCGAACGTCAGAGGATCTGTCGGCCTCACGCCGTACAGCAAGCCTGCCATCAAGCGCGCCACGATCAGGGCGCCAAGGAGTCCGACGGCAGCGCCAGCAATGGCAAGGCTCAATCCTTGGCGCAGAACCATTTTTAGAATGTCGGCGCGTTGCGCACCGAGCGCCAGGCGAATACCAACCTCGTGTGTACGCTCGTTTACGATGTACGAAATCACTCCGTAAATTCCCAGCGCCGCCAGCAGCAACGCCGTTACCGCGAAGGCCGCCACAATATCCATCGAGAATCGTCTCTGCTCCAGCGACGCCGTCACCGCATCGTTCAGCGTCTGCGCCCCGTAAACCGGTAGCTGCGGGTCTACGGACTGCACCATCGCGCGCACCTCTTCCGGTATCGCACTCGCATTCAGGTTTCCACGCAGAAAGATGGCCAGCTCCTTGGGCGTCTCTTGGTACAGGCTCAGATAGATTTGCGGAATGCTCGCGTTCGCCAGCGACTCGGTTCGAGCATCCGCGATCACCCCCACGATTGTGATCCAGGTCTTGCTCGCACGTTGGCCGACCCCAGCCCTTCCAGCGCCAAGCCTCAGCCGCTTCCCAAGCGGATCCTCGCCCCGCCAGTAAGTCTCTGCCATCGCCTGGTTGATCACGGCGACCAGTGGCGCATTCTCATCGTCGCCGTCGTTGAACAGACGGCCCCGCAGCACCGGAATCCCCAGCAAATGAAAATATTCTGGCGTAACTTGCGACCGCTCCACCAAGGGAGTCTGCGTGCTCTGTCTCTGGCGTCCTTCCACGATCAGCGCGCTCCGGTTGCGGTCGTGGTGCAGCGGAATCGACGGTTCCGCTCCCAGCGCCGCCTCCTGCACCCCCGGCAGCAACCGGCTGCGCCGCAGCAATTCGCGCGCAAACACTGCCTCCTGAGCAGCCGTTCCATAAATGTCCGTCTTCGGATCGTTGGGGCTCGGCAGCCACAACTGAACCGACATCACATGCTGCGGGTTGAAGCCCAATTGCACATTTAGCAAATCCCAGAAACTGTGGAGCAGAAGGCCCGCAGCAATCATCAGCACCAAAGAGAGCGCGAATTCCGTTACCACCAGCACGCGCCGCGTGCGCGTCTGCTCCGTGGAACCCTTCGACCCACGCCCCTCCCCCCTCAGGGTACTTGCCAGATTCAACCGCCCTGCCTGCCTCGCGGGTGCCAGCCCGAAAATTACCCCGGCTGCGATCGAAGCCGCCAGCGCGATCAGCATCACGGTCCAGTTGATCGACAGGTCGTTCAGTCGAGGCAGGCTCTCCGGAATCAGCCGCAGCAAGGATCCCTTCATGCAGAACAGAATCACCAACCCCGCCACTCCGCCCAGCAGCGAAAGCAGCAGGCTCTCCGTCAGCAATTGCCGCACCAGCCGCTTGCGGGCCGCTCCCAGCGCCTGGCGCACCGCCATCTCCCGTGATCGCACGCTGGCCCGCGCCAGCAGCAGATTCGCTACATTCACGCAGCCGATCACTAGCACCAGCGCCACTGCGCCCAACAGCAGGATCAGCGACTGCCGAACGTTGCCCACCACGTTTTCCTTCAGAGGCACCAACCGCACCGTCCACTTGCTGTCGGCCGGATAATCGTCCGGAAATTGCTCCCGCAACGAAGCAACCAACGCGTCCAGCTGGCTCTGCGCCGCTGCAACCGTCAGCCCCGACTTCAGGCGCCCGACTGTTTCCAGGGGCAACCGTAAACTGCGGTTCGAGGACCGAGCCGGATCATCCGAAAAACCCAATCCCGCCCACTGTTCCGTATTCCTCTCGCCCACGGTTCGCCCCGGGTCGCGAAAACCCGGCGGCATCACCCCGATCACGCGATACAAATCGTTGTCCGCCCGCAAACTTCTTCCCACAATGTGCGGATCGCTCCCGAAAGCCCGCCTCCATAACCCGTCACTGATCACCACATCCAGCGTGAACCCCGGCGTTTGATCCTGAGGATCGAACGTCTGCCCCAGCTCCGGTTTCACCCCCAGCATCGCAAAATACGCCGGCGACACCCCCTCATACTGCATCCGCGATGGCTGGGATACACCCGTCAGGTTCGCCGACCCGAAAATCTCCAGCACAACATACTGAAAAATTCCGGAACGCTGCAGATCTTTAAACTCCGGAATCGAGATGCCCGCGTCGGTAGCGCCCGCACCAGGCAGATCGTCCTCGATGCGTACCAGTTCCTCAGGGTGTGGATAGGGCAGCGGATGCAGCAGCGTCGCATCGACCAGGCTGAAAATCGCCGTCGTGGCGCCGATCCCCAGAGCGAGAGTGAGGACAGCGACGGCGGTGAAGCCGGGGGATTTGCGCAACATGCGCAGGGCGAAGCGTATATCCTGGATTAGAGATTCAAGAAGAGTCACACCGCGCGCTTCGCGGCATTCTTCTTTGACGCGTTCGATGCCGCCGAATTCGATGCGGGCGCGTCGTAGAGCTTCTTCGGGGGAGATGCCGGTACGCATCAAGTCGTCGGCGTAGGTTTCGATGTGGGAGCGAAGCTCGGCGCCCATGTCGCTCTCAACGTGAGAGCGTCGCACGGTTGTTCGCAACCAGGAACGAAAGCGGCTCCAGAGAGTCATACTTCCTCCGGTGTGGTATGTAAGATTCCCGCGATCACATCCGACATGCGATTCCACTTATCGGTTTCCGTCTGCAATCTGCGCTTGCCGGCCGCGGTCAGGCGGTAATACTTCGCTTTGCGATTATTCTCCGATTCGCCCCATTCACTTGTGATCCAGCCCTGATGTTCCAGGCGATACAGCGCCGGGTACAGCGAGCCTTGCTGAATTTCCAGACGATCTTTCGAAATCTGCTGGATGCGCAGCAGAACGCCGTAGCCGTGCAATGGGCCGAGGGACACAGCCTTGAGGATCAACATATCGAGAGTGCCTTGCAGAAGGTCGAGTGGTTTGTCCATGCGAACGTTTTGTCTCCTAGAATGACTAGGACTATAAATCACCGATTCCTAGATTGTCAAGGAGAAGGAGAAAGCCACGAATCCCGTTTGCACACGACGCCGTGGGCTAGACTGTCGACAAATTCTTATCACGAGTGAACGGGCTACTCCGCCGCGTCGTCGCAAGACATTTCGCTGTAGGATTTGCCTCGCAAACGCAGTAGTCTCAACAGGCAATCACGATGGCCATTTGCTGCATCTAAGAAAACGAAATGCATAAGACAAGAAAATCTCTGCCCTTACTGGCGATTCTTGCCGGCATTGTTGTAGCCGGCATGCCCACTTGCGCGCAGGTCGCAGGACCGATCGCGCCGCCTCCGAAGTTCGAAGTCAAACGGCTTCCGGCAAAACCCGATCCCGGCGCGCCTCCGCTTCCCGCCGACGAAATCATTCACCGCTTCACGCAAAATGAAGACTTAACCAAGAAAACTTATGAGGCGGGCAGTATCGATCAGACGATTAAGGTGGAGGAGCTGGCCGAGCACGGAGGACAATTCACGTTCACCGGCCGGGAATATTCCAAGGCCGATGGACAGCGCTATGAGCAAGTCGTCAAGCCTCCCGAGTCCACTCTGCACTTTACGGAATTTTCGCTCGAAGATGTGAAGACGCTGGGCGGCTTCCCGCTTTTTTTTCTGACGACCGATCAACTCCCCCTCTATAAGCTTTCCTACGAAGGCCAGGAGAAACTCGACCAGATCAATACGCTGATTTTTCGCGTTCAGCCAAAGACGATCAGTCGCAAACCGCTCTTCGACGGCGTGATCTGGATCGACAATCAGGATTTTGCCATCGTCAAAAGTTACGGCCAATTCGTCACAGACGCTGGCAGCGCGCCGAATGGATTTCCTTTCAGCATGTTTGAAACCTATCGCGAAAATCTCACCGGACACCTGTGGTTTCCCACGTATACACGCTCGGATGGCGTGGTAAAAACTCCGAAGGACAGTGTTCCCATTCGTCTGATTGTGCGTTCGGAGAATTTCAAAACGGAGCCGGCAGTCCCGTTGCCCGTGCCGCCAAAGTTCGCGAAGCAGCCCGCACAAAACTAATCGCGCGCCGTCCGCCTCGCATGTCAACGTTTTACATACGAACGTCTGGCGCGATCACGCCGGGCAAATCCAGGATCGACGTCAGCAGCACATCCGGCCGCGCCGCGCGAATTCGCCGCGCGCTGGGAAACGGCCCGATCACTCCGATGGACCGCACGCCCGCTCGCCGCGCCATTTCAATGTCCTCCGGTGCGTCTCCCACATAAATGCAATGCTCCGCACGTATTTTCATGCAACGCATTGCGTATTTGAGCGGCGCGGGATGTGGCTTGCGACGCGGCGCATCTTCCGCACAGATGCACACGCCAAAAAGCGCGGTGAATTCAAATTGATTCAACTGCCGCCGCACGCGTTTTGCGTCTCCGCTCGTCACCAGCCCCAGCACAAAATCGCGCCGCAGCTTCGCAAGCATTTTCCGCACGCCGGGCAGTAAACGCGGACTTTCTTTTTCATACGCGCGGCCCCAGAGCTTGTCCGCGAGTTCCCATTTGTCGCGGGGAATTCGCGCCGCTTCGTACACGCGATACCAATCGGGAGAATAATGCCGCGCCAAATCGCGCGCGGTCCACGGAATTTCGAGCGCGCGAAACATGGACTGGTAGGCGCGAGCGTCCGCGCGAAAGGAATCGAGCAGTGTTCCATCCCAATCGAACAGGATTGCGCGCGCGGAAATCCGGGATTGTTTTACGGACACGGTAGGAATTCGCGGTGAACTTTTAGTGCGTCTCGGAGGCCAGCGGAATCCGGTCGTCGCGCTGAAAATCGATATCGTCAAACGACGCCGCAAAACCGTTCCATCCCGGAACTTCGCATATGTCGATGCGTACCACGTGCGCCGCTGTGCGCAAACGCACGCTGCCGCGGCCCAGCGGCCGTTCCACCAGCGCCACTTCCAACTCAATGGCGGTTCCCGGCTCGATCACGCGCGGCGCCAAAAAATAAATCCCAGTTGAGCTTATATTCTTTGTTACCAGAGTCACAGGCAGCGCCTCCGCGCGTCCGTCGATGCTGGTCAATAGTAGCGGCAAGCAGAGACACGCTCTGGGGCAGCGACGCCGGTCTTCGGCCACACCAATAGCGTGCGTTGGCACGCGCATGAATTTTCGCGCTTGCGGGACTTCGTATATCTTTTCCGCGGGAGATGGAACCAGGCCGGACGACAACTGTCGTTTCAGATTCGAAATCGCCCCCATCAGTGACCCCCCAAGCCAGCAGGTGCTTTTGCTGGGTAAGGCAATATGCATCGGCCAGCCGCGAGCGTCAACCCTGTCAATAGAGGACGTGTCCTGTAGTTCAACAATAGCACCCGCTGTGCGATAGCGCTCGATTGGCCTTCGCCGGGAGCCCCGTTTTGAATGCAAGAATCGGATAGATATCCGCGCGCGATTGGACTATTTTTATCTCCGGATTCAATATCGTAGGAGCCGCGACGAGGCACGCGAACCTCAGAATGGCACAAGCGCACAAAACGAATCGCATCGACGCTCCCGGCTACTGGCGCGCCGTGCAAACGCGCCGCTCGGCCGCCGACGGCAGTTTCGTCTACGCCGTGCGCTCGACGAAAATTTATTGCCGGCCTTCGTGCCCGTCGAAGCGCCCGCATCGCGATCGCGTCGTCTTTTTTCACCTGCCCGCGGAGGCGGAAAGCGCCGGATATCGCCCGTGCCGCCGCTGCCGTCCGCAACTCGCGTCTTCTTCACAAAACGGGAGCGCCGCCGCGCGTCGTGTGCTAGAAATTTGCCGCGGCATCGAACAGGCGCTCGCCGCCGATCCGGAAAAAAAGTTGACGCTTAACGAGCTCGGCCGCGCGTTCCAGTTGAGTCCGCACAAAATGGAGCGCCTGTTTCAGAAAACGCTCGGCATCACGCCAAAGCAATTCACGGACGCGCAACGCATGGCGCAACTGAAATCGCAGCTTCGCAAAGGAGACAAGGTGACGACCGCAATGTACGACGCAGGCTACGGCTCCAGCAGCCGCCTCTACGAACGCGCACCCGCGCAAATGGGCATGACTCCCGCAACGTATCGCCGCGGAGGCGCCGGCATGCTCATCCATTACACAATTGTGCCGTGCCCGCTCGGGCGCATCCTCGTCGCCGCCACGCAACGCGGCGTCAGCGCCGTCTATCTTGGCGATTCCGACGCCCGCTCGGACGCGCGCCTGGAAGACGCGCTCGCGCACGAATAT
>DATNDO010000236.1:0-6687 GCA_035606955.1 Candidatus Angelobacter sp.
GGCGATGCGGCGGTGAACGTCAAGATCCACTCCATGGAAGTTGTGCAATTCCGCGGCGAGTTCGAACAGTTTATGGGCCAGCGTTTGGCTGATTTGCATCGGCTGGGGGCTTGGCGTGTCGTCGAGCTGGCGAATATCGTAAGTCCCTGAACCGTCTTCGTTGATTTTTATCTCCGCAAATTCAGGATAGCTGGATTTGAAAATCTTGCGGAACGTGAGAGTAGGTCCCTGCGAAGAACCCGATGCATCCGCAGTTCGCGATTGCGCGAAAGTCCCTAGGACACATGAGAACAATACAATCGCGAGACAGATTAACTTCGAGCCACAGGATTTCATCGTTGGATTGGGATGCGCCCAGCGGAAAAATGGCTGCGCGAGCGGGACTCAGCGGCTACAGGATTGGCAATCAGACTGCGCTCCAGACGTTCAGCGGCCCAGGCAAAATGAGCGTGGCAGAGCGCCACAGCAAGCGCATCGGCGGCGTCAGCGGGTTCCGGCTGCTCGCACAGGCCCAGCTGAGCCTTCACCATTTGCTGCATCTGTTGTTTTGAAGCGCCGCCAAACCCCGTGACGCTGGCCTTCACTTCGCGGGGCGAATAGCTGTGCGCGGGAATGTCCGCTTGCGCGGCAGCAAGCAAAATCACGCCGCGCACCTCGGCAAGTCTGAGTGCTGTGCGCATGTTAAGAGCCGTGAACACCGATTCTACCGCAACGGCGTCGGGAGAAAACTCGTCGACGAGTTGCGCGACCATCTGATGGATTTCGCGAAGGCGTTCGGCGAAACTCGCGCGCGCGGGAAAACGCAGCGCGCCGAAGCGAAGCATGGCCGCTGCCTGTCCGTTCAGTTCGACCACTCCGTAGCCGGTGGCGCCGGCCAACGCAGGGTCGAGGCCGAGAACGCGGAGAGACTTGCGCGCGACTGAGCCGTTTGCGGGCATCGTTGTTTGCCATGACAGCGCTGTAATCGCGTCACGACGAGCTTCAGTCTACGCGCAGAAGAAAAATTGGGGGTAGCGTTTTTTCGGCGGGCGCAACGCGAAGGACACTACGGTGCGTGACTACTAGCCTGCTACGGCGGCCTGAATTTCGTTTTCGTCGATATCGAAATTGGCGTAAACGTGCTGAATGTCGTCGTGTTCTTCGAGCGCCTCGACCATCTTCAGCATTTGTTGCGCCTGCGCGCCCGTGAGCTTCACGTAGTTCTGGGGAATCCAGCCAACTTCGGCGGCGGCCGGATTGATTCCGGCGGCAATCAGGGCGTCGCGGACTTTCTCGAAAGCCTCTGGCGGAGTGACTACTTCCCAGAAAGACCCGTCGTCTTTGAGATCTTCAGCGCCCGCGTCGAGGACGATGCTCATCATTTTTTCCTCGTCGGCAGCTTCTTTGGCAACCGTGATGTCGCCTTTGCGATGGAACATCCAGCCGACGGCTCCCGTTTCCGCCATGTTTCCGCCATGCTTGGCCATTAGGTGGCGAATTTCACTAACGATGCGATTGCGGTTGCTGCAAACCACTTGCACCAGCATTCCCACGCCGCCGGGGCCATACCCTTCGAACGTCACTTCCTCGAGGACTTCGCCTTCCATTTGACCGGTGCCGCGAAGAATGGCGCGCTCGATATTGTCGTTGGGCATGTTCTCGTTCTTACCGGCGAGAATGGCGGTGCGAAGGCGTGGATTCGTATTGGGGTCCGCGCCACCCGAGCGCGCGGCGATCATGATCTCGCGAATGATCTTCGTGAAAGCCTTGCCGCGGCGCGCGTCAGTGGCGGCTTTCTTGTGCTTGATTGTCGCCCACTTCGAATGTCCGGACATACGGAATGCCTCGTAGAAGAAACTGGCAGGAGCCTATTGTGTGCCCTTGCTGCGACAGTCTAGCACAGGGTTTCTGAAAGAAAAAGCTGGCAACCGGCCACCACCTCGAGTGTCCCGTGGACAGGATTTATGGCGGGCGATATACTCAGCAGTTCATTTTGAAATGGGATTGCTTCCGTGTGTCCGTGGTTCCGCGCCGGTGGTGGGAACTTTTCCACCGCGCACGCGTATCAGAGACGGAAGTCCTGCAAAGGAGAATTATCGATGAGGAAAGCAGCACTGGCCCTGTGTGTCTTTATGCTGGCGGCGGTATGTTACGCGCAACCCGGCTCCGCGCCCCTTCTGCTACAGCAACCGGCGATCAGCAAGACGCAGATCGTTTTCGTCTACGGCGGAGAATTGTGGAGCGTGGGCCGCAACGGCGGCGATGCGATCCGTCTGACGACGGGAGTCGGCATTCAGTCCAATCCGTATTTCTCGCCGGACGGGGAATGGATCGCGTTTTCGGGCCAGTATGGCGGCAACACGGATGTGTACGTCGTTTCAGCCGCCGGCGGCGTGCCGGAGCGGCTGACATACCATCCTGCGCCAGACACGGTGGTGGGCTGGACGCCTGACGGCAAGAGTGTGTTGTTTGAATCCAACCGCGACTCGTTTGCGAGCGGCGTGGCGAATCTCTTCACCGTGCCCGTGACCGGAGGATTGCCCACGAAGCTGCCGTTCGCGCTGGCCTATGAGGGTTCGTATTCGTCGAGTGGCAATGAGATCGCATACCGTCCGGTGGCGTTCCCTTGGGGCACGTGGTCGCACTATCGCGGAGGCACGGAATCGAAAATCTGGATTGCGAAGCTCTCGGATTCGAGCTACGAGGAAATTCCGCGCGGCGACTGGAATGAATTCGACCCCATGTGGGTCGGCAACAAAGTTTATTTCCTGTCGGATGAAAAAGGCCCGTTCACCCTCTATGAGTATGACCCGTCGACGAAAAAAGAAACGCAGGTAATTCCCAACGATGGACTGCCGATCAAGGAAGCCTCGGCCGGGCCGGACGCGATCATTTATTCTCAGTTTGGCGCCATTCATGTGTACGACATCGCGGCGCACCGCGAACACTCGGTGACGATCCATGTAGTGGGCGATTTTCCGCAGGTGATGCCGCATTTCGACAGCGTGGAGAAAAATATTCTTTCCGCGGGGATTTCACCAACGGGTGTGCGAGCTGTCTTTGAAGCCCACGGCGAAATTGTGACGGTGCCGGAAGAGCACGGCGACGTGCGTAATGTCACAAACACGCCGGGAGTGGCGGACCGGACGCCTGCGTGGTCACCCGACGGAAAATCGATCGCGTATTTCTCTGACGAATCGGGCGAGTACGCGCTGCACATCAAGGACCAAGACGGGATGGGAGCAGTCAAGAAGATTAATCTTGGCAACCCGCCATCGTATTTCTACGACCCGAAATGGTCGCCGGACAGCAAGAAAGTTGCATACACGGACAAACGGCTGAGCGTTTGGTGCGTGGACCTCGACAAGGGCACGCCCGTAAGAATTGATTCCGACGTGTTTGAAACGCCGGAGCGCACGCTCGATCCATCGTGGTCGCCCGACAGCGAATGGGTTGCGTACACGAAGCTGATGCAAAACCACATGCGCGCTGTGTTTGTGTATTCGCTCGCGACGGGCAAGAGCGCGCAGCTCACCGACGGGATGAGCGACGCGCGCTCCGCGGTCTGGGACAAGAATGGAAAGTATTTGTATTTCACAGCGAGCACGAATTCGGGACCCACGACAGCTTGGCTCGACATGTCAAGCTACGACCACACGGTAACGCGCAGCGTGTACGTCGCAGTGTTGGGCAAGGACATGAAGTCGCCGCTCGCTCCCGAGAGCGACGAGGAGAAAGCAGAGAAGAAGCTCGAGCCGAAGGAGGCCGCCGAAAAGGAAAAGAAGGAAGAGACACCGAAGGTAACGATCGACTTCGAAAATATCGGCCAGCGCATCCTGGCTCTGCCGGTTCCGGCGCGCGATTACCAGGGAATTGCAGCCGGTAAGACGGGCGAACTGTTTTTGGCCGAACTGCCCCCGGGCGAGGACGGAGGAGCGCCGGGCATGCCGCCCGGGCTCGTGATCACGCGCTTCGACATGAAAACCCGCAAGGCCTTCCCGATCACTTCCGGTGTGCAATCTTTTGACGTGTCGTTCAACGGCGAAAAATTCCTGTATCAGCAGCAGGGGCACTGGGGCATCGCGCCCACGGCCGCGCCAGCGAAACCCGGCGAAGGCACGTTGAATATGGCGGACATGAAGGTGTGGGTGGACCCACGAGCGGAATGGAAGCAGATGTATCACGAGGTCTGGCGCATCGAGCGTGACTTTTTCTACGCGCCCAATTTCCACGGGCTCAATCTCGACAAAGCCGAGGCCGAGTACGCGAAATATCTGCCGGGTCTCGCCAGCCGCGAGGATCTGAACTTCATGTTCGATCAGATGCTCGGCGATTTGAACGTGGGACACATGTTCGTGCGCGGAGGCGCAATTCCCACGGTTCCGCCAGTCACGGTGGGGCTGCTGGGGGCGGATTACAAAATCGAGAATGACCGTTACCGTATCGCGCACGTCTATTACGGAGAAAACTGGAGTCCTGACCTGCAAGCGCCGTTAACGCAGCCGGGTGTGAACGTAGTGGCAGGCGATTACATTCTCGCTGTCGACGGACGCGAAGTGCGCGGCTCGGATAACATTTATAGTTTCTTCCTGGATAAAGCCAAAAAGCAGGTGACGCTCAAGGTAGGACCAAACGCGGATGGCTCAGGCTCGCGCGAGGTCACAGTCGTGCCCGTCGCGAACGAATTGAACTTGCGTCATCGCGATTGGACCGTTCACAACATGGAGACGGTGGACAAGCTGAGCGGTGGGAAACTGGCCTATGTGTATCTGCCCAACACCGCCGGCGGCGGGTTCACGAATTTCAATCGCTACTACTTTGCACAAGTGGGCAAAGACGGCGCGGTGATGGACGAGCGTTTCAACACCGGCGGGTCGATCGCGAACTACATTATCGAAACGATGCAGCGCAAGCTGACGAGTTATTGGTACACGCGGCAGGGCGAAGTCTTCACGTCACCGCTCGACGCGATTTTTGGCCCTAAAGTGATGATCATTAATCAATTCTCAGGTTCGGGCGGCGACTGGATGCCGTGGGGTTTCCGTCACACGGGTCTGGGGCAGCTGGTCGGTGAGCGGACGTGGGGCGGTCTGGTGGGAATCTACGGATATCCGGACCTGATCGATGGCGGAACGGTGACGGCGCCGCGCGTGGCCTTCTTCAATCCGAATGGAACGTGGGACGTCGAAAATCATGGCGTTCCGCCGGACGTGCCGGTGATTCTTGACCCGAAAGCGTGGCGCGAAGGGCACGATGTGCAGCTCGAAAGGGCAATAGCGGTGGCGATGGATGAATTGAAAAAGAATCCGTTGCCAAAGCCGCACGTTCCTCCGTTCCCGAATTACTCGAAGGACGCGCACTGACAGAATTGCAACGTGTGATGAATATGCGGCTCGGCGCCTGTTTGTTTAAGCCGCGATGAACGGGCGTCGGGCCTTCGTTTTTTGTGGCCACGGTTTCAGCCGGTGCGCGGCTTTATGGTGAGTAAACTCTCAGGAGAAAATTCATGCCATCTTCCGCTAAACGCATTCACTTTTCGCCGCCTGCTGGATTCGGGCCATTGCCATTTTCGAATGGCGTGCTGGTTGGCGGCACTTTTTATATGAGTGGCCACCTCGGCCTGGACCCGGCGACGAAGAAGATTCCCGCCAAGGTCGAGCAGGAAATCCGTTTCATGCTCGATGCTTTTCGCGGCACGCTTTTCCGCGCAGCGCTGGCGATGGAGGATCTTGTTTTCGTGCAGGTTTTTTGTACGGACGTTTCGCTGTTCGATCAATTCAATTCCGTCTACCACACATATTTCTCGCAGGATTTTCCGGCGCGCGCGTTTATCGGTTCGGGTCTGCTGCTTTTGGGCGCGCATTTCGAAATTCAGGGCATTGCTGTGAAACGAGCCAAGGCCCGGGGACGCGCACGAAAACGAAAGAAGTAGCGTAGGCCAAATTGTCTCTTTTCGTGGCGAATGCTGCTCGCGCGTTGCATTCAGGTTGTTGCGCGAATTCGGTAGCATGACGAAGTGCGGAGGCGCGCCGTCATGCGCATCGAACAAGCAGAATCGCAGGAATTCATCCGCATAGCGCGCGAGCTTTTCGCTGAATATTCCGAATCGGTGGGAGTTGGCTTTTGCTTCCAGGGATTCGCGCAAGAATTGGCGCAACTTCCCGGCGAATATGCGCGTCCATGGGGACGCTTGTTTTTGGCGTTTGATGATAAAGACGTCAAGCAGGTCCAAGGCTGTGGCGCACTGCGACGAATCGACGCCGAGACGTGCGAGATGAAACGATTTTATGTTCGGCCAGCGTTTCGCGGAAAGGGTCTGGGCCGCGAGTTGATCCATGCGCTGATAGGCGCGGCACGCGAGATTGGTTATGCGCGGATGAGGTTGGATACGCTGCCTTCGATGACCACAGCGATTGCGCTGTACCGGAGGCTAGGATTTCGCGAAATTGCGCCGTACTGGAAAAATCCGGTGCAGAGCGCCGTGTTTTTTGAGCTCAAACTGTCATAGAGCTGGCAATTTAACGCGGCAAAAGAGACGAAGGCTCGCGGGCCGTTTCCGCGGCCGGGGCTGGCAATGCTTTGGCGGACGCGGAACGGCCCAGAAGAAATGCCGTGAGGCCGGCGATCAAGCCTCCGCTGATGATTACCGTCTCCCAAGCGAGTCCCACGGCCACGGTGACGGCTGCGCGTGCCCCGAACGGAATCAGC
>DATNDO010000237.1:0-5870 GCA_035606955.1 Candidatus Angelobacter sp.
ATATTTCTTCTATTTGTCGTTCGTGTTTCTGATTTCGCTGTGGCGCGACGCGGTTCGAGGATTTATGTGGAGCGGGCACTTTGGCGCGGGAGTAGGTTCGTTCATCCTGCTGATTAACGCGGCGCTGCTGACAACCTACACCCTCTCCTGCCATTCGTGCCGCCACATGGTGGGCGGGAATCTGGATTGCTATTCGTGCGCGAAGTTCGGCGGACCGCGCCTCAGTCTTTGGCGGCGCGTCACTTCGCTCAATGAGCATCACATGCTGATTGCCTGGACCAGCCTGTTCTTCGTGGCCTTCACGGACCTGTACGTCATGCTGACTGCTATGGGAACCATCCGGGACCTGAGACTCTTTTGAACGAAAAATACGAAACTCACGAACACGATGTCCTCATCATCGGCGCGGGCGGAGCCGGCCTCAGGGCTGCCGTCGAGGCGCTTAATCAAGGCGCATCCGTAGGCGTCGTCTGCAAATCTCTGCTCGGCAAAGCGCACACCGTAATGGCCGAAGGCGGCATCGCCGCTGCCATGGCCAATGTGGACGCGGGCGATAACTGGCGCACCCATTTCTGCGACACCATGCGCGGCGGAAAATTCCTCAACAATTGGCGCATGGCCCAGCTCCACGCGCAGGAAGCGCCCGACCGCGTCCGGGAACTCGAACAGTGGGGGGCGCTTTTCGACCGCACCGAATCCGGCGAAATTATGCAACGCGCCTTCGGCGGCCACACCTTCAAGCGTCTCTGTCACGTCGGCGACCGCACTGGTTTGGAAATGATTCGCACGCTCCAGGACCGCGGCGTCAGCATGGGAATCGACGTTTACATGGAGTGCACTGTCGCGCGTTTGCTGAAAGACGGCGACCGCATAGCAGGCGCTTTCGGCTATTGGCGCGAACAGGGCCGCTTCGTGCTCTTCAAAGCCAAATCAATCGTCATCGCCACCGGAGGCATCGGCAAGGCCTGGAAAATCACTTCGAATTCCTGGGAATACACCGGCGACGGCATGGCTCTGGCCTACGAAGCTGGCGCCGAACTGATGGACATGGAATTCGTGCAATTCCATCCCACAGGCATGGTGTGGCCTCCCGGCGTGCAGGGAATCTTGGTGACGGAAGCCGTGCGCGGCGAAGGCGGCATCCTCCGCAATCGTCTCGGCGAACGCTTCATGGAAAAGTACGATCCCAAGCGTATGGAACTTTCCACGCGTGACGTCGTCGCTCGCTCCATTTACACCGAAGTTCGCGAAGGCCGCGGCACGGAACACGGCGGCGCTTATCTCGATATTTCCCACAAGCCCGCCGACTACGTGAAGCGCAAACTCCCCGGCATGTATCACCAGTTCAAGGAACTGGCTGATGTTGATATCACCAGCGGACCCATGGAAGTCGGCCCCACTTGCCATTACGTGATGGGCGGCATTCGCGTCGACGCGGAATCCGCGCAAGCCTCGGTCCCCGGACTCTTCGCCGCGGGCGAAGCCGCCGCCGGCCTTCATGGCGCGAATCGCCTCGGCGGGAATTCGCTTTCGGACTTGCTCGTTTTCGGCCGCCGTGCCGGCGCTGCCGCGGCGAAGCACGCAAAAGAAACCGCCCCGCCGACTCTCGATTCCGCGCAGATCGAAGACGCCGCGCGCGAGATGCTAATTCCCTTCGAACGCCGCGATGGCGAAGGCCCTTACGAAATTCATCGAGAGTTGGAGAACACCCTCCAGAGTCTCGTAGGCATCTATCGCAATGAGGACGACCTGAAGCGCGCCCTCGCGGAAATTGAACGCCTCCGCGAACGCGCCTCGCACGTACGCGTCGAGGGCTCGCGCCTGTTTAATCCGGGATGGCATCTCGCGCGCGATCTGAAATCCATGTTGACCGTCGCCGAATGCGTCACGCTTTGTGCGCTCGCCCGCAAAGAAAGCCGCGGCGCGCACAGCCGTCTCGATTTTCCGGGATATGACGCGGCTTGGGGGAAACAGAACAACATCATCGTTCACGATGGCGCCACGATGGCGTTGCGCCAAATTCCCGTGCGCGAAATGCCCGAAGAGTTGCAGCAGCTCTTGGCCGACGCAAAGTAGATACAGCAAACTTCACGGCCATGCGGGGGAGTCGGTATTTTTGGGGTCGCACCTTAGCAGGTTGCTGAAAATTTCGTTTTTTCAGGAGGCCGGGGCTTCAGCACCGGCGCAAACGCTGTTTTATTAACGGGGCTTTAGCCCCTGAAGTCCGTAAAGTAGATTGCTGATGGCAGATAAGTTTCCAACGCAAGCTCGGCGCAAAGCGCACAGCGGAGGCCGCTCGTGGCAGAAGCCGTCTTAGCCGTATTTCGTGGCACGCGCGAAGGTGGCGCTCCAGTCGACTATCGCGTCCCCATCGCGCCCGGCATGGTGGTTCTCGACGCGCTCCACTACATCCAGGGTCATCTCGCTCCCGATCTCGCCGTCCGCTGGAACTGCAAGGCTGGCCGCTGCGGCTCCTGCTCCGCCGAAGTCAATGGCCGCCCGCGGCTCACCTGCAAGACGCGCATGGACTCGCTTCCCACAGACAAGCCCATCACCGTCGCGCCGATGAAAACATTTCCCGTGATCAAAGATCTGGTCACTGACGTCTCCTGGAATTATCAGGTGAACAAGAAAATCCCCGCATTCTCGCCGCGTCCTGGAACAGATTGGAAAATGTTTCAAGCCGACGTCGACCGCGCGCAGGAATTTCGCAAATGCATCGAATGTTTTTTGTGCCAGGACGTTTGCCACGTCCTCCGCGATCATCAAAAACAACAGCAGTATGCAGGCCCGAGATTTTTTGTCCGCGTTGCCGGCCTCGAAATGCACCCACTCGACAATCTATCGCGTATAAAAGGTATTAAAGACCAGATGGGAATCGGCTTTTGCAACATCACCAAATGCTGCACAGAAGTTTGCCCTGAGAGTATTCACATCACCGATAACGCAATCATCCCGCTGAAGGAACGCGTCGTCGATCAGTTCTACGATCCCTTAATTTGGATCGCTCGCAAATTCAGGCGTTCCGGCGATACCTAATCAGAGCGGAGGCCCCATGGAACACGCGTTGAAATCCATCTCGAAGGCGGGAATTCCCGAAGCTATCGCCAAGACGGAGCTCTATCGCTATCTGAACGAGCCCGAAGAGGCGGAATCGATTTGCCACGACATTCTCGCCATCGAGCCCAATCATCAACTCGCTCTCCGCGTCCTCGGCCTGTCCATAACCGACCAGTTCACCGGCGCACCATCGGATCGTTACGCGGAAGTCCAAAGCATTTTTGAGCGCCTCGAGAATTCCTACGAGCGCTTCTACTATCTTGGCCTTCTCAATGAACGCCGCGCGAAAGTACAACTCCGCGCCGGCCGCCCTCCGCACGCCCTTCGCGTGCTTTTCGAAGAAGCCCTGCGCTGTTTCGCCGAAGCCGAGAAAATCCACCCGCCGGGCAATGACGATGCCGTTCTTCGCTGGAATCGCTGCGTTCGCTTGCTGCACAGTCACTCGGCCGCTGAGCAGCAAAATCCTGAAGAAGCCATCGACTTCGGCGACAGCAATCCTTACTGAAGAGTATGTCGATTCGCAAATGAACACTGTGAAATTAGCCCGGTGCTTCGCTCTCGTTGGTTTTCTTGTTTCAATTTCATTTTGCTTTTTCTGGTATCTGGATGATAAGTTCAATTTGTTTCATTTGCCGACGGTGGAGACCCTACCTCCGGGCAACTACAGTGAACCTTATTTACGCGCTTTGCTTGAGAGGCTGAATTTTATTGTTTGCCCACCGCTGCTCATCAGATTCTTCGGCATGGATTTGGGATTATCGGTAAATCTGATTTTGGATGCGATCGTGGTTGTCCTCAACACTGCGTTGTATTTCGTTCTAGGTCTGCTTTGCGGAACGGTCTGGAGCAGAGCGGCTCGTTTACGCGTCAAATAGGCTAGTTCGCGCATCCAATTTCCAGCGTGTTAAAATGCCAAGAGGGCACGCTGACGGGAGAATTCCATGACCGAAACCGCCACATTTGGAGCCGGCTGTTTTTGGGGAGTCGAAGCGGCATTCCGGCGTTTGCCCGGCGTCGTGGACGTTGCCGCGGGCTACAGCGGCGGGCACACGCCTAACCCGACCTATAAAGATGTTTGCGCGCACACGACAGGCCACGCCGAAGTCGTGCAGGTCACGTTCGATCCACGGAGGATCAGTTACGACCAGCTGCTCGATGTCTTCTGGCAGATCCACAACCCAACTCAAGTGAACCGCCAGGGACCCGACGTTGGCACACAATACCGCTCCGCAATCTTCGTTCACTCGCCAGAGCAGCAGTCCATCGCGGAGAAATCAAAGGCGGCGCTCGCAGCGAGCGGCAAATTCCAGCGCCCCATCGCCACCGAAATCGCCACGGCCGGTCCCTTTTATCGCGCGGAAGAGTACCACCAAAAGTACTTAGAAAAGCACGGCGCCGCATCCTGCCATTTCTAAAATCCTTTGCGCGATTCCGTCAGTTGTCCGCGCGCCGTCTCTCTCTGACAGTTTGTTGAGAAACTCTACTCGTTGTCATTCCGACGAGCAACCGCGAGGAGCCTGCCTGTCGCAGGCAGGGAATCTACAGTGTCCTTAGGTTCTTGTAAACTGCGGCAAAACAAAATCGTCGTATAAAATTCCTCCTCAAATTGCACGCTGATTCCCCTTTTCGTTTCAATTCTGAGGTAGCTTCTAACGGGATTGTGGAAATCGGTTTCGTTGTCGCTATGACTGGGGCACGATATTTGCGTGGCGGGCAACTTCTTGCCAGCGTCCCTGCTGTTTCATCCAAATCGCGGTAAACCGGAGTTCCTGTTTCATCCCGGCAATCGGCATCTTACCGCCCCAAATGACGGTTTCGCTGCCTGCTAGGATCACGGTGTCGCCATAGACGCGCGCGTATTCGATGCGACGGTCGTACGACGTGATTACGAGAAACCCGGACTTCATCATGCCGAGCACGTCTTGCTTATTCACGAACTTGTTCAAGGGGTTCGTGACGACGAGATCGTCAGACCATAGCCGCGCCATTTCCTCTGGATCCTTGTGCAAGAACGCCTGCACTTCCTTCTCACTTGCTTGGCGTACCTGTTGTTCCGCCAGCTTGTCGGCGGAGGGTGAGGGCGCTTGTACCGTAGCGCATAACAAGACCATGGTGAACAGCATTGTCAAAGCAGAGAGTTGCATGGAGCCTCCCCAAAATACCTAAGTCGGAATCTTTTTTTTGAACTCGAAAATGGCGCCATTGTACCCGGTTTTGCCCGTAATGCGCGTAAGAATCACAGGTAGGATTCGCCGGAGGTAAACGTTATCATCGTCCAATACAAACCAGACCGGCTTTGAGATGGTCGTCCTGACTTTCTGCCAGTCACACTCAGGTTAATTTCGTATGCAAAAGGCGGTCTTTGAGTGCGTCGTTCTGTGCTTGCTTCTTGCTCATCCGAATGCCCCTCGTTCCTCTCTTTTTCTGCTCAGCGGCCAACCATTTTTTGCAGCTCTTCGGGGTACCGGGCGCCTTGCACCGCGATCTTTGAGGCTGCGGTCTCCAGTTCTCGGAGATCGTCGCGCGAAAGTTCCACGTTGGCCGCTCCGATGTTTTCTTCGAGGCGCGCGAGCTTGGTCGTTCCCGGGATCGGCACAATCCACGGTTTCTGCGCAAGCAGCCACGCCAGCGCGATCTGAGCGGGCGTCGCCTTCTTCTGTTGCGCAAACCTGCCAATCAGATCCACGAACGCCTGATTCGCTTTCCGGTTCTCTGGCGTAAAGCGCGGGACAATGTTGCGGAAATCGTTTTTATCAAACTTCGTATTTTCGCTGATTTTTCCCGTAAGGAAGCCTCTACCCAGCGGACTA
>DATNDO010000092.1:0-21001 GCA_035606955.1 Candidatus Angelobacter sp.
GACGCCATCCAGACTCACCGGCGCGCCCTTCTGGAGGTCGGAAACTTCTGGCAAATAGGTTTTAAGCGAATATTTTGCGCCCCAATTCACGCCGGTGACGTAAAAAATTGCGACCGCCAGCAGCGCCAATCCGGCCAGAACGAACAGGCCTACGCGAAGTTCCGTCCAGCTGATTTGTTTGCGCTGCGCCATTTCTCTCCTCCTGTGAACTCAATCAAATTTCAAAGAAAATGTTTGTTCCGCAACCACAAAATGTTCTTCAAGATAAAAATTCACGAAGATAGGGATCGCTCGACTTCAATAGCTCCTGCGTCTCCCCTTGAAAATAAACTTGCGCGTCACGCAAAACCAGGAAGTTTGTCGGCGAAAAATGGCGTCCATCTTTTTCTTCCCAGAGGGGGACGACGTGGTCGGATTTTGAATCAAACACAAAATTCGCCAAACCGAAAGCGTCCTGAAGGCGATGGGTTGCGAGCAGCGACGTAACGCCATTCAGATCGCGCAGGCGCAGGATGAGCGTGATGATGGTCTGACTGGTGATCGGGTCCAGCCCGCCGGTCGGCGAATCGTAGTAGACGATTGGCGGCTGGTTGATCAAAGCGCGTGCGATGGACACGCGGCGGCGCATGCCTCCGGAAAGTTCATCGGGGAATTTGCCGTACGAGCCCTCCATTTCGACGAATCGAAGGGCCTCGCGAACGCGCGGTTCGGTCTCCTCGGGGGGAACAGCTTCTTCGTCGAGACGAAACGAAACATTCTCCGCCACGTTCAGCGAATCGAATAGCGCCCCTTCTTGAAAAACAAAACCGATGCGCCGCCGGAAGTCGAGCAACTCGACTTCGTTCATGGCGGTGAGGTCGTGCCCCATCACGACAACGCGGCCAGACTCCGGACGCAACAGCCCCGCCGCCAGTTTCAGAAGAACAGTCTTACCGGAGCCGCTTTCCCCGAGGACAACCTTTGTCTCGCCGGGAACCACTTCGAACGAGATGCCGCGAAGGACCTCGCCTTCATCGAAGGAAATGCTCACGTCCTCGAAGCGGATTACAGGTTCCCCCCGAACGATATTACCTATGGGCTGGCTTGACATCGCGCTCCATTCCCGTACGCGACTTGATTATAGATGGAAACGCGCACGCAACCGGGGAAAACCGGGCGGGGCACCGCTAGGTAAACCAGTATAGCAAGAGCTTGCCCAAAAAGAAGTCACTGACGAGAATCGCGACGGAAGCCACAACCACGGCGGTTGTGGTGGCACGGCCGACCCCTTGCGTGCCGCCACGCGTTCGCAGGCCGTAGTAGCATGCCACCGTGGAAATGATAATGGCGAAAACGAAAGGCTTAGCGAGACCCATGAAGAGGTCACCAAAGGCCAAGGCGTTGACGGCGCGATTCCAGAATTCGGCGGCGCTTAGGCCTAGTGTGAAATGGGCCACGATATAGCCTCCGATCAGGCCGATCAGGTCAGCCACGGCTGTGAGCAACGGCAAAACGAGCACCGTGGCGATCAGCCGCGGTACAACTAGCTTTCGCACAGGGTCCGTGCCCAGCGCGCGCATCGCGTCCACCTGTTCCGTGACCACCATCGACCCCAACTCCGAAGCGATGCCCGAACCATTTCGTCCCGTCACCAGCAATCCCGCAATCGTCGGCCCGAGTTCGCGCACCAGGGCGATCGCCACCGTGTCTCCAGTCAGCACCGTTTCCCCAAACCGCTGGAATTGCTGCGCTGTGTTCAAAACCATCACGCCGCCAATAAAAAATCCGGTGAGGAGAATGATCGGAAGCGAGCCGATGCCAATCGCGTCCATCTGCTCCAGGACATCTTCCGGGTAGTGAGGCGCCGTGAAGATTTTTGAGACGGCGTCGCCGACCAGTTGAGAATAGCTCTGAAGCGAAAAGAGCTTGCGTTTGAGTGTGTCGCTCAACGCAGCGGCTGGCGAAGGAGTGGCGGATTCAGGCGTCTTGGGAGTGAGCGTCGCCATCGTGCAAATTAGAGCTTCGACAGCGTAACGTTGAGTATGGAGGACGTCAAGGCATCTCGGAGTGAATTCCCAGACGCATGATTGCTTTACGAGCGCTGGAGCGTCCGGTAGAATCGTGCGTCTTTCGAGTGGACGCGAACACCCAACGAAATGCTGCGATTCTTCACGGCCGGCGAATCTCACGGGCAAGCGCTGATTGCCTGGATCTCCGGATTGCCCGCGGGCGTTCCGGTCGATCTGGAATTTGTGAATCGCGAGATGCACCGGAGACAGCTCGGATACGGGCGCGGCGGAAGGCAGAAAATCGAAAAGGACCAGGCTGAATTTCTGGCCGGCGTGCGTCACGGAAAGACCATCGGCGCGCCCATTGCGATTCGCATCGAGAACCGCGACTGGAAAAATTGGGAGAAGGCCTTGCCCGTCGAGGATACTGACGGCGCTGCGGGCGGTGGTGAAGATGCGCAGCGTCACCTGACTTCGCCGCGTCCGGGACATGCGGACCTGGCCGGCGCGTTAAAATTCAATTTTCACGACGCGCGATACATTCTGGAGCGGGCTTCCGCGCGCGAAACAGCCGCGCGTACAAGCGCAGGCGCCGTTGCCAAGCTGCTCTTGCGCGAATTTGGCATCAGCGTTTTGAGCCATACAATCGCCGTGGGACCCGTGAAGCTGGAACGCGCGGCGCAGTGGAACGAAATCGAGTCCATTTGCGCGAATTTGGACTCGCCGCTGCGATGCGTGGATGAAGACACGCAAACGCGCATGAAAGCCGAAGTCGATAAAGCATTGCGCGCGGGCGATTCCGTGGGAGGAATTTTCGAAGTTGTAGCCCGCGGTGTTCCGCCGGGGCTCGGAAGTCACGCGCAGTGGGATGAAAAACTCGACGGGCGGCTGGCGCGCGCGGTGATGTCGATACAAGCCGTCAAGGGCGTTGAAATCGGCACGGGAATCGCCAACGCGACTTCGTACGGCTCGGAAGTTCAGGATGAGATTCTGTATGATGGGGAGAAGAAGCGCTTTCAGCGAAGTTCGAATCGCGCGGGTGGGATTGAAGGCGGAATCACGAACGGCGAAAATGTCGTTGTGCGAGGTTATCTGAAACCCATTTCCACGTTGCGGCGCGCGCTCGGCTCCGCGGACTTGAGCAGCAAGGCGAGCATCAAGGCCGCGTACGAACGCTCGGACATTTGCGTGGTGCCCGCGGCAGGAGTGATAGCTGAAGCGATGGTTGGATATGTGCTCGCCGAAGCATTCCTGGAGAAATTCGGAGGAGACTCGCTAGAAGAAACACGCCGGAACTTTCAAGGTTATCAAAAGCAATTAGACGAATTTTAGCGCAGGAGACGACGCCCAAGACGGCGCACAAAAACGAGGCACACATAGCGATGATCCATCCGATAACGAAGTTCCCAGCCGCGGTGCTCGAACAACCTACCAAGACGATCGACAAATTCGACGCGGAATTGGCCAAGCTGACCGACGACATGTTCGAGTCCATGTACGCCGCTCAGGGCGTGGGACTGGCCGCGCCACAGATTGGTCTGAGCTTGCGCATCGCAGTAATCGACGTGACCGTGGGCAAGAATCCGGAAGCGAAGCTTGTGCTCGCAAATCCGGAAATTATCCGGACCGAAGGCGAGCAGCGCGAAGAAGAGGGCTGCCTGTCCGTCCCGGGGTTTCGCGGAAATGTGCTGCGGCCAAAATATGTAACCGTGCGCGCGCAAGACGTGACCGGAAAAGAATACGAAATGCGCGCCGAAGGGCTGCTGGCGCGCGCGTTTTGCCACGAAATCGATCATCTGCACGGAATACTTTTTCTGACGCACTTGAGCATGCTGAAGCGCGACCTCATCAAACGAAAAATCCGCAAGCTGACGAAAACCGGGGAGTGGTAGAAACACCGTGCCGCTTCGAATCGTTTTCTGCGGCACGCCAGCGTTCGGGTTACCTTCCTTGAAGAAACTGCTGACTGCTCCGGAATTTTCCGTGGAGGCGGTGATCACGCAGCCTGACCGTCCACGCGGAAGAGGCCAAAATCCTGCGCATTCACCGATCAAAGATGCCGCGCTCGAAGCTGGGCTGCAAATTTATCAACCCGAGAAAATCAAGTCGCCGGATGCGGCCGACTTTTTGAAACGCATCGCGCCGGACGCCGTCGTCATCATCGCTTACGGACAAATTATTCCGCGCGGCTTACTTGAAATTCCCAAACTTGGGTGGATCAATTTGCATGGTTCATTGCTTCCTCGATATCGCGGCGCGGCACCCATCCAGCGCGCGATTCTCAACGGAGACGCGCGCACAGGTTTGATGACGATGCGCATTGATGCTGGACTCGACACCGGGCCGATTCTCGAGCAGCTCGAAATGGAAATCGGATCGGACGAAACTGCGCCGGAATTGATGGCGCGCATGGGCGATGCTGGCGCGCCGCTGCTCATTCACACTCTGCAACAGCTCTCGGCCGGCGAACTCACGGCGAAACCCCAAAACGACGCGCTTGCAACATTTGCACCGCCGTTAAAAAAAGAAGAGGGACTGCTCGATTGGAGCCGTCCGGCACGCGAGATTTATAACCGCGTTCGAGCGTTCCAACCATGGCCGGGAACGTACACGCACTTTCGCGGACGATCGTGTCACCTATGGGGACGTCCGGCGGAAAGTCCGGCCGGCATAAGCGCACATGAGCCTGGGTCCATCGTCAAAGCTCGCGGGGACATGCATGTCGCTTGCGGTGAAGGGACATGGCTGCGCGTCGAGCACATCCAACCTGAAGGACGCAAACGCATGAGCGCGGGCGAATTCGCGAACGGCGCGCGAATTTCCTCCGGCGAACGCTTTACCTAGCGTGCTGCCGAAAATAGCACGAATTGTCATTCCGCTCGCCCTGGGCTTTGGCGAACGGAGCAGCAGCAACTAGCAGTCGACGAAAAAAATAGTAAGTTGTCATTCCGAGGAGCGACCGCGACGAGGAATCTGCTTTTTGTTTTGAGGTCGTTTCCAGATGCACCCTGCTGAGGTCCGGGACGAAACACTATGCCAATCAGCACCGCCAGAACAATTGCCTTCGACACCCTCGTGCGCGTGGAGAACGAGGCGGCATACGCGTCCGAAGTGCTCCATGCGCGCCTGAACGAAAACACGGCAGCGAAGGTCAGCGCTCGCGATGCGGCGCTCGCGACGGAAATCGTCATGGGCACGTTGCGATGGCAACGATTGCTCGACTTTTTCATCGAGCACTACACGGCGAAGAAATCGCTCGCCCTCGACGTTGAAGTGCTCGTTGCCCTGAGGATCGGACTCTACCAACTGCGGCATCTCGCGCGAATTCCAGCGAGCGCGGCGGTAGACGAGTCAGTTGAATTAGTCAAACGCGCGCGAAAACGATCTGCCTCATCTTTGGTAAATGCAGTTTTGCGCCGCGCTGCCGCCGAAAGCGCCAAGCCCGCGCGGGACTTCCTGCCGCGGGAAGCGGCGTCGGTGGATGCCCTCGGACTTCTCCATTCTCATCCCACGTGGCTCGTCGAACGCTGGCTCGAACGATTTGGGCGCGAAAAAACCGTCGCGCTCCTCGAAGCAAATAACGAAACGCCGCGAAGAGTGTGCGCGGTGCTTAGCCACGAAAATCGAGAAGAAGTATTGCATTCGCTCGCGGCTGAGGGGATTGAATTTGAGCCCGGCCGATTGGCGTGCGACGCCATCACAATACGAAGCGGTGATGTGGCAAAGACGAAAGTGTTCCAGAATGGCTGGATTAGTTTTCAGGACGAAGCCTCGCAAATCATTCCGCTGCTTCTGCACGCGAAAGCTGGAGAATCACTCCTTGATGTGTGTGCAGCGCCGGGAGGCAAGACCATGGCCTTGGCGCAGAAAGCCGGGCCGGCTGGTTTGGTTGTTGCGGCGGATCGCCGCGAAAATCGCTTGCGCGCCATGCGCGAAAGGCTGGCGCACGCGCACGTGTCGAATGTGAAGATGATTGCTCTGGACGGAACGGCGTCACTTCCCTTTCGCGCTAAATTCGACCGCATTCTGGTGGATGCGCCGTGTTCCGGCACAGGCACGCTGTCGCGCAACCCTGAAATTCGCTGGAAGCTGAAGCCAACCGATCTGTTCGAACTGCACGCGCGCCAGGTGATGCTGCTCAACTCCGCGCTCGAGTGCCTCGCGCCTGAGGGGCGGCTTGTCTATTCGACGTGCTCGCTCGAGCCCGAGGAGAATGAAGACGTGGTCGGCGAAGCGTTAGGAGCGCATCCGGAATTCCGCGCGACGAGCGCCGAAATTCCCGCCGACGCGCTCCTTGAAGGCGTGCTCGCCGAGACTTTCGTTGACAGCAACGGCGCATTTCGGACGTTTCCTCCACAGCACGCCACAGACGGATTTTTTGCCGCCGTGTTGGCCTCGCGGTAACGCGCATTCTTCCGAGCGTTGAAACCAACCCATGCGGATGTTAGTGTCATTTCTGTCGAGGCGAAACTTTGGGATTCCGAGAGCGAAGCGAATGGGTCGGACGAATGGCGCTGCTGATTTTTGTGCTGGCGTCCGTCGCCTTTCTGAGCGCGCTTCTGACCATGCGTTTCGCCATTCAGGGGCGCGAGATCGTGACGCCGGATCTGACTCGCGTGGCGCTTTCGCGAGCCCAGACGCAGCTCGAAGCGCGCGGCCTTCACCTTAGGGTCGAAGATCGCGTCTATAGCAGCCTGCCGGCGGGCGTGGTCGCGCGCCAGAGCCCTTCCGCGGGAACGCGCTTGAAGGTGGGCGAATTGGTCCACGTTGTTGTCAGCCTTGGCCAACAGACTGTAACGATTCCGCAACTCGATGACCGCAGCTTGCGCGCCGCGCAAATTGAATTGTTGAGCGAGGGGCTGCAGACCGGCGAAGTGTCCAGCGCTCATCTGCCGGAATTCCCTCCCGATATCGTGCTGCAACAGGATCCGCCGGCCGGCTCGACCGATGCAAGCAGTCCGCACGTGGATATGCTCGTTTCTCTGGGGACGCAGCCGCCAGCGTATGTGATGCCGGGCTTCGAGGGCCTGCCTCTCGCGGAGGCGGAACAACGATTGTCCGCCGCTGGATTGAAAGTGGGCAAAGTGACGCCGCTGCCGCTGACTGGCCGGCCACCGGGAACCGTGACGTCTCAACTTCCGCAGCGTGGCGCGCGAATCGAGCCTGGCGCGAGCGTCGAACTGCAGGTAGCGCAATAAGCGCGGCTGCGCCTGTGTTACAATCCAAGTGAATTTCATGACCCGCCGTCCGCTCGAAATCGCACCGTCCATTCTGGCGGCGAACTTCGCCGTTTTGGGCGAAGAGGTGCGCGCGGTCGAATCCGCTGGCGCAGCGGTGATTCATGTGGACGTGATGGACGGCCACTTTGTGCCCAATATTTCCATCGGCGTGCCCATTGTGGCGTCATTGAGCAAGGCAACCCGTTTGCCGCTTGATGTGCATCTGATGATTGAGCGACCGGGGGATTTCGTCGAGGCATTCGCCAAGGCTGGAGCGCATCGGATTCTGGTTCATCAAGAAGCGACGGTGCATCTCGACAGGGTGATCGCTTTGATTCACGAGCAGAATTGCGAAGCGGGCGTCGCGATCAATCCGGCCACTCCGGTAGCGATGTTGAAAGAAGTGCTGGACCGGGTGGAAACAGTGCTGGTGATGACTGTGAATCCCGGATTTGGGGGCCAAAAATTCATTCCTCAAACGGTTGACAAGATTCGAGAGTTGCGGGATATACGCTCACGCTACGATTACGGCTTCCGAATTGGAGTGGATGGGGGAGTCACGCTGGAAAATACGGCGGAACTTGTAACCGCCGGCGTTGACACGCTGGTGGCGGGCACTTCAATTTTCCATACAAAGGATCCGGGCGCCGTCGTTCGGCAGATGAAGCAGTGCGCGAACGACGCGATCTCGCAAAGGGTGTGATGAAAAGCATAACGAAACGACCTTCCTTCTGGCTTACGTTTGCGCTTCTCGTATCTTTCATTCCGGCTGGATGTCTTTTTTCCGGACACAAAAAGACTGCCACGAAAACTCCGGATACCAACGCCGAACCCGACAAGATTCTCTACGATCGCGCGCTGAATGATTACAATCACGGCCGTTACACGGAATCGCGTCTAAGCCTGCAAACTCTCATCAACAGCTACCCGGACAGCGAATACCTTGCCAAAGCGAAGCTGGCCGTGGCGGACTCCTATTACAAAGAGGGTGGCACCGAAGGGCTGACGCAAGCAGTCGCCGAATACAAGGACTTCGAAACTTTTTTTCCGTTCCTTCCAGAGGCTTCCTACGCCCAGATGCAAATCGCCATGGCGCATTACCGCATGATGGAAAAGCCAGACCGCGATGCCACCCAGGCGCGCCTTGCGGAACAGGAATTCCAGTCCTTCCTGCTGAAATATCCGAAGAGCCCCCTGGTACCGCAGGCGGATCAGCGCCTGCGAGAGGTGCAGGAAGTGCTGGGCGGCGGCGACTTCGAAGTCGCGCGCTTTTACTATGTAAAGGGTGATTACCGCGCGTCCGCGTCGCGCCTTGCCGAAGTCGTCACTCGCTATCCTCTGTTTAGCCAGGCGGATCGTGCGCACTGGATGCTGGGAGACGTTTTCCGCCGCGCCGCCCTAGGCTCGAAGAATGAACGGGAACGCGCCCGGTGGCGGGCTCAGGCAGACGCCGAGTATGTGCAGATTGTTAAGAATTACCCCCTTTCATCCCTCGCGCCCGAAGCGAAGCGCCGATTGACGGAAGATAGCGTGAAAATTCCGTCGCCGGATCCCGATGCGCTCGCCCGCGCAAAATATGAAGAGAAGTTCGCGCACGATCACCCCGGGCTTGTTCATCGCGCTATGGGCGTCATGAAAAGCAATCCCAACGTAGCGATGGCGGCTCATACCGGTGCGCCGGATTTGAATCCTCCTGGAGAAATCGGGGCGTCACAAGATGCCACCTCCGCGTCGGACTCGGTAAGTGATGCAGGCGGCGCCGGTGCCACGCAGCAGAACATGAGCATCCAGACTGTCTCGCCCGAATCGGCAACTCCTCCGCCCACAAGTAGTTCAACCACTGGCTCGACCGGAACTGCGCCGCCTGACCCGGCCACCACGTCGTCGAGCACATCTACGTCAGCGCCTCCGGCCACGGACTCTGTGCCGCCGCCAACGAGCACCAGCACCACGCCGCCGGCGACCGCGAGTGACAGCGGCACATCAGGTGTCAGCACGGCAACGTCAACTCCGGCCACCGGGAGTGATCCGCAGTCCGCGGCGGACGCACAAAAAGCCGCCGACAAGAAAAAAGTCGACAAAAGCAAAGAATCAACCAGCAAGCACAAAAAAGGCCTGAAAAAGCTTATCCCTTGGTAAAACAACGGAGCCGGAGTTGAGGGCGTTGTGGGCGGGCAGGCCCGGGGTACGTCGGCGCTTGCACGTGACTCGAGGGAAAGCCTCGCTCGAAATCGTAAGGGCCGTTTCAGTCCTCGTCATTTTTTTCGCAGTTCTTTTTTCGCCCACTCTGATGTGGTCCCAGACGCAAGCTACACAATCATCAAGTCCTCCTGCTCAAGTTGATCAGGCCCAGCAAAGCCAAAACCAAGCACCACAAAGCAAGCCCGCCCCGCCACCGACTGCCCAAGATCAAAAGAAAAAGAAGGACGACAGCCAAGCTACGCAGAGCAAGCGCATGTTCGGAGTCGTCCCCAATTTTGGAGCGGTGAACGCCAACGCGCAGCTTCCGCCGATGTCCACGCGCGAGAAATTCGTGCTGGCCTCGAAGGATAGCGTCATCGATTACTCGTCCTATACCTGGGCCGGAATCCTCGCTGGACAGGCCATGCTCATGAATTCCGATCCTGAATTGGGGCATGGAGTCGCCGGTTACGGACGCTATTATTGGCGCACATTCACCGACGGAGTGTCGGGGACTTTTTTCACCGAAGCCATTGTCCCCGCGCTCACGCACGAGGACCCGCGCTATTACACGCTGGGTAAGGGAGGGTTTTTCCACCGAACCGGCTACGCGATATCCCGTGCCTTCGTCACCAAGACAGATGCTGGAGGCAACGCCTTTAACTGGTCCGAGGTGGGGGGCAATGCGCTGGAAGCCGGGCTGTCCAACGCCTATTATCCGCCTGAGGAGCGCGGCGCCAGTCAAACTGCCGTGAACTTCGCAGTGCAGATGGAGTCCGCTGTCCTCAATCACGTCTTCCAGGAATTCTGGCCGGACATCCGCAAGAACGTCTTTCACCGCAAATAGCTTCACGCGCCACCCGCCTGTCGTGCGCAAACTGAATGAGCGGGGCGGCAAAGTGTCCGGTAATTTTAAAAAACGCGAAAAATTGGCGATTAGAAATGGGGGTCGGCTATTTGTTTTGTGCAAGTTAAGTCGATGTCTAATTCCGGACAGTCGATTAGAAATGAGGGGCGATGGGGCGCAGGTCTTTAGCGCAGAGCCGCACCGTTTGAGGTTCTGGGGCTTTTCGTCGCTGAGTCTCTGCGGCTTTCATGGCTCTTGCGTTTTCGGGGAGTTTTTGACGGCTCTGGGATGACTTCTGGCCCGTTGGACCCCACTCGTGTCGCCGCTCGCATCATCGAATTTTCGCTCTCCACGACGCTAGCACGTTGCGCGGCGCAGGGATAGATGTGGCAGCTGTGGTGTTTGGCGGGACGAGTGACGAGTGAAATCTGTCACCGCAACGTAGGGGGAGGGGTTCACCCCTCCCGTTTGCTTCGACCCGCGAAGAGCGAAAAGCCGCAGAACCTCGAACGGCGAGGCTCTGCGCTACCTACGGCGCCTCAGGGGTGAAAACCTCTGAATTTCGGGCCTGTTCGGCACGGTCCTTCGTGCCTTCCTTCCTGCGCCAGGGGCAGGCAGGATGAACTAGAGCGGTGCCATGACTAGGGCTGGATGCTCGAGACTAGCTGCTGGGCGTGTGAAACCACACGTCACTTTCGCGGCACGCGGTTCGTTCGAATCCGTTGACGGCTTTCCGCACGAATGTTCCAATAGTGGCAGGAATGGCGCCTCCTGCCCGTACGGCGGAAGCGTGCCTGAGGTATCGACGTTGCCCACGATCCTGGTTGCGGACGACAACAGCAACATTCAGAAGATGGTGTCGCTCGTCTTCGAAGAGAAAGGTATTCGTGTGGTCGCGGTAGGCAACGGAGAAGCCGCCTGCCGGAAAATACCTGAAGTACGTCCCGACATCGTGCTGGCCGATGTATTTATGCCGGTGCGAAGCGGTTATGAAGTCTGCGAGTTTGTTAAACAAAACTCGCAATTCGCAAATATTCCTGTGATTTTGCTGGTCGGCGCATTTGACCCGCTGGACGAAAAAGAGGCGCATCGCGTGGGAGCGGACGGCGTGTTGAAAAAGCCATTTGTGCCGCCTGACCCGCTGATCGCGATGGTCACTTCCCTGCTGCCGAAGATCGAGCCCGTCGTCGTGCCGCCAGTGCCTCCGAAAGAAGAAATTCCTGAGCCGCCGACATGGATGCCGAAACCCCGCCCGCCCATTCCGGAATTCGAGGAGCCAGAGGGTGTCCCGCCGGAATTTGCATTTGGCGCCACTCCCGCCAGGGATTTCGAACCTGTCGCCACTCCGGAGGCAAAACACGTCGAAGAAGGGGATGATTACGACGAGCCCACAAGCGAATGGACGCGGCGGCGCACGACCATGGAATATGAAATTCCTGCGTCCGAGTCCGCAAGTATGGTCGAAAAACTTGCCGGCGGAAAAATAACGCCGGATGATTCGGAGACGCTCGAAACAAGCGTTCACTCAAAAGCGCACGTGCCATTTGGCGGCGCGAACGTCCCCGAAAAAATCGAGTCCAGTTCGACGGGCGCACGGACCAAGTGGATGGACTTGATGGGAATCGCGGATTCCAAAACGGCTGAGCCAGATGTGGAGGCAGCCCCCGAAGCCTCGGCTGAAGCGCAGGAAGAACTGACGTCAAGCCCGGTTTCGAGCGAACCGTCGAACGGAACGTCGAATCAGTTCGCGATCACAAAAATGGAAGATGCGCCGCATTACGTGTCGCGCGAAACATTACCGCAACACAGTGACCCGGGGCAGGAACATGCAAGCGCGCAGCAAACGGAATGGCCCGCGCCGCCCGCGGAAGTGATTCCCTTCCCCGCGCCAGTGGAGTCTTCTTCCACCGGGCCGAAAATGCCAGAACAAGCGGCTCCTGCGGATCTTATCTTGGAAGAAACAGCAGACGAAGCGTCGTCGTACACGGTCGAGAATATCAGCGCGGCGTTAGCGGAATCGGATAACGCTCCATCCCAAGGACATTACGAAGCAACGGCGGTGGAACCTTCTGCTACTGAGTCTTCAGTCGAGGTAGAAATTCCCGAGAAGTCTGACGCATCCGTGATGGAAACGGCGCACGCTGCGTCAACCGAGAAAGCCATTTCCGAAGCGGTGTCCGCTGTAACCGCCAAGAATGCGGAAATGGATGCGGCCGCAATTGACAGCGTTGTCGCAAAGCTGCTCGAAAAGCTGCAGCCTCAGATTCATGAAGCCCTCTCAAGCGGTGTTCTTCGCCCGTTGGTCGAAGAAATGCTGAATCGCGAACGCGATAAGAAGTAGCTCCGCAAGCCTGGCTGATTTACTCACCTAGCCTCATTTGACGCGCCACGCAATTGCCTCGTATAGTTGATGGTTTCACGCATCTCCAAAAAACGCACAGGGATGCGGCGAAACCGTTAAGCGCGAATCACAATGGCAAGGGAAATCCCCAAAGCATACGAACCTCAAGAAACTGAACGGCGCTGGGCGCAGACCTGGTTCGAAGAGCAGCTTTACCGCGCCGACGCGAAGGGCGCAGGCGAAATGTTTTCGATCGTTTTGCCGCCGCCGAACGTCACAGGATCCATCCACATTGGCCACATGCTGGAGCATACCCAGATCGACATCGTGGTGCGCTGGCACCGCATGCGCGGCAACAAAACGCTTTGGCTCCCGGGAATGGATCACGCGGGCATTGCCACGCAAGTGGTGGTGGAGCGGCAGCTCGCGAAGGAAGGACTGAAACGCGAGCAGATTGGGCGGGAGGAATTCGAGCGGCGCGTCTGGCAATGGAAAGCGGAGAGCGGCGGAAATATCAAGAAGCAAATGATTCGGCTCGGAGTTTCGTGCGATTGGACACGCGAAAAATTCACTCTGGATCCGCCGCTCTATCGTGCCGTGATGGAAGCATTTCTGCGGCTGTATCGCGAGGGGCTGATTTATCGCGGGCGCTACATGGTGAATTGGTGCCCGCGCTGCCAGACGGCATTGAGCGATCTCGAGACGGTGCACGAACAGCGCGAAGGAAAATTGTGGTTCATTCGTTATCCAATTGCAGATTCGCGCGAGACGATAACGGTTGCGACTACGCGGCCGGAGACGATGCTGGGCGACACGGCTGTGGCCGTTCACCCGAGTGACGAGCGCTACAAACACTTGATCGGGAAGATGGCCGTGCTACCGCTGATGAATCGCGAAATCCCCGTCATTGCCGACGATTTTGTGGACCGCGAATTCGGCACGGGCGCAGTGAAAGTGACTCCCGCGCACGATCCCAATGATTTTGCGATGGGCCAACGGCACAACCTGGCGGAAATTGACGTGATGACTCCGGACGCGCACATGAGCGCAGCGGCGGGCGCGTATGCAGGAATGGATCGGTTTGCGGCCCGAGAGAAAATCGTCGAGGACCTGAAGGCGCAGGACCTGCTCGAACGCGTGACGAACCACGCGATGTCCGTTGGCCTGTGCGACCGCTGCAAAACAATCATCGAGCCGAGACTTTCCGTGCAGTGGTTCTGCAAGATGAAGCCGTTGGCCGCGCCGGGAATTCAGATCGTCGAGGACGGCCTGCTTTCGATTGTGCCGGACAATCAGAAGAAGACTTTTCTCGACTGGCTGACGAATATTCGCGATTGGTGTATTTCCCGGCAATTGTGGTGGGGCCATCGCATTCCCATTTGGCATTGCGGCGATTGCGGCGCGATGACGTCGGCAAAGGATTCGAGCGTTGAAGTGGTGGACGGGCGCGCGCAGATCGCGAGCGTGCCGGAGAAATGCGACAAATGCGGCAGTGGGAAACTGACGCAGGATCCGGATGTGCTCGACACGTGGTTCAGCTCGGGGCTATGGCCGCTCTCGACTCTGGGCTGGCCAGACGACACCGAAGATCTGCGAACGTTTTATCCGACCAGTTTGCTGATCAGCGGATACGACATTCTTTTCTTCTGGGACGCGCGGATGGTGATGCTCGACCTGCATCTGGCGCCACGCACGAAAACCGAAGAGCGAATTCCCTTTCGGCAACTTTATTTACATGGGATTGTTCGCGATCCTCATGGAATAAAGATGTCGAAAACGCGCGGGAACGTAATCGATCCACTGGAAATTATCGAGAAATACGGCACGGACGCGCTGCGATTCGCGTTGATCGTAGCCGCAGCCCCTGGAACAGACATTGCGCTGAGCGAAGAGCGCATTTTGAGCTATCGCGCTTTTGCAAACAAGATTTGGAACGCCGCGCGATTTTTATTTTTCAATCTGGAGAAGATTGAAGCGATGGGCGTGACTCTGGAAGAGTTGGCGGCCCCGGATGTTCGCGCCAAGGCGCCGTATGCGACGCGCGATGCGCTGCCGCACCAGTGGATTTTCTCGCGGCTCGCGGCGGTGACGGAACAGATGAACGATGCGCTGGAGAATTTCCGCTTTCATGAAGCGGCGCACGTTATCTACCACTTTTTCTGGGGCGATTTCTGCGATTGGTATATCGAGTGGCTGAAGCCGCAGCTTGCATCAGAAAATCGCGAGGATGCGATTGCGACGTGGCAGAATTTGTTTGCGGCGTTCGAACACGCGCTGCGGCTGCTGCATCCATTTATGCCATTTATCACCGAAGAACTGTGGCATCGGCTGCCGCAAAAAGCAGATGCGAAGTCCATTTCGCTGCAAAGTTTCCCAACTGCCCATGCGTCGTGGCGGAATTCAGAAGCGGAGGGGAACGTTGCGCTCGTGCAGGAGATTGTGGTGACGGCACGAAATATACGCGCGGAAATAAAACTGGCTACAAAGAAAAAGGTGACGGCGGATTTCGCGTCCGACGATTCTGAAGTGCGCAAACGCGCTGCGGAGAATATCGACGTAATTCTGCGACTCGGCAGTCTTTCGGCGCTGAACATCCACTCAGGAAAACTGAAGAGCGGCGAGGGAGCGGTACGCTCAACATCGCAATTCGACTTGCGGATTCAGTTTGAAGGCGAGCCAGTCGACGCCAAAGCTGAAACGGCAAAACTGAAAAAGGAGAAAGAGCGGCTGGAAAAAGACATCGCGTCGAAGAAACAGCGGTTGGCGGATGATACGTTTCGCAGCCGCGCGCCAGCAGGGGTTGTTCGCGGATTGGAAGCGACGCTTGCCGAGCGGCAGATCGAGTACCAGAAGATTGTGGAGCGGCTGGCGCAACTTGAATAGCGCCGCGTTTATTTCGGCACTTTCGCGAAACTGTAGACCACTCGTCTCGCAAAGACATACCTGCCGCAGGGGAAGGCGGTCTGTGATGACACGAGAACAGGCTGAAACCTGTGCCACCGCAAAGCAGCTCCCTCGCCGCATAGCGGCTCGGGATGACAATGGGAGGTTTTTTCCCGGCGAGTCTAAGCTGCTGAAACCATAGAGCGCCGCGAAATTCATATCACGCCAGGTCGCAGCGGCGAAAACCGACCTCTGGGGTTAAAACCCCTGAGGTCAGGCACTGTTTACGGCGGGGATAAATCCCCGCCCCGCCAAGTTACCGGGCCATTTTCAGTAGTTCGCAAAGGGATGAGTCGCAGGCACGAGTTCACGGGAAGATTGACCTATCATGGTTGCAGCTAAATCACACGCGCAGAAAAATCGGCCGAGCCCGTCCGGGCGCACAGACAAACGCATTGATGCACTACTGTCGCTGCTTTCCGAAAATACCACGATCGTAATTAGCGGCGCGCAAATAGCGAAGGAAATTGGCGTCCGGCGGCAAACGGTGTGGCGCTGGATTGAGACGCTGCGCGCGGCCGGCGTGAAAGTGAAGGGACATCCGCGGACGGGCTACCACATTGAGAGAGCGGCGGACGTTCTGGCGCCGAAATTGCTTGCGCGAGGATTGCGCGGCACACCTTTCGCGAAACACATTTTTCACTTTTTCAAAGTGGACTCGACGAACACAGTGGCGATGCATTTGGGAGAAGAAGGAGAAGCGCACGGCGCGGTAGTCGTCGCAGAGGAACAAACATCAGGGCGCGGGCGGGCGGGCCACTCGTGGCATTCGGAAAAGGCGGCGGGGATTTACGTCAGTGTTCTGCTGCGGCCGCAGATTTCTCCGATGCTGGCTCCGGCATTGACTCTGGTGGCTGGCCTGGCGGCGTATGACGCGATCGCTGAACAAAGCGGTCTTCCGCCCGACATTCGCTGGCCGAACGACGTGCTGCTGAAAGGCAAAAAGATCTGCGGCATTCTGACAGAGATGCAAGCCGAGCCGGACCGAATGCATTTTGCCGTGATTGGAATTGGAATCAACGTGAACCAATCGAAAATGCCCGGCGAACTTGCCAGCATCGCTACGTCAATGCGAATGGAGACGGGGCGCGCGCACTCGCGGCTCGACCTGCTTGCGCGGTTGCTGCGGCACCTCGACCGCTACTACAATCAATTCATAGCGGAGGGGGCTGCGCCGATTTTGAGGAGATTCGCCCAGGTATCGAGCTACTGCGAGGGCAAGCGCGTGAGGATCTCAACAAGCACCGATAATTTTGTGGGAACAACGGCGGGGCTGGAGCCGATGGGAATTCTGCGCGTGAAACGCGACGACGGAAAAATCGAAAACGTGATTTCCGGAACGGTGGCAGAGGCGGAATGATGCTGCTGGCGATGGACGTGGGGAATACGAACACGGTGCTCGGCGTGTTTCGCGGCAACGAACTGCTGGCGAACTGGCGGCTGACGACGGCGCGCGATCAAACGGTTGACGAATACGGAATCCTGACGCGAGAGCTGTTCACTCTGGCTCGGCTCGCGGCGACAGAAATAAAGGGCGTGATGATTGCGTCCGTGGTGCCGTCGCTGAACGCGACGCTCGCGGAAATGGCGGAGCGATATTTCGGTTTGAAGGCGCTCTTCGTTGAACCGGGGATCAAGACAGGCATGCCGGTGCATTACGACAATCCGCAAGAAGTGGGCGCGGACCGTATTGCGAACGGCGTGGCGGCGTTCGCGAAATATGGCGGGCCGTGCGTGGTGGTGGATTTCGGCACGGCGATCAATTTCGACGTGGTGTCGAAGCGCGGAGAATATTTGGGAGGCGTGCTGGCGCCCGGCGTAGGCATTTCCGCGGATGCGCTTTTTGCGCGCGCCGCCCGGCTTTTTCGAGTGGAGATTCGCGATCCCGGGAAAATCATCGGGACGAATACGGCGGCATCGATGCAGGCCGGGCTGTACTACGGCTTCACGGATCTGGTTGACGGAATTCTGGAACGGTTGAAAAAAGAATTAGGAGCGGAGACGCGCGTGATCGCGACGGGTGGTCAAGCAGCGCTGATTGGCGCGGGCTCGCGGCACATTCAAGAAGTCGACGAGCACTTGACGCTGGACGGGTTGCGAATTCTCTGGGAACGCAACGCGATTACGGAAACAGCGAGTCCCCACGGTGCGACGGAGCGGCGCGAAGGCAACCGCAAGCCAACACATTCGGCGCGAAAGCCGGCGCGTTAATTGCGTTGTGGCGATGGCGGAATTCAACTACTTCAACTATTTCACCGAAATCGAAGAACACTTTTGGCGCAAGCGCGGGGCACATCTATTGGTGTCGCCGCTGGATTGGGCAATTTTGGAAACGTGGCAGAAAGCGGGGATTCCGCTGGGCGCAGTGCTCAAAGGGATCGACCGGGCATTTGAAAGCTACGGGCGCTCGCGGCGCGGGACGGCTGGGCGTCCACTGAAAAGTTTGGCGTATTGCGTGGACGCGGTGCTCGACGCGGCCGCAGGGTTACGGGAAGCGGAAGTTGGAAAAGGGCCCGAAGGGCACGCGAGATCCACTGCCGCGGAACCATTCTCGCGAGAGGAATTGGCGCGCTATCTGGACGACAGTATTCGCAAGCTGCGTTTGGCTGCAGAGCAATTCGCGGGCACTTCGGAGGAACTCGCCAAGCGGCTCGTGGAAATAGCGCGCGGAGTTGAAGAAGCGAAGATGACGCTTGACGCTGCCGCGCATCTCGACCTGGAAGAACTCGAACGCAGGCTGACGGTACTCGAAGATAAGCTCTCAGCCACGCTCACTTCCGCCGCGGACACGGAAACGATGCTCACGGTCCGGCGCGACATGGACAGCGCGCTCGCGCCGTACCGGCGAAAAATGTCCGCGGAACAGCTCGCGCTTGTGGAAAGACAATACATTCAGAAGCGGCTGTTTGAAATTTACCGGGTATCGAGACTGAGCCTCTATTACTTGAAATAATCCGCGAGCAACACCGACCAGGATTCCAACAAATTATGCGTGTGAAGATCGAAAAGCTTGTTTACGGAGGCGAGGGGCTCGCGCACACAAACGGCGAGGCCGTGTTTGTGCCATTTGTGCTGCCCGGCGAAGAAGTGGAGATCGAGGCGGGAGAGCGCAAGAAGAAGTTCGTTCGCGGGCATTTGACGCGAGTAGTGAACGCTTCGCCGGAGCGCGTCGATGCGCAATGTCCGCATTTCGGCGTCTGCGGCGGCTGCGACTATCAGCACATTTCGTATGAGGCGCAGCTTCGTTACAAAGAGCAAATCCTTCGCGAAACTTCCCGACGTCTCGGGAAGATCGACTGGAAAGATCCGATAACGGTGCACGCCTCGCCGCCGTGGCAGTATCGCAACCGCGCGCAGTGGAAGATTCGGCCGCTTTCTGGCGATCGCGCGAGCGCATCCGTGAATGAGGCGTCCGGCATCGGATATTTTCGCGCTGGATCCTCGACGTTGTGCCCGGTGGAAGTTTGTCCGATCCTTTCGCCGAAACTTTTCGCGACGTTTGAAACGCTGCTCAGCGCTTTGCGCGAAGGCAAATTGCCAGAAACATTGCGAGAAGTGGAAGCGTTTGTTGACGCCGAAGATCGCGGCGTTCTGCTGAATGTTTCCTGCACTTCGCTTCCGCGCGCGGCGGAGACAATCGCGAAAATGCTCAGCGAGAGGATTGAGGATGTGAAAAGCATTCTCATACAGGACGTGCGCGGCGAGCGAATGTCGCTGCACGGCCCGGGATTTCTGCAATATAAGGTGGCGCAGAACAGTTTTCGAGTGGGGCATATGTCTTTTTTTCAGGTGAATCGATTCTTGGTGGAGGAAATGGCGAGCGTTGTCGCGGCGGCGGCGGGAAGCGGCGAAGTGGCCCTGGATTTATATGCGGGCGTGGGATTGTTCGCGATGTCACTGGCGAAAAGCTTCGGACACGTGGAAGCGGTCGAGGCGAATCCCGCATCGGCGCGCGATCTGGAAACGAACGCGGGATTGAGTGGGAAGACGATTGCGGCGCGAAATGATTCAACCGAGGCGTTTCTCGCGGCGTGGAAGCGGAAGCGCGGCGTGGCGGTGCCCGACGCGGTGATTGTGGACCCGCCGCGCGCCGGAATCGAGCCGGATGCCCTGGAACAACTGATAGAGATCGCGCCGCAGCGAATCGTCTATGCGTCGTGCGATCCCTCCACGCTGGCGCGCGATCTGGCGAAACTGTGCGCGAAGGCGTATGCTCTTCAGGAACTGTACCTATTTGATATGTTCCCACAAACGTATCATATCGAGGCGATCGCGCGGCTAGATCGAGTCCGGTGAAACTGCCGGCGCTGTGGCTTGGACTCGCGTTCGCTTCCGGCATCGCCGTTGCCAAATTCCCCAGTACGCATCCAACTTTGTGGATTGCGGCCGCAACGTTTGCAACTCTTGTTGGCCTGCTTCTCGCGCTGCTATGGAAGAAATGTGCGGCGGCGGGAATTTGCGCGTTGACGGCATGGTTTGCGTTGGGCGCACTGGCGATGCAATTGCAGCGGGGCGACATTGCGCTCGACGACGTGGCGGGTCTTGTCGAATCGGGAAAAATCGACACGAGCCAGTCACTGCGGTGGCACGGAATACTGCGCGAAGATCCGGAACGTTTGCCGTGGGGTGTCCGGTACAGAATTGATTTGGCGAGCGTGGAGGTGGGTGGGCAGGCAGTTGTGGCGCGCGGCGGCTTGCGCCTCAATTATTATTTCGGCCGCAATGGCGACGTGCTTCCCCACTTGCGCGCCGGGGATCGCGTGGAAGCTCTTTGCCGCGCGCGGGTTCCGCGAAACTATCAGAACCCGGGCGCGTTCGATGAACGCGGATTTCTGAAGCGGCAAAATATCGAACTGCTGGGCACTCTGCGCAGCACGGAACTGATCGAAACCGATGGTTTGGCAAGTGTTTCGATTGCGCGTCGTTTCGCACGGGCCCGCGGGGACTTGCTGTCGAGGCTGGACCGTCTCTACTCCGGCCAACCGGAGCGCATTGCGGTACTGCGCGCTATGTTGCTTGGGGACCGCAACTTTGTGAATTCCGAACTCGCCGAGAGCTTCCAGAAAACAGCCGCGTTTCACGTGCTCGTCGTCGCGGGACTGCACGTTGGCGCGCTGGCGGTTTTCGTGTTCTGGCTGTGCCGTTTGCTGCGTTTGCCGCTGGGTGCTACGACGGTCATAACACTTGTCGTGCTCGCCGGATATTTGGGCGTAGTGCAGGATCGTCCGCCGATTTTGCGCGCGGCACTGATGACGGCGATTTTCTTGTTTGCGCGACTGCTGTTTCGGCGCGTCGCTCTGATAAACACAGTAGCGCTCGCGGCGCTAATCTTGCTGATCGCGCGGCCTGATGAACTCTTCGATGCCAGCTATCAGCTTTCGTTTTTGGCGGCCGGCGTGATTGCGGGGCTAGCCGTGCCGTGGATCGATCGCACAAGCAGCCCCGTGCGCCGGGCGCTGGAGCACATTGGCGACGTGACTCG